>DASZPU010000638.1:0-5750 GCA_035550195.1 Nannocystaceae bacterium
TCAACCGCCACCGTCTGCTCGCGCCGCTCGGCTACCGTGCACCCTTCGAATTCGAAGCCATGTATCATCAACCCACGAACACCCCAGCCGAGGTCGCTGGACTCACGTAATCAACCCTCCGGAATTTCCGGGGCGGTTCAGGAGCGCGGTCTTGAGGACGCGGAACTCCAGCTGCTTGCTCTCCGCGCTGATCTCCGGCCATTCGAACGATTGCTTCCGGGGGTCCTGCTCGAGCGCGCGCTTCATGAAGGCGAGCGCAACCTGGATGGCGTCACACAGCGAGTCCCACACGGGGGTCAGCTTCGCGCCGGCAAGCGTCACCTTGAAGTGCTCATCCGGGGGGTCACCCGACACCTGGTTGATGAACCCGGCCTCGAGCAGGCGGTTCAGGTCAACCGAGCGCGTGAACTTCTGACGAACCTCGAACCCAGTGACGTCGCCGTCAGCGTTCGCGATGACCCGCTCCGCCATGAACGCGAGCACGCGGATGTCCTGCTCGGAGAGCGCCATGACTGCGTGGCACCCTACACGATCGCGCGCAGCGTGGCACGGCTGCGAACCGAGGAGAGCAACGCCCAGCCGAGCGCGACGGCCGTCGCCCTCCGCCGACGAGCTCGACGACATCATCCTGCGCGATCTCTCGCGCTGAGCGTCCGCCTCTGGGCCGTCAACGCTCGTGCACACCCGCCTGAAGGTTGGCGGTGGTGCCCACACGATCGCGACGCGCTGTCCCGCGCTGGGGCGCGTGCCAACGCATCGCGCCCTCCCCACCCCCGAATTCCCTCTGCGAGCCGAGCGCGCGAGGGTGTTCCGTCTCGGCCCGGCGGTTGCACTGAAGGCGTCGACCGGCGGAATCACGCGTGAGCGATCCGAGCAGCAACAGAACCGCGCGTGCAGTCGCCATCGGCCTCGTGGCCGTGGTGATGATGCTGATCCTCCCGCTGCCCCCGGTGCTGCTCGACGTGCTGCTGACCTTCAGCATCACGATGGGCCTCCTGGTCTTCCTGCTCGCGGTGAACCTCGGCGATCCCGCCGAGTTCTCCACCTTCCCCGCGGTCTTGCTGGTCACCACGATGTTGCGGCTGTCGCTCAACATCGCGTCGACGCGGCTCATCCTGCTGCACGGCCACGAGGGCACCGAGGCCGCCGGCCACGTGATCAAGGCGTTCGGCGCCTTCGTGGTGGGCGGCAGCTACCTCGTCGGCATCATCGTGTTCGTCATCCTCGTGGTCATCAACTTCAAGGTGATCACCGCTGGTGCCGGCCGTATCGCCGAGGTCGCCGCGCGCTTCACGTTGGACGCGATGCCCGGCAAGCAGATGGCGATCGACAACGATCTCGCCAACGGCCACATCGACGAAGCCACCGCACGCGCCCGTAGAAAGGCGATCAACGACGAAGCCGACTTCTACGGCGCGATGGACGGCGCCAACAAGTTCGTCAAAGGCGATGCGGTCGCCGGCCTCATCATCACCGCGATCAACATCGTCGGCGGCATCATCATCGGCATCGCGCAGCAGAAGCTGTCGTTCGGTGATGCGGCGAAGACCTACACGATCCTCACCATCGGTGACGGCCTGGTCTCGCAGATCCCCGCGCTCTTGACCTCCATCGCGGCCGGCCTCATCGCCGCACGCACCGCCAGCGGCGAGGACCTCGGCACGCAGCTCTCGCGTCAGCTCGTGGGCCGCCCCGAGCCGCTGTACGTCGCCGGCATCGCGCTCGCGGCGATCGGCTTCGCGCCCGGCATGCCGCTGCTCGCGTTCGCCGGCCTCTCCGCGGGCTGCTTCGCGCTCGCCCGCCGCGCGCGCAAGGCCGCCGAGAAGCCCGCCGCCGCACCCGAGGAGAAGAAGAAGCAGAACGACGAGGACGTGCCGTTGCACGACCTGCTGAAGGTCGATCTGCTCGCGCTCGAGGTCGGTTTCGATCTGGTACCGCTGGTCGATCGCAACCGCGGCGGCGACCTGCTCAAGCGCATCGGCCAAGTGCGCCGCCAGCTCGTGCCCGAGCTCGGCATCGTGGTGCCGCCGATCCACGTGCGCGACAACCTGCGACTCGCGAGCAGCGAGTACCGCTTGATGCTCTCGGGCCAGGCGATCGCCGAAGGCTCGCTGCGACTCAACCGACTGCTCGCGATCAACCCCGGCGGCGCCACCGGCCAGCTCAAGGGCGAAGCCACCAAGGAGCCGGCGTTCGGCATGCCCGCCGTGTGGATCACCTCGAGCGACAAGGAGCGCGCGGAGCTGCTCGGCTACACGGTGGTCGATCCTGCGACGGTCGCGGCGACGCACATCACCGAGGTGCTGCGCCGCCATGCCGCCGACGTGCTCGGTCGCAGCGAGGCGCAGGAGCTGTTCGACGCGTTCTCGCGCACGAACAGCAAGCTGGTCGAAGAGATCATGCCGACCTTGTTGCCGCAGTCCGAGGTCATCAAGGTGCTGCGCAACCTGCTGCGCGAAGGCATCGGCATTCGAGATCTCCGCACGATCCTCGAGGCCATCGCGGATCATGCGGCCACCGTCAAGGACCCCGACGTGCTCACCGAGCTCGTGCGCGAGCGGATGGGGCGTCAGATCGTCGGCCGTCACGTCGACGAGAAGGGCACGCTGCACGCGCTCGTGCTCGGTCCCGATGCCGAGGCTGCGCTGCGCGGACGTGGACCGAACGGGGCCGCCGAAGTCGGGCTCGTGCCGCGACTGGTCCGCAGTCTCGAGCACGCCGTCGCGGCCGCGAGCAAGTCCGGCGCTGAACCGCTGTTGCTCGTCGCGCCAGAGCTGCGGCGCACCGTCGCCGCGTTGGCGGCACGACATGCACCGGGTCTTGCAGTGATGAGCATGCGCGAGCTCGATGCCAAGACGAAGGTGAGCACCACCGGAGTCGTGAAGCTCGCCGCCTGAGATCCCCGCCATGGAAGCCCGCACCTACCAAGCCCGAGAGATCCGCGAAGCGCTCGCGTTGGTCCGCCGCGAGCTCGGTCCCGAGGCCGTGATCCTCGAGACCCGCCGCGTACCCGGACGCGCGCTCGGTTTGCTCGGTGGCACGCTGATCGAGGTCACCGCCGCTGCGCCCGAAGGCGCTGCGCCGGCCCCGTCCCCCGAAAAGAAGCCGCCCGCAGATCTGAGCGCCATTCGAGCGCTGTTGCCCGAGCGTCGCGCCGAGCGCGTGCGCGAGCAACCGAAGCAGCCGGTGAAGTCGATCATCGCCGATGATCCAATCAGCGCGATCGCTGCGGCCGCAGGACAGAATCAGGTCGCACCGTATGCAGCGCTGCGTCGTCGCTTGCTCGCCGCGATGGTCCCCCGCGATCTCGCGGAAGGTTGGCTGCGCGCGCTGCCGCAAGGCCTCGATCCCGAGGCCGCCGACGAAGCGCTGCGTCGCCACCTTCGTACACTTCTCGGCCCCGCCACCGGCCTCTTCCCCGGCGCACGAGTCGTAGCGTTCGTCGGTCCGACCGGCGTCGGCAAGACCACCACGGTCGCGAAGCTCGCTGCGAACGCGGCGCTCGTCGCCGGCCAGAAGGTCGCACTCATCAGCCTCGACGACGGTCGCATCGGCGGCACCGCTGCACTGCGCGCGTACGCGAAGCTGCTCGAGCTGCCGATCACCGTCGCACCCGCGAACGGCCTCGGCCCGGCGCTCGCCGATCATCGCGACGCCGAGCTCGTGCTCGTCGACACCGCGGGGCTCTCGCCCGCGAATCCCGACGGCTTCGCGGATCTCGGCCGCAAGCTCGCGCGCGCCGGCGAGCCCGTGCGCACGCACCTGTGTGTCGCCGCGGCGACGCGCAGCGAAGAGCTCGAGCGCATCGCGCATCTGTACCGTCCCGCCGATCCGCAGTCGCTGCTCGTCACCAAGGTCGACGAAGCGATCGCGATCGGCAGCGTCATCGCGCTGCGCATGCGCAGCGAGCTGCCCTTCTCCTTCGCGGCGACCGGTCCCCAGGTCCCCGACGATCTCACCCTGGCCCATCCCGACTTCCTCCTGGATCTGTTGCTCGGAGGCGCGCGCACATGAACGACCAAGCCACCAAAGACCAAGCGCGATCGCTGTCGATCGCTCCCGCCCACGCAGAAACCAGCGACCCCGGCAACGAGCCTGCGCTGGATCTGGGCGACGTCATCCCGCTGCGATCGGCCACCGTGCCGATGAGCCCCACGGTCATCGCGATCACGTCCGGCAAGGGCGGCGTCGGCAAGACCAACATCTCGGTGAACCTCGCGCTCGCGCTCGGCAAGCGCGGTGCGCGAGTGCTCGCGATCGATGCCGACCTCGGCCTCGCGAACATGGACATCGTGATGGGCCTCGCACCCGCGTACACCACCGCGGATCTCGTACGCGGCGACGCGACGATCGACGACGTGATCCTGCAGGGACCCGACAACGTGTGGCTGTTGCCCGGTGCGTCCGGTCAGTACGATCTCGCGGATCTCGGCGATGCCCAGCGTCGCGAGCTGTTCGCGGCCGTCGACGAGCTCGACGCGCGCTTCGATGCGATCGTCGTCGACACCGGCGCGGGCATCGGTAGCAACGCGGTCGGCTTCGCGGCGGCGGCGAAGGACATCGTGCTCGTGGTGACGCCCGAGCCGACCAGCGTCGCCGATGCGTACGGCATGCTGAAGGTGCTCTGCACGCGCTGCGCGGTGCGCCGCGTGCGAGTGCTCGCGAACCAAGTGTCGAGTCCGGCCGAAGGCGAGCAGGTGTTCCGTCGCCTGCTCGCACTCGCGGAACGATTCCTCAACCTCGGGCTCGATTACCTCGGCGCGGTGCCGAAGGATCCGGCCATCGGTCGCGCAGTGATGCGCGGCGAGCCCGTCATCACCGCGTACCCGCGCTGTCCCGCCTCGCTCGCGATCGGCAATCTCGCCGACACGCTCGCGAAGAGCGACCGCGCCGACGATCGCGAAGGCGCACTGCGCCTGTTCTGGCGCCGCCTGCTGCGCCAAAAGGGAGCCTAAGAGTGTCTCGTCTCGGAATCGCTCGCCGCAAGCGAGAACCAATGCGTCCCCCACCCTCACGACAGCAGCTCGCCGGCTACGAAGCCGATGCGGATGCCGCCAACGAAGCGCCGACGCCTGCGAACGCGCCGATCGATCCCGAGCACGCGCGCGTGCCGGTGCCGTCGGATCGCGCCGCCAACGAAGCGCCGGTGCGCATCAAGCTCGACGCGACGCGCTACCTCGACTTCGTGCGCCGCATCGCCACTCGCATGGCGCGGTCGCTGCCGTCGCACGTGTCGCTCGACGATCTGATCGGCGCCGGAACGCTCGGCCTGTTGGATGCCATGGATCGCTACGATCCCGCCAAGGCCGATCGCTTCGAGACCTTCGCCGAGTTCCGCATCAAGGGTGCGATCCTCGACGAGCTGCGCCGCTACGATCTGATGGCGCGCAACGCCCGGCTCACCGCGAAGCGGCTCGCCCGCAAGACCCAGGAGCTCATCGCTCGCCTCGGTCGTCCGCCGACGGAAGCCGAGCTCGCGCAGTCGCTCGAGATGACCATCGAGGACTATCGCAAGCTGGTCGATCGCATCGGCAGCGTGCGCGTGTTGTCCTTCGACGACCTCTCGCGCAGCGACGACGGCGGTGCCGATCGCATCGGCGAGCTGTCGGCGAAGATGCTCGGCCCCGACGAAGCCGCCAGCGTGCGCGAGCTGCATACCCGGCTGCGCAACGCCATCGCCGGCCTGCCCGAGCGTCAACAGATGATCCTCGACATGTACTACCAGCGCGAGATGACGCTCAAGGAGATAG
>DASZPU010000639.1:0-4245 GCA_035550195.1 Nannocystaceae bacterium
TGAACCAGCCCGGCGGCGAGCTGATCTGCGTCACGCCGACGCCGAGCACGTTCTCGTTGAGCTGCGAGCCCCCGAGATACACGCGATCGCCGAGCGCGAGCACCTCCGACACGCTCTGGGCCGGCGTGCCGAACTGCGGAATCGTCTCGACGTACGCGATGGTGCGCTGCTCGATCGCGCCGGTGTTGTCGGGGTTCAGCGGATGCTGGTTGGGCTCGAGGATGCCGTCGGCATCCGAGTCGAGCAGCGTCACCTGGTAGACGTCGATCGACAGGTTGCCGCCGAGCACGTAGAGCTTGTCGTCGTAGCTGTCGACGTCGTAGCCGCCGAGGAACGCGGTCGAGCCGGTGGCGAACTCCGCGAACTGGTAGTACTCGCCGGTCGGTACGTTGGTGCCGATGATCACCGCGGGCACGCACGCGCCCACCGCGAGATCGCAGGCCTCACCGCCCGCAGGGTCGCAGACCTCGACGAGCTGCCACGACGGCGGGTTCGCAGCCCCGTTGCACGACATCACGGTGTCGCCCATGCACGTGAACTGTCCATCGAGGCAGTCGACGCAGCCGGTGCCCTCGACGCAGTAGTGCGGATCGCAGGCCTGTTGATCGGCCTGATCGTGATCGGCACACGTGATCGCGATGTTGTCGTTGTTGCAGTAGATGCCGTCGTCGCGCTGGGCGCAGAAGCCGGGATCTTCGGTGTCGAACTTCGGGCCGGTGCCGGGGCTCGTGGCGTCGCCACTCTCGTCGGCCGATCCAGCGGGACCGTTGCCGGTGCCACCGCCTTCACTGCCGCTGCCACCGGTACCGTCGGTGCCCGCGGTGGTCAGCGTGCCGATGCCGGAGTTGCTCTCGGCCGACCCCTCCTGTTTTGCCGGTGAGGCACACGCGCACAGCGGCAGCGCGAGCACGAGGCGATGCAGTTTCATGGTCCCCCCTCCAGGCTTCCTGGTCCCCAGCCTGATTCTGGTTGGACACCACTTTACCCGATCATCCCGGCGGATCGGTGTACTCCGACAGATCGCCGCCGCCCAGCTCGTAGACGGTATTGCCGCCGGTGGCCCAGAAGTGGTTGAAAGCTCCGAAACCGAACCCTTCCACGAGCGATCCCGCGGTGCCCACGTAGCTGAAGAGGTTCTCCTGCACCCACCCCTCGCTCGGATCGAGGCGGTACTGGCCGATGAAGTCGCTGGTCATGTCCGACACGTAGACGTAGGGGATCCCCGTCTCCGGGTCGGTGACGACCTCCATGCCATCCATGTGATCGCCCGCCATGTCGGGGTACATGAACGCGATGCCCCACGTGTTGGTGGCGGCGCAGTATTGGAAGACGCGGCGCTGGCCTTCGTTGCTCGCGTACCACACGCCGTTGACGTCGTCGTAGCCGATGTGCGCGAACCATCCCGCCCAGCCGGGCGGCGTGGTGATCACGCTGGTGCCGACGCCGAGCACGTTCTCGGTGAGCTGGCTGCCCGCGATGTAGATGCGATCGTCGAGCGCGAGGATCTCCGAGCTGCTCGCCGACGGCGTGCCGAACGACGGGATCGTCTCGACGAACGCGATCGTGCGCTGCTCGATCGCGCCGCTGTTGTCGGGGTTCATCGGATGCTGGTTGGGCTCGAGCTGGCCGTCGCCATCGGAGTCGAGCAGCGTCACCTGATAGACGTCGATGTTGCCGTTGAGGATGTAGAGCTTGTCCTCGAAGCTGTCGACGTCGTAGCCGCCCATGAACGCGGTGGAGCCGGTGAGGAACTCGGCGAACTGGTAGTACTCGCCGGTGGGCACGTTGGTGCCGAGGATCGTCGCGGGCACACACGCGCCGACCGACAGATCACAGGTCTCGTTGTTGGCGGGATTGCACGCGACGACCAGCTGCCACGCCGGCGGATTCGCGGCGTCGTTGCACTGCATCACCTTCTCGCCCATGCAGGTGTACTGCCCGGCGAGACAGTCGACGCAGCCGACGTCCTCGAGGCAGTAGTGCGGGTTGCAGTCGGCCTGATCGGTCTGCTCGTGGTTGTCGTCGCAGGTGATCGCGCGGTTGTCGTTGTTGCAGTAGATGCCCGCGTCGCGCTGCGCACAGAAGCCGGGATCTTCGGTGTCGAACTTCGGACCGGAGCCGGGGCCGTCGCCGCTGTCAGCGGAGTTGCTGCCGGGCCCGTTGCCGGTGCCTTCGCCTTCGCTGCCCTCGGTGGCGGTCGCGGTGGCGGTCGCCGTCGTGATCGTGGTGATGCCGGTGTTCGCGGCGTCGCTGCCGGTGCCTTCGGACTTGGATCCGCACGCGACCGGCACGAGCAGCAACGTGATCGCCCAACGATGCGTCTTCATCGGATCCCCCGCGGGCCAGCGATGCGACCCGTCGATCCAGGATACGATCCGCGGACGAAATGTTGCGCGCGGGGATCCGCCCGGGAAAAACCCCGCACTTTCGCGTGCTCGCACGTGAGCGGCCTGGAGCCCCCAGCGCGCGCGTGCGCGTGATCAGCCTTCAGGACCGATCTCGTCGCAGGTCTGCGCGATGACCTGCGCGAGCGTCTCGGTGAGCAGCGGCTCGAAGTATGCGGGGTCGACGTTCTCGTCGTCCCACGGCAGCTCGTCGATCGACGGCGCGGTGGGCAGACCATCGAACACGGCACCGAGCGCGTTCTCGGTCAAGCAGCCCTGCTGCACGAAGCCACCCGCGACGACGCACTGCAATCCCCCGCACCCCGTCTTCGCAGCGGCGATCTTCTCGAGCATCGCGGCGCCGGTCTCCGGCATCGTCATGTTCGGCGCGTCGCTCTGATCGGGCTCGTCCTGCAGGAAGAAGATCACGAGCACCGCACCTTCGTCGCGGATGAAGCCCGCGTTGGTGCCGGCGTTCGCGGGATCCGTCGCCCAACCCGCGGCCGCGGACGCCATCTCGACGTTCGATCCGCCTTCGCCGATGTGCGCGGCCGCGGAGAACCAATCGCGCAGCGCCTGCACCTCGTTCGCCGGTGCATCGGTGTCGATCTCGAAGTAGGGCATGCCGTCGGCGACGTAGAGTCGACCCTGCGCGCCGTTCTTGCCCGTGTCCATCACGTCGGGCGTCGTGTAGAAGTTCTCCTGCGGCATGCCGTTGCCGGTCGCGATGCAGTTCGTCGTGGAGCCCGCGTTCGAGTAACCCATCTCCGTGCTGGTCACGCCCACGTGCAGATTGGTGCCGGGCGGCAGCGCGGCGATGATCGAATCGGCGAAGCTGGGGAACGCGGCCGCGAGCGCGACCTGGTAGTCGTTCATCGACGTCGAGTTGTCGATCACGAACAACAGATCGACGGCGGTGCAGCTGCAGTCCTCGCCCATGCACTCGCCGCCTTCGGCGACGCCTTCGCTGCCACCGGGACCGACGTCGAGCTTCGGACCCTCGCCGCCGCCCGACGAGTCTGCGGGTGCATCGTCCGCGCTCGCGTTCGAAGCACTGCCGCCGCTGCTGCCGGCTTCGGAGCTCTCGTTGCCGCCGCCGGTCTCGGCGATGCCTTCGCCCGGGCTCTCGGATCCGAACAAGCCGTCGTCCGCACGGCCATCGTCGCTGCAGGCGACGAGCGTGACGGCGAGCGCAACCACGAGACGGCGACGAGGGGTCATCACCTCGGAGATTGGCCGCCGCGCGGCCGGATCGTGTCGGCAAAGCGGGTCGCGAGGATCACTCGTCGCGCCCGCCACAGCTCGCGCGGACCTTGGCCGCGTGGGGCGAGCTGCCGTGCGCGCGCAGGAACGCCTGCGCCTTCGTGCGCGCTTCGTCGACCTTGCCGAGCACGCACAGCGCGGTGATCCACGAGACATCGCGCTCGTTCGCGAGCAGGCCGTTGGGGAAGCGCTTGCGGTGCCGCGCGAGCAGCTTGATCGCCTTGCCGGCTTCACCTGCGCCGAGCGCAGTGCGAGCGTCGGCCAAGAGCGCGACTTCTTCCGCGACGAGATCCTCGGCGGGCTTCGGCTCCGCGACGCGCACGGGTGTGGTGCGCGTGCGTGCCGTCGGCGTGCGCGTGGGCTCGTCGATGATCGCGGGCGCGTCGTCCTCGATCTCGATCGGTGCGTCGACGACGGGCGCGATCGGTGGAGGCACGGGCGCGGGCAGATCGGACAGCGGCGCGAGGCCGGGCGCAGCCGCGAGCGCGGGCGCATCGTCGCCGCCGGTCTCCGCGATGCCCTCGGCGGCGCTCTCGGATCCGAACAGCCCGACCGATCGCCCGCCGTCACCGCAGGCGACGAGCGTGACGGCGAGCGC
>DASZPU010000640.1:0-7257 GCA_035550195.1 Nannocystaceae bacterium
GAGATGGACCTCGATGCCCTGGACATGGACGACGAAGCCGACGAGGCCGACGAGGCCGACGAGGCCGACGCGAGGAGGGGCCGGGGACGGCGACGGGGCGGCGCACGCCTCTACACACTGATGCGCAAGACGGTGTTCGACTTCACCTGGCTGCAGAGCGGCACGACCACGGTGGTGATCCGCCGCGCCCTGAAACTCTCGCCACATTTCTACTACTGGTTCGGCTTGCGGATCCACAACCGCGACTTCGAAGCGTCGACCAGCACGATGACCTTGCAGATCTTCAACACCCTGCCGTCGTCGCAGGACCCGCAGGAGTTCTCGTCCACTGGGACATCCGCAACGCTGGTTTGCAACGCGAGCGACGCAGTGCCTGGCCTGAAGCTGACCACGGCGAACAACCTCGGTCCGTACTTCAAGATCGTGATGTCGATCTTCCAAGGCGGCAGCGCCGGCACCGCGCCCGACCGACTCTACGCCGAGCTCAGTGCTGTGCTCCTCGCACGCCCGACGTGAAGCGTGCGCGGAGGCCTCGAGCGCCGCGTAGCAGCCGAACGAAGTCCCGCTAGTGATGACCTGGAGCATCGCCATGACCCACGACACACGCTGCGATGCGGCGGCACCCTTCATCATCATCGTCCGCGAGCTCACTCGGCCTGTCCCGACGCGAGCCTGCGTGCTACAAGTCAAGGTGCACGCAAGCACGGCTGCTCGCGTGCCGACCATCGGCGTTCCGGAACCGCGAGACCCCGAATCCGAAGGGGAACCATGAGAAGCGCCAAAGATGCCTGCGGGTGTGCGCAATGCAGCTCCTCCTCGGCGTGGGACGACGAGTCGTCCGCGGCGGACGCGGGTTGCTTGTGCGCCGCGAACGACGGAGGCGACCAGGACAGCGACGATGAGCTCGACGACGATGCGTGGGATGCCTCGAGCGATGCCCTGAACGACGACGACAACGAGTTCGACGACGACGACGAGTTCGACGACGACGAGTTCGACGACGACGACGATGACGACGATGAGCTCGACGACGACGATGAGCTCGACGACGACGATGGGCTCGATGACGACGATGAGCTCGATGACGACGACGAACTGGATGACGACGATGAGCTCGATGACGACGATGAGCTCGATGACGACGACGAACTGGATGACGACGACGAACTAGACGCGTCCCCTTCCCTGTTCGTGTTCGCAAAGAGGCACGGCGCCCACCAAGACATGGATCGGGGCGCGTCGAGTGGAGCGCTGGATTTCCAGCAGCCGCGATTCGCGCGAGTTGATGGCACGACCTCATGGCACGAGGACGAAAAGCAACTCGTGGTCTCGGCCATGACGATGGCCGAGACCATTGCACGAGAAGCATTTCACGTGATCGACCGCATCTGGAAGGCTGGAAAAAGCAAGCGGGGCCGAAGAAAACGCCATCGCGCCTGGCGTAAGAAGTGGAAAGAACTCGACGCGCTGCACTGGTTCGGCAGATGGAGTCGCCGCAGAATGAAACGCGTTCGCCGCCACTTGCGTCAGCTTCGTCGGCGGATCTTGAACAAGCGGCTCAAGTTCGTGAGATCCACGAAGAGCTACTGGGGGGAGAACAGAGTTACCTACATCAAGTTCGGCCAGGCCTTCTTCAATAGCGTGGACAAGTCGTACACCTGTGGAACAGGCGCGAGCCAGGCCACGATCACCATGACGGGCCTGTATTGCCGTGCAACGACCATTCTCCACGAAGTCGCGCACTCGGTAATCAAAGCGGACGCTTCCTCGGAGAAGTACGGGAGCCAAGCGCTGGCGCTTGCAGTGAGTGATCCCGGCCGCGCAACGCGCAATGCCGGCAACTACGAAGGCTTCGCAGGGACCGCTCAAGGACGAAAGATGACGCCCAAGAACAATCGGTCGCGAAACTGCTTCGACGCCGCGTTCCTGTCGAATTGTCTCGGAGGATAGGAAGATGCTTGCAGACAAGCTTCGTTGGCTGGCAAGTCGCCTGCCAGACTCGCGGGGTCTCCCGGCGTTTCGTAGATCGCGACGCGCCTACGCACTCGCCTTCTGCGTCGCGGTCGGAGCCTTCTACGGCTGCCGGACGGCGAACGATGTGTGCCTGGAACAGGAAATCAGCGGGAGTGCGGGATGCACACAGCGGCTGGGTTTCGCGGTCAGCGAATGTAACAACTGCGTCGAGATCGCGGGCTGCGAGTGCGTGGGTGCCGACTGCGCAGATATTTTCTCATCACGGACCGAGTGCGAGGAATTCGTCGGGGGCGCAAGTTGCCACTGCAAATGATGCGGCTCGCGGTCGGCCGCACTCGATGAACACGAGTTTCTTGGTTCCGGAAAGGTCCGCCCGATGATGTTGCCGGGATAGCCCGCTCGTTGGCGGCGAGCGTTCCCCGTCCCGCGAGGTTGCACCGGCGTCCCGGTCGCGGCGGACGGCCAAGCGACGAAGAGTCAAGTCGCTTCACCGCCCGAGCGCGCGCGCTAGATAACGTGCGGTGTGCCCGGCCTCGCTCTTCGCGACGTACTCAGGTGTGCCGCTCGTGACCAGCTTGCCGCCCCCATCCCCCCCGTCAGGGCCGATGTCGACAACGTGGTCGGCGCACTTGATCACGTCGAGATCGTGCTCGATGACCACGACCGTGTTGCCTTCTTCGACCAAGCGCTGCAGCACCGCCAGCAGCTGCTTGATGTCGCCGAAGTGCAGCCCGCTCGTCGGTTCGTCGAGCACGAACAGCGTCTTGCCGGTCGACTTGCGCGCGAGCTCTCGACCGAGCTTGATGCGCTGCGCTTCGCCGCCCGACAGCGTCACTGCGCCCTGCCCCAGCGCCAGATATCCCAGGCCCACGTCGCGCAGCACCTCGAGCTTGCTGCGGATCGACGGGTGCGCGACGAAGAAGTCGTAGGCGTCCGCGACCGTCATGTCGAGCACGTCCGCGATCGACTTGCCGCGCATCGTGATCGCCAGCGTCTCGCGGTTGTAGCGACGGCCGCCGCACACCTCGCAGGTCACGAACACATCCGCGAGGAACTGCATCTCGATGCGCTTCAAGCCCTCGCCCATGCAGCCTTCGCAGCGGCCGCCCTTCACGTTGAAGGAGAAACGCGCGGGCTGGTAGCCGCGCACCTTCGCCTCGGGCAAGGTCGCGAACACGTTGCGCAGTTCCGCGAAGATGCCGGTGTACGTCGCGGGATTGCTGCGGGCGCTGCGACCGATCGGCGACTGATCGACGTGGATCACCTTGTCGATGTGCTCGAGCCCGTCGACGCCGTCGCACGCAAGCGGCGGACGCGCAGCACCGTTGACCACGCGCGCAGCTTCGGTGAGCAGCGTGTCGATCACCAGCGTCGACTTGCCCGAGCCACTCACGCCCGTCACGCACGTGAACATCCCGATCGGAAAGCGCACCGTGATGCCCTGCAGGTTGTGACCGCTCGCGTTCTTCACGAGGATCGACGGCCCACGCGGACGCCGACGCGACTCCGGCACCGGGATCGTCAGCCGCCCCGACAGATACGCACCGGTGGTCGAGCGCGGATTCTCGAGCACGCTCGCGGTCGGCCCCGCCGCGACCACGCGTCCGCCCTGCGGCCCCGCGCCCGGGCCCATGTCGACCAGCCAGTCGGACGCGCGCATCGTGTCTTCGTCGTGCTCGACGACGATCACGGTGTTGCCGAGGTCGCGCAGGTGCACGAGCGTCGCGATGAGGCGATCGTTGTCGCGTTGGTGCAGCCCGATGCTGGGCTCGTCGAGCACGTAGGTGATGCCGACCAGCGCCGCACCGACCTGCGTCGCGAGCCGGATGCGCTGCGACTCGCCGCCCGACAGCGTCATCACCGGGCGCTCGAGCGTGAGATAGCCGAGCCCCACTTCCAAGAGGAAGCGCAGGCGGCTCTTCACCTGCGCGAGCACGGTCTCGGCGATCTCCTGCGACTCGCCGCCGAAGGACAGATCCGCGAGCGTGGCCGCGAGCTTCGCCAGCGGCATGCGCGAGAGCGCGGCGATGTTGTGCGCGCCGATCCGCACCATGCGTGCGGGCAACACCAGTCGCTCGCCTTCGCAGGTGGGGCACGCCGACTCGGCGAGATACGCCTCGATGTCCTCGACGTCGGCCGCGGGCTCGTCGCCTTCGCTCTCGTCCGCGCGGCTCTCGAGCTCGCGCAGCCGCCGGGCGAGCGCAGCACGCACGCCTTCGAACGGGCGCTCGATGCCCGCGACGATCTCGTCGCCGGTGCCTTCCATGATCGCGACCTGAGCCGTGGCCGGCAGCTCGGAAAACGGCGTGTCGAGATCGATGGAAAGATGATCGGCGAGCGCCGCGAGCAGTCGTTGATGCCCCGCACCACCGCGTCGCGCCCACGGACGGATCGCGCCGCCGCGCAAGGGCAGTCGCACGTCGACGATGCGCACGGGATCGAACGCGCGCACCGTGCCGAGCCCGTCGCACGCCGGACACGCGCCGGCGGGCGAGTTGAACGAGAACAGCGCGGGCGTGATCTCGGGATACGCGACGCCTTCGTCGAGCTCCGCGTAGCGATCGGAGAACTTCAGGCGCTGGCCCTCGACGGTGAGCACCTCGACGATGCCGCCGGTGAGCCCGATCGCGAGCTCGAGCGAGTCGGCCAGGCGCGCGCGCACGTCGGGCTTGAGCTTCAAGCGATCGACGTAGACCTCGATGGTGTGGCGCTTCCCCGGATCGAGCGCGATGTCCTGCGCACCGAGCTCGCGCACCTCGTCGTCGATCGCGACGCGCACGAAACCGCGACGGCGCAGATCGTCGAGCAGATCGCGATGATCGCCGGGCGCGTTGACGACGACCGGCGCGAGCACGGAAAAGCGCGTGCCGTCGGGTAGCGCGAGCACCTCGGCGAGCATGTCGGCGACCGCGTGCCGCTTCATCGGCTTGCCGGTCTTGTGCGAGTACACGACCCCGACGCGCGCGTAGAGCAGGCGCAGGAAGTCGTAGATCTCGGTGGCGGTGCCCACCGTCGATCGCGGGTTGCGACCGCGGGCGTCCTGCGAGATGGCGACCGTGGGCGACAAACCCTCGATCAGATCGGCGTCGGGCTTGGGCAGCTGCGCGAGGAACTGGCGCGCCGCGACGCTCAAGCTCTCGACGTAGCGCCGCTGCCCTTCGGCGAAGAGCGTGTCGAACGCGAGGCTGCTCTTGCCCGAGCCCGACGGGCCCGTGACCGTGACGAGCTTGCCGCGCGGCAGATCGAGATCGACGCCCTTCAAGTTGTGCGTGCGTGCACCACGAATGCGGATCCAGCCGGGGTCGTACGCCGACGCGGGCGCATCGCGTGCGACCACGGCTTCGACGCGCGCCGGTGCTTCGACGCGCGCCGGTGCTTCGGCGACGACGACCGGCACCTTGCTGCGACCCGCGCGGGCCGGCGGCGCCGCGACGACCACGGGTTGCTTGCTGCGCCCCGCGCGAGTCGGTGGCGCAGCGACGATCTCGGGCTTCGCTTTCTTCGCGCGGCTCACGATCGCCCCCGCGCCCACGCGATCGCTTCGCGCATGCTCGCCGCATCCGCGATGCCCTGCCCCGCGATGTCGCGCGCCGTGCCGTGATCCGGCGAGCTGCGGCGAAACGGCAGCCCCAACGTCGCGTTGATGCCGTCGGTGAAGTGCACGAGCTTGAACGGCCCGAGCCCTTGGTCGTGGTACATCGCGACCACCGCGTCCATGCGCCCGCTCGCGTGCCACGCGAACGCGGTGTCGGCCGGCAACGGCCCCTCGAAGCTCGCGTGGGGATGCGACGCTGCGAGCGCGGCGATCGCCGGCGCGATGATGCGCGGCTCTTCGTCGCCGAGCTTGCCCTTCTCACCGGCGTGGGGATTGAGCGCGAGCACGCCGATCTTCGGGCGTGCGATGCCGAGCTCGACGAGCGTGCGCGCGACCAGACCAGCGACGCGCACGATGTCGACGGTGCGCAACGCGGACGCGACTGCGGAGAGCGGCAGGTGGATCGTCACCAGCGCAACGCGCAGGCGCGGACCGATCATGCACATCGCGAACTCGTCGGTGCCCGCGCGCGCGGCGAGGTACTCGGTGTGCCCGGGATACGCGAGGCCTTCGGCTTGCGCGCGCGCCTTGTCGATCGGCGCGGTGACCATCGCGGTGCCCGCATGCGCGAGCACGTGATCGGTCCCCATCGCGAGCGCGGCGTACTGCCCGAGCCCGGCGCTGCCGACGACGAGCGGCGCGATCGCTGCGAGCCCGCGGCGCGCCCAATCGGCCGGGATGATCTCGGCGAGCTGCGCGAGCCGCTCGGGGTCCGCGAACACGCGATCACCGGGCCGCAGCAGGCCTTCGGCGGCGACCTGCAGCAGCAGCTCGGGCCCGATCCCTTCGGGATCACCCTGCGTCAGCGCGAGCGCGGTCATGGGGCCGCGCATGCTAGCATTGTCGAGACGATGCGCAGCGTCGCCATCGCCGCACTGCTCGGGATCGCCGGGCCCGCGCACGCAGCCGCCGATCGCGGGTCCGCCGTGCCGCCGCCCGTGATCGAGGCGGCCGCGGTCGATGCGAGCCCGATGCCCGACGCGAACGCTCCGCCGGTCGTGCCGATCACCGCTGCGGGCGGCAAGGCGACGCGCGTCGCTGCGGCGTCGGTCGGTTGGTCGGCCGCGTCGTTGCAGCCGCCGCTGCGAGATGCGCGACGACGCATGCCTCGCACCGCGCGGCCGAAGGACTTCGGTCCCACGCTCGCGATCGGCGAACGCTTCCGCTACGACGTCACGTTCGCGGGCAACAACGCCGGCCTCGCCGAGGCGGAGATCGTCGGTGTCGAGAACGATCCCCGCGGCGGTCCGCCGCACGGCGCACCGATCCTGCGCATCGAAGGCCACGCGCGCACCTCGGGCATCGTGTCGCTGCTCGCGACCGTCACCGACGACATGACCACGCTGGTCGACGCGCAGACCGGCGCGACGGTGTTCTCGGAGAACGTCCTCGTCTACTCGGGGTGGAGCCCGGTCGGCTACAAGAAGCGCGTCACCACCTCGGCCTATGAAGGACGCGGGCAGGTGCGCATCGTCGACACCAAGGATGGCAAGGCGCGCAAGCACCTCAAGCACGCGCCGCTCGACACGTTCGATCCGCTGTCGGTGATGGCGTGGGTGCGCGCGCAGCCGCTCGAGCCCGGCACGCGCGCCAAGGCGCACGTCATCGACGGCACCACGCTCATGCGCATCGAGGTCGAGGCGATGCCGCAGGCGCCGATGGAACGGATGCCCAGCATCGGCAAGGCG
>DASZPU010000641.1:0-3982 GCA_035550195.1 Nannocystaceae bacterium
GATCCTCGCGGTGCAGGAAGCCCATCTTCCAGGCCTCGTGCGCGCTGGTGGACACCTTGCCCTGCGCGGCGTTCTCGAAGCCGCGCCGCACCATCGGATACGGATCGCCGTCGTCGACCTCGGTGGCCCACGCGGATGCGCGGCGCACGATTTCCTTCAGGCCGCCACCGCCGGGCACGAGCCCGATGCCGGCTTCGACGAGCCCCATGTAGAGCTCGGCGTGCGCGACGACGCGTGCACACGACAGCGTGGTCTCGCAGCCGCCCCCGAGCGTCATGCCGTACGGCGCGGCGACGACCGGGATCGCGGCGTGACGCAGGCCCATGATCGTGTCTTGGAACGTCGCGACCGCGGCCTCGACCGCCTTCCAGTCGCCCGATTCCGCGAGCGCGAGGATCTGCCGCGCATCGGCACCGGCGGAGAAGTTCTCCGACTGGCTGCCGACCACGAGCCCGCGGAAGCCCTTGCTGGTGAGCAGCGGCACCGCCTCGCGCATCATCGTGACCACGCCTTCGTCGAGCGTGTTCATCTTCGAGCGGAACTCGAGGCACGCGATGCCGTCGCCGAGATCGAGCAGGCTCGCGGTGCGCGTGCCGTGGATCTCGTGGCCGCGCTTCGCATCGAGCACGAGCACGCCGGGCTGCGGCGGCACCGGCTCGTGCTGACCGTGGATCGGCACGAACACCGTGGGATTCGCCGCATCACCGCCGTACCAGCGCGCCGCGGGCCCGTTCTTCTCGAGCAACGCGAGCGCCGCCGCCGGCGGCGTGACGCCGAGCTTCTTCATCTCTTCGATGGTCCACGCGACGCCGACCATGTCCCAGAGCGCGAAGGGGCCCACCTTCCAGCCGTAGCCCCAACACATCGCGTCGTCGATCGGCTGCGGGTCGTCGCAGATCGATCCGAGACGATTCGCGGCGTAGGCGAACAGCGGCAGGTACACCTTGCGCAGGAAGTCGCCCGCGCGGCCTTCCACGCGCAGCGCCGCGGCGACGCGCTTGCCGAGATCGGGGATCTTCGCGACGTCGGCGAGCTCGGGGAACGACGGCTCGATGCGCGGGCGATACTCGAGCGTCGCGAAGTCGATCGACAGGATCTCGCTGCCGCTCGCGCCCTTCACCTTCTTGTAGAAGCCCGCGCCGGTCTTGTCGCCCTTCAAGCCCTTTTCGATCATCTTCGTGAGCACGGGCGACGCGACCATCTGATCGTGCAGCTCGTCGAAGTCGGGCGCGCTCGGATCGGAGCTCGTCACCTTGCGCAGGTTCTCGGTGACCAGCACGCTGACGTCGAGGCCCACGAGATCGCCGAGCCGGAAGCTGCCGGTGCGCGGGCGCCCGACCAGCGGACCGTTGAGCAGATCGACCTCTTCGACGGTGTAGCCGCCGTCGAACGTCGCGGCGAAGGTGAGGATCGTCGACGCGACGCCGATGCGGTTCGCGACGAAGTTCGGGGTGTCGCGGCAGCGCACCACGCCCTTGCCGAGCACGTCGGCGGAGAACCACGCGAGCTCGTCGGTCACCGCGGGATCGGTGTCGGGGCCGGGCACGACCTCGAGCAGATGCATGTAGCGCGGTGGGTTGAAGAAGTGCATGCCCACCACGCGACGGCGCGCGTGCTCGGGCAGCGCTTCGGCGATGCTGCGGATCGGCAGGCCGCTGGTGTTGGTGGCGAGCACCGCATGCGCGGGCGCGGACTTGGCCAGCCGCTCGAAGATCGGGCGCTTGATGTCGAGCCGCTCGATGACGGCTTCGACGACGAGGTCGCTCTCGGCCGCGGCGGCTTCGAGATCGTCGTCGAGGTTGCCGACCGCGATGCGATCGACGAACGACGGATCCATGAAGGGCGCAGGCTTGGCCTTCTTCATCGCCGCGACCGCGCCGGCGGCGATGGCGTTGCGCGCGGCTTTTCCCGCCGCGGCACCCGGTGGAACGATGTCGAGCAAACGGACGTGCACACCGGCGTTCGCCAGGTGGGCAGCGATTTGGGCACCCATGGTGCCCGCGCCGAGGACTGTCGCGCGGAGCTGGTACGGGGGTCGATGCAGCGTCACGGCGCGGACGCTACCGCGGTCGCACATCGCCGCCTAGGTTGCTCGTGCCGGTCTGCGTTCGGCCCTTGCTGGGACGCCCTCGGCATCGAATGGTGGATGCATGGGGGTCGGCAATCGGATGCACGGTGACGGTGGCCACCCGTCGCACGAGCAATTTGGGTCTGGCGTGCTACCGTGTTTAGCTGAGCATTGGATTTCGGCGATGCGGACGCGGACACGGGTCCTTGGCATGTGGCTGTTCGGGGTTGCGGCCGTTCTGCTGCGACCTGAGGCGCTCGACGCTGCGCCGCCGCCCACCACCGGCGCGGTGACGATCGTCGCGATCGCGGACGACTCGCTGGGCGAGGACGCGATCGAGATCGAGGCCGACGCCAGCTCCGCCGGAGATGCGACGCTGCTCGCAAAGACGGATGCGAGCGACGGCGGTGCGGTGCTCGGTGGCCTGCAGGGCGCCGCGACCGCCCTCGCCGCGCACGACAGCGCGCGCGCGCTCGCGCTCGCCGATGCGCTGGTCGCCGATCCCGGCACCGCGCTCTGGTTCGCCCAAGGTGCGATCCAAGGTCGCGCGCAGCTGCAGCTCGGTCGCCCCGCCGAAGCGCTCGCGGCCCTCAAGCCGCGCGTGCAGCACAAAGCGGTCGCGAAGTTCTTTCCGCCGGACGTGCTCGGGGTCGAGCTCGCGCAGGCGCAGCTGGCCTTCGCACGATTGCCCGCGACGCCGGCGAAGGATGCCGACGCGCAGCTCGACGACGGCATCGCGCGGCTGAAGAAGCTGAGCAAGCTCGAGCCCATTCGCAACCTCGCGCAGATGAAGGTGCTGCAGGCGCAGATGCTCTCCGAGCTCTCCGGTGCCGGCGGTGCGCGCAAGGCCGTGTCGGCGCTCGCGGACGTGCTGCAGGAGTATCCGCATCATCCCGAGCGCGGTCGCATGTGGCTCGAGCACGCCCGCGCGCTCGAGCGCGCCGGTCGTACGAAGGATGCGATGGACGAGCTGCGTTCGATCACGATCGAGCGCACCGGCGAGCCCGAAGGCACCGCCGCATGGGAAGAGCTCTCGCGCATCGCGACCTCGCACGGCAAGTCGGTGTCGCCGCTGTCGCAGGGCGAGAAGCTCGCGTCGGCCAACGCGGCGCGTCGCAACAAGCGCGTCGAAGAGTCGCGCGCGCTGCTCGACGAGCTCATCGACGATCCGAAGACGCCGGCGCACCTGCGCACGCAGGCCGAGCACGCGCGCTCGGTCACCGCGGCGAAGCAGCGCGACTTCGCGACCTGTGCCGATCATCTGCGCAAGGCGTATGCGAAGAGCGGCAACTTCGAGCAGCGCGACGATCTGTTGAAGTGCCTGGAGAAGGGCGGCTTCTACGACGAGGCGATCGACATGTGGGTCGCGCGTGCGAAGGAAGCCAAGAAGGGCAAGCGCGGCAAGGGCCAGCGCGCGGCGGCGCACTGGGAAGCGCTCGAGCTCGCGGTGCGCGGCGGCAAGTACGAGCGCGCGCGCGAGCTGCTCGGTGCGTACGAGGTCGACGGCAAGGCCCACGGCGCCGAGCGAGCGTGGTTGCATCCGTGGCTCGCGATGCGCACCGGCAACGACGCCGATGCGATCGTCGCGTTCGAGGTCTACGAGAAGAAGCATCGCGGCGCTGCGAAGCGTGCGAAGTACTTCCGCGCAAAGCTGCAGCTGCAGTCCGACGATGCCGGCACCAAGGAGCGCGGGCGCACCACGTTGATGCAGCTCGCCGCCGCGGAGCCGTTCGGGTACTACGGCTTGATGGCGCGCTCGCGCCTGCTCGACGACGGCGAGGAAGTGTTGCCGACGCCGAAGCTCGCGCCGGTCGCCGAGGAGCTCAAGCCGCCGCGTCGTGCCGATGCGGAGGTCGAGCTCGATGCGTTGGTGGCGAGCCATGGCGCCGCATGGCCGTCGGTCGTGCGCACGCG
>DASZPU010000642.1:0-8181 GCA_035550195.1 Nannocystaceae bacterium
GTAGCCGGCTTCCGCGACGAGCGGCGCGTAGCCGAGCTCGGCGGCGGCGTCTTTCACCGGCAACACCTGCGCGAGCGCATCGTCGTACTTGCCTGCGCGGGTCAGCGCGTCGACGCTGGTGAGCTGCGCGCGCAATCCGTCGACACGCGCGCGCACCTCGGGATCGTCGGGCGGCGGCACGGCCTGCTGCAGCGCGCCGATGTCCGCACAGGCCGCGATCGGCCCCAACGTGTCGAGCACGCGCACGGCTTCGCGCGCGACGTCGGCGTCGGCGCGGGCGAGCACGTCGGTGACGCTCGCGAGCTCGCGTCGGCGCATCGCCAGACATGCGGCGCGCAGATCGAGCAGCGCCTCGGACTGCTCGCCGCGCACGCGCGTCGCGAGACAGCTCTCGCGGCTCATGTCGCGCCACGCCGCGGCTTGTGCGTCGAGTCGCTCGTCGATCTCGCCTTGGATCAACCCCGCCCACGACACCCCGGTCTTCGCCAGCGCATCGTGGATCGCGGTGCGCTTCGCGTCGTCCCATACCCCGGCGAGCGCATCGTCTTCGCGCTCGCACGGCCCCGGCCGATTCGACGCGAGCGCGACTGCGGTCACGAGCGCAGTCACGCCGAGCGCCACGCCCGATGCGATCGCGATCCTGCGGCGGCGCGCGCTCGGATCGGCTGCGAGCGCAGTGACGAGCGCCGTCATGTCGACGTGGCGCTCGGCCGCGAGCGGCTTCAAGCCCTGCATCACCACGCGCTGCAGCCACGCGGGGATGTCGGCTTGCTGGCTCGGCACCGCGATGCGCCCGTTGGATGCGTTCACTGCGAGCTCGGCCAGGCTCGATCCGTTGAACGGTCGCACGCCGTGCAGCGCCTCGTAGAGCGTGACGCAGAACGAGAACTGATCCGTGCGTGGATCGGCATGCCCCGCGCCGAAGAGCTCGGGTGCCATGTAGGCCGGCGTGCCTGCGACGCCTGCGGTCGCACTCTTGTCGGCCGCATCGCCGAGCGACTCGTGCGAGACGAGCAGCTCGTGGCCGGAATCCGAGCTGGGCAAGTCACTGCGTGCGAGCCCGAAGTCGACCACGCGCACGCGTCCGTCTTCGCCGATCATCACGTTGTCGGGCTTGAAGTCGCGATGGATCACGCCGGCGGCGTGTGCAGCCGCGAGGCCACGACCCGCGTCGGCGAAAACGGCGACGATCTCGCGCCACGATCGTCGCTCGTCCATCCACTCGCGCAAGCTCTGCCCGCGCACGAACTCCATCGCGATCGCCACCGCACCGCCGACGATCGCGACGTCGTGCACCGCGACCACGTTGGGGTGCGCGAGCCGTGCGAGCGCCTGCGCCTCGCGCAACAGTCGTTGCGAGGCCTTGCTGGGGGCCGCGTCGAGCAACGCGTGCCCGCGCATGAGCTTGAGCGCCACCCGGCGATCGAGCCGCGGATCGAACGCCGCGTACACGCGCCCCATCGCACCGGCGCCGAGCTCTTCGAGCACGACGTAGCGTCCGATCACCGCGCCGGGCGCGAGCGCGTTGTCGGCAACCATCGCCGCCGAGATCGCGTCGCGATCCGTCGTCGCGTCTTCGCTGGGCGAAGTGCGCGACGGCATCGGTACGATCGTGGGATCGTCCGCGGCGCTCACCCGTGAACTTCTACCACCGAGCGGGCTATTGCACGTAGCCCACCGCGCATGCGTTCGCGATCAGCCGCCCCCAGTCGCCGCTCGGCATGAACGCCGGGTCGCCGGTTCCGTTGACGTAGACCACCTTGAAGTCCGGGCGATATGCGGTGGCGATCTCGCCGGCGGTGACCGAGCCGTCTTGGATGCCGCCACCTTGCAACGTGACTCCGACGTCGTAGTAGCCGAGGCTGTAGTTGTCGACGCCGTCGTGGATCAGCGTCGTGCCGTCGCCGTTGTAGCTCGTCGCGCCGAACGCGATGAACCCTGCGGTGGTGATCGGCGAGTAGCCCGGTCCCATGATGGTGGTTCCGGCGAGCCCGGTCGGCGGCGCGTACCCGGTCACGATGCCGAGCACGACGTTGCCGCCGCCGTCGACGTACGTCGCGAGGTTGTCACCGACCGTGAAGCTGTCTGCGTAGGTGAAGTTCGAGTGCGTGAAGATGCAGTCGTAGGCGTCGAGCTGGGCGACCGTCGGGGTGTTGAAGCTCGCGTCGAGATAGTCGACGTCGCCACCGGTGACGGCGGAGATCGAGGCTCGGAACATCGCATCGTCGGGGTCCGCGAGCAGCACCAAGATGTCGATCGGCGCGCACGAGCCCGCACCGTCGCCGTCGCAGCGGTAGTGCAGCTCGACCGCGCATTCGGAGGAGCAGCCGTCGCCGTCGCTCAGATTCGCGTCGTCGCAGTGCTCGTCGCCCTGGATCGTGCCGTCGCCGCACGACTCGGCGGCGCTCGTGATCTCCACGCACCACTGCACCAGCGTGCCGCCCTCGCCATCGGCTTGATCGACGACGCTGAGCTCCCAGGTGCCGTTGCCGTTGCCGAGGAGGTCGACATAGGCGTCGAGGTCTCCCACGGGCAGCACGTCGCCTTCGATCGCGGTGGGCTCGACGCAATCGGGGGGCGCCGCGGCGTCTTCGTCGAACGTCGCGTCGATGTCGTTCGCGGCCCCGCAGGCTTGATCCGCCAGCGCAACCGCGATGTCGCTCGCGACGTGGCGCACACCGATGTCGAGCTCGCCGACCGATCCATGCGTCGCGGTGACGCTGATGTCGACGTCGAGCACGGCGCCGATCAATCCTGCGGCGTCGATCGTCACGCAAGCGGCGAGCGGGTCAGGGCGACGAGACGTGTTCCGCGGGCGTGGCGGAGCCCAGCAGATCGAACGCCCAGTACTCCGTGTACATCGGATCGTAGCCGTCGACGTACGAGCCCTGCGGATGCGCGGCCCAGCTCGCCTCGTCGAGATCGGTCTCGCGCAGGATGCCCATGTGCAGCTCGAGCGTGTCCGGATCGCCGATGTCGCTGCGTGCGACGCGGAGCTCGAGCAACTCGCCCGACTGATAGACGTCGCCGCCACCGATCGCCCACGCCGGCGTATCCCACGACGCGCCGTCCCACTCGCGCGCATCGGTATAGACGTTGTCGGCGCGCCAACGCAGGTGCCACTGCGCGTCGAAGGGCAGGGCGGGTTGCTGCGTGTTGTAGAGCGCACCTTCGCTCGTGCCCGCGGCACCGCCGAAGTAGATCACCACCCACACCTGCCCGTTGCCGGCCGCGACGTCGGGGCTGCGCATCGCGAGATAGACGTAGTCGTCGTCCCACGCCGTGTACGCGGTGTGCCCGTTGGTCGACGTCGCGAACGATTCGTCGCCGTTCCAGTCGTCCATGCCGTCGATCGCGATCGTGTGGAAGTAGCGCACGCGAAAGCCTTCGCTCTCGTACTCGGCGGCGAGTGGTGTCGAATCGGCTGCTGCGGCGTCGGTGGTGACGCGCACGCGGTAGCGCGCGGCGCTGTCGAGGACGTCGGCCGGCACGAGCTCGAACACGGTGTCGCCCTCCGATGCGATCGCATCGGCCGCGAGCGCCACGCAGCTGGCGAAGTCGTCGCGCGACAGCTGCACCGCGCCGCTGCACGAGCCGTCGTCGCCCACGACGGTCGTGGGATCCATCGCCGCCGAGAACGTCACCGTGAAGGTCGCGTCGGGCTCGATGCCTTCGCTGCCGTCGGCCGGCGCGACGTCGACGACCGTCGGGCCGTCGGCGGTGCTCGTGGTGTCGCTCCCCGACTCGCTGCCGCTCTCCGATGCGTCGCTGCTCGATGCAGTGCCGCCGCTGGTGTCGGCGGTGGCGCTCGTCGACGTCGTCATCGTCGTGGTGAACGCGGTGGGATCGATCGTGTCGTTGGTGATCTCGCTCGAGCCGAGCTCGTCACCTTCGGTGTCGGTGCCATCGGGCTCGCGCGTCTCGCTGCCTCCGGCGCAGGCGGCCACGAGCACGAGCAACGGCAATCCCGATCGGCGCATTCGCCGAAGCTACGGCAGCGCGAATCGTCGCGTCAACCCGCGAAGGCTACTCGCCTTTGCGCTGCAGCTCGAGCTCGGCGTCCGGGTAGTGCACCACGAGCCCCGTGGCGTCTCCCTCGGCATCGAGCGTGAAGTTGATGTAGTTGCCGCTGTTGTCCTTGAAGAAGAAGCGGTGGCGGCCCATCGGGTGCATCCACGTCGAGCCGTGCGCAGGCACGTCGAAGTAGAGACGATCGCCGATCTGCTTCACGTGCACCGTCTGCAGCGGCTCGAACATCGACTCGTCGACACCCGCACCGAGCACGCGGATGGTGTCGTCGGTGATGCCGTAGCTGCCGAGGTAGCGGCTGAACGTGCCGGGCGCGACCTGGACCTCGGGGTATTCGATGCGCGGCGGCGGATGTCCGCCGTACACCATCATCGCGATGTCGGACGCGATGCGGCCGGCCGGCACGATCTCGGTGTTGCACAGCACGACGACGAGCGTGCGATCGGCGGTGTAGCGCATGATCGCGCTGTTGAAGCCGTCGATGGCGCCCGGGAAGCTGACGACCGTCTGATCCTGATCTTCGCCGACCACCCAACCGAAGCCGTAGCCGAAGCGGTTGGGCTCGATCATCTGCTCGACGCTGCTGCGCGCGAGGATGCGGCCCTCGTAGAGCGCGCTGTCCCACTTCGCGAGATCCTCGATCGACGACACGATGCCGCCGGCCGCTCCGAACACGGACATGTCGATCGGATCGGGCGGATCGAGCTGCTCTTCCTCGTTCCACACGTTGCCGCGCGCTTGTCCGGGGCGGCCGTACTCGTCGCCCACCATCGTGTCGCGCATGCCGAGCGGCTCGAAGACGTAGCGCTGCATGTACTCGCCGTAGCTCATGCCGCTCTTCTTCTCGATGATCGCACCGAGCAAGAAGTAGCCGGAGTTGGTCGGCGTGAAGTCTTCACCGGGCTTGAACTCGAGCGGCAGCTCCGAGAAGCGTCCGATGAGTTGCTCGCTGGTGTGCGGGCGCAGCTTCCACTCGTGGAAGTTCGGCAGGTCGGTGTAGTTCGGGATGCCCGAGCTGTGCTGCAGCAGCTGCATGATGGTGATGCTGCGGCCGTTCGGGAAACCGGGCAGGTGCTCGGATACCGGATCGTCGAGCTGCAACATCCCCGCGTCGCGGAGCTGGAGGATCGCCGCAGCGGTGAACTGCTCGGTGAGCATGCCGATGCGGAAGCGCGTCTGCGGTGTGTTGGCGGTGTCGTGCGCCGGATCGGCGACGCCGAACCCTTGCGCGTAGTGCACCTTGCCGTCGCGCGCGACCAGGATCGCGCCGTGGAATTCGAAGGTCGGGCCGAAGTGGCGGCCGTAGTCGGCGATGTAGCTCGCGACCTGCTCGTCGAGATCGTCGGGGATCGGTGCGGCGGGGCGCACCGTCGCGATCGTTTCGGTGTCGACCGAGCCGATCTTCGTGTCGACTTCTTCGCGCACGCTCGGGGGACGTTGCGCGAGCCACAATCCGCCGAGGCCGGCCGCGAGCGCGAAGCTGCCGACGAGCGTGCCCCAGCGGCGACGCGGCGCGCTCGGGCGCGGCATGCCGGTGATGTCGTCGAGGCGTGGGCCGGGCCCGGCGTCGATCGGAACGATCACCGGTACCGGCAGCACCGACGATTCCGCTGCGAGCACGCGCTCGGCGAAACCAGCACTGACACCACCCGGAAGATCGCCGTCGTCTTCGTCGTCGAGGCGATCGCTCGTGCCGAGCCACTCGGCGAGCGCGCGTTGCTCGAGCGCGTCGAGCTCCGCGGGCGACGGACGATCGTCACGCACGGTAGACCTCCGTCAGCGCCTCGCGCAGTCGCGTGCGCGCGCGGTTCAGCCGCGACTTCACCGTGCCGAGATCGATGTCGAGGATCGTCGCGATCTCGGTGTACTCGAGGCCGTGGACTTCGCGGAGCACGAACGTGGCCTTGTACTCCGGCGCGAGCCCATCGATTGCACGATCGAGCACGCGCGCGAGCATGCGCCGCTCGGCGTTCTCGTCGGCGCGATCGTTGGCGGCGACTTCACCGGGGCCCGACTCGAGCGGGCTCACCTCGAGTCGACGGCGACGCAGCTCGTCGATGCTGCGATGGCACGCGATCGTCAGGATCCACGTCGACAGTCGTGCGGGGCCGTGGCGATCGAACTTCGGCAGCGCACGAAACACGCGCAAGAAGGTCTCTTGCGCGACGTCCTCGACCAGCGCCGAGTCGCCGTACCCACGAAGCAGTCGTGAGACCAGCGCGAGCACGGGACGCTGGTAGCGATCGACCAGCGCACGCTTCGCACGCAGGCTACCCCGCTGCGCGCTCGCAACCGTGAGCTCGTCGAGCTCCGGAAAGCGATCCTTCGCGCCATCGGGAGGGATCGGAGCAGCCACGCTCACCGCCTCGGTGACACGGAAGAGGCCGCTGCCGGTTCCCTCGCCGTCGCCTTTTTCCACGACCTTCGCAGCATACGGCCCCCGGCGGGGTTCGTCCGGTGTTGCCCGGCGGTGCCCGCATGCCCTGCACGCCCGCCACGCTCGGTTGCTGACACCCCGATCGAGCGCCTCGCGCGCGCGGGATCGCCCCAGGACGACCGGATCCCTGCCATCCGCGCCGACCCGCGCCGGGTGGGTCATCGCGGAAGGCAGGGATCCGGTCACCGCGACGATTTCGCGTAACCCGCCCGCGTCGCGGCGCGTCGCCAGACGCGATGACGACCGAACGCGCTTATCTGCCCGCCGCGGGTCACGACTGGGCCTTGCCGCTGTACGACGCGTTCACGCGCGTGCTCGGGGCCGGGCGCGAGCGCGAAGCGTTGATCGAGCGCGCGGAGATCCGCTCGGGCCAGCGCGTGCTCGATCTCGGTTGCGGCACCGGCACGCTCGTCGTCGAGCTCGGGCGCGGTCAGCAAGGCGTCGACGTCGTCGGTGTCGATCCCGATGCGAAGGCGCTGTTGCTCGCGCATCGCAAGGCGGCACGCGCGGGCGCGGTGGTGTCGTTGGATCGCGGCTTCGCCGATGCGCTGCCGTATCCCGATGCGTCCTTCGATCGCGTGCTCTCGTCGTTCATGTTCCACCACATCCCCGAAGCTCAGCGCGAGACTTCGCTGCGCGAGGTGGCGCGCGTGTTGAAGCCCGGCGGTCGCGTGCACCTGCTCGACTTCGCCGCGAGCGATCCGCAGGGACCGTGGCAGGTGTTCCGCATGTTCCATCGCGCGCTGCACGGCAACACCGAACCGGAGATGCTGCGCTTGCTCGCGCGCGCCGGCTTGGTCGACGCAAGCGTCGAATACCGCCGCGCGAACCGCCTCTTCACGGCGGTGTCCTGGCGCGCGACCGCACCGCGACGCGTTGCGTAGGTCAGTCGCGGCCGGCTCGCGTATGCTCGCAGCCGCGCGATGATCGAGATCGACGGATCGGAGGGCGAGGGCGGCGGACAGATCCTCCGCTCTTCGCTCGCGCTCGCGATCATCCGCGGTGAGGCGCTCGCCGTGCGGAACATCCGTGCGCGTCGCAAGAAGCCGGGACTGTTGCGGCAGCATCTCACGGCGGTGCATGCCGCCGCGGCGATCGGTGGCGCGCGCGTGCGTGGTGCCGCGCTGGGATCGTCCGAGCTGTTCTTCGAGCCGCAGCGCGTCGTGCACGGCGAGCACCATTTCGCGGTCGGCACTGCAGGCAGCGCGACGCTGGTCCTGCAGACGGTGCTGTGGCCGTTGCTGGTCGCCGACGGCGAGAGCACGGTCGTCGTCGAAGGCGGCACGCACAATCCGCTCGCGCCGCCGTTCGAGTTCCTCGATCGCGTGCTCGTGCCGGTCCTGCGCCGCATGGGCGCCGACGTCGAGCTCACGCTCGATCGCGCGGGCTTCTATCCCGCGGGCGGTGGCATCGTGCGCCTGCGCGTACGCGGCGGTGCCTCGTTGCAGCCGCTCGTGCTCGACGAGCGCGGCGCGCTGCGACGACGACGCGCGCAGGCGATCGTCGCCAACTTGCCCGCGAAGATCGCGAAGCGCGAGCTCGGGGTCGTGCACGAGCGCTTCGGCTTCGCGCGCCACGAGCTCGAGGTCGTCGAGCTACCGAGCCCCGGGCCGGGCAACATCCTCTTGATCGAGGCCGAGCACGAAGGCGGCGTCGAGATCGTCAGCGAGTGCGGCGAGAAAGGCCTGCTCGCGGAGACGGTGGCGGGGGGCGCC
>DASZPU010000643.1:0-2156 GCA_035550195.1 Nannocystaceae bacterium
CCGCATCGTGCACGCCGGCTCGATACAGCCGCGGCGCGATCGCTCGCAGCGCGAGCGCCAGCACGAGCACGACTGCGCAGACCATCAGGTGGTTCTCGCCCACCGTCTCGCCATCGACGCCGCGATCGATCGCGAGCTGCCACGGCATCGCGATCGCGGCCGCGGTGCCGAGCGCGAGCGCAGGCGCGTAGAGGTGCACCACCGCTTCGGGCAACGTCCAGCCCCCGCCGAGCGAGCGCTGCACCTGCGCCGCGAAGCTGTCCTCGGGCACGCGCTGGCCGAAGCGCGCCGCGATCGCGGCACCCACCGGCTCGACGAGCGCCGCGGCGACGACGAGCGCGCCGAGGTCGAGCACGAGCGCGAGCGCAGTCGCCGGGCCCGCGCCGGCGATCAGCACCGCGAACGCCACCGCGGCGAGCCCCCACATCGCCTGCCATGCGAGCCCACGCAGATGCCGTGCATGCGCGGCGGCGAAGCGATCGCGCGGTGCGATCGGCAAGGGCAGGGTGAGCGACACCGCATCGTCGTGCAGGTACCCCGCGGTACGGGCGTGCAGTGTGACGAGCAACAAGAGCGGGCCGAGCACGAACACGAGCCCGCGTTGTGTCGGCAGCGGTGCACTCGCGACCGCGGTGCTCGCGAGCGCGACGATCGCCGCAGCGACGATCGGCAACACCGCGATCGCGGCCTCGCGATGGAGCAGCCGCGCGAGTCGTCGACGCACCGATGCAGTCACTTCGCCTCGCATATGCCACGCGCCGACGATTTCATCGAGCCCATGTCCGTGCACGGCGAAACGCGTGGCGATCTCGGCAGTTGAGCCCATGAAGCTCGAGTGGAATCGCAGGGCGCGCGGCGACGTTCGTGCTCCCGCGGAAATGGACGAGCGCGTGAAAACTTGCTGCGCCGCGCTCGTCGTGATCATGTTGAGGAGGACTCGATGCGCTTCATCGTCTTCGCGACCTGGCTCGGGCTCGGACAACCGGCCGAACCGCTCCCTCCGCCCAACCATGTCGTCGTCGCCGGCGACAACCTGTGGGAGCTCGCGCGCAAGCACGGCTGCACGGTCGAGCAGGTGCGAGCGGTGAACCCCGGGCTCGGCGAGTCGCTGCGCGTCGGCTCGAAGATCTTGCTGCAGCGCTGCATCGTGCGCCCCGCGTCGCGCGCCCGCACGCCGGATCCGAAGGCCGCACCGCCGAAGCCGCGCGAGGCGAAGCCGGAGCCGCGTGCGAAGGCCGAGCCGCGCACGGAGCCGACGACGCCGAAGAAGCCGCCGAAGGTCGTCGAGGTGCCGACGCACCGCGTCGTCGCGGGCGACACGCTGTCTTCGATCGCGCGCGCGCACAAGACCACCGTGAAGGAGCTGCAGGCGATCAACGGCCTGAAGGACACCACGATCGTCCTCGGTCAGCGCCTCCAGCTCGCCCGCGGCCCTGCGCCCGACGACGTCGATCTCGACACGCTCCCGACGCCGCCGGCAAGCCTGAAGGAGCTGCCGAAGCCGCCCGACGACGACGCGCCGCGTGCACGCGACGACGACGACGACGAGCTCGCGGAGGTCGGCAAGGATCCCGGCAGCGTCGGTCGGCCCGATCACGGTCGCCTCATCGGCGCCGTGCAGCTGCCCGCCGACAAGATCTACTACCTGCGCCATCCCAAGCGCGCGTGGGGTGTGCCGCACGTCGTGGGCAGCACGCGCGATGCGATCGCCGCGGTGAAGAAGAAGTACCCGAGCGTGCACCGACTCGCGATCGGAGACATCTCCGCGCAACGCGGCGGTCGACTCTCCGGACATCGCTCGCACCAGTCCGGTCGCGACGTCGACCTCGGGCTGTACTTCGAGCGCGTGCCCAAGAGCTATCCGAAGCGCTTCGTCGCTGCGCACGCCGGCGATCTCGATCTCGGCGCGACCTGGGCGCTCGTCGAAGCGTTCTGGCGACAGAGCAAGCGCCCCGGCGGACCCGTCGCGATCTTCCTCGACTTCGAGGTGCAGGGTCGGCTCTACCAATGGGCGCGCAAGCACGGCGTGTCGCGCCGCACGCTGCTCGAGGTCTTCCAGTATCCCCACGGGCGCTGGGCCCGGAAGGGGCTCGTTCGTCACGAGCCTGCCCACGATGATCATCTGCACGTACGATTCGGGTGTCCACCTCGCGACC
>DASZPU010000644.1:0-8153 GCA_035550195.1 Nannocystaceae bacterium
CGAGTGGTCGGTGGTGGGCTCGGCCAACATCGACGTGCGCAGCTTCTATCTGAACTACGAGATCGTCGCGATGTTCTACGACGCCGGCTTCACCGCCGATCTGTCGCAGCGCTTCCTCGACGACCTCAGTCACGCGCGGGAGATCGCGCCGTCCGATCGCGAGGCGGTGGGCGGCGTGCACCGGCTGCTCGAGGCGACTGCGCGCGTGCTCTCGCCGCTGCTATGATGCGGCAGTGCCGTTCGAGTACTATCGGCGCCTCGGTCGCACCGACAAGGCCACGTATCGCAAGAGCGACGACGTGATCGCGCTGAAGCTGCCCGATCCGGCGGCGCTGCTGCCCGCGATCGCGGCGATCGGCGAGGGGCTCCGCGCCGACGATCGCAGTGCGGTCGGCAAGGCGGTGCGCTCGCTGTCCGACGGCATCTGCGTGCAGCTCGGCGCGACGCCGCTGACCGTCCGCGTGCTCGCGAAAAGGCCGGTGCGATCGGACGCGGAGCTGCACGGGCTGTACGAGCGCGAGGAAGACGGCACGTCGGTGATCCGCGTGTGGATGCGAACCGCCGCGCACGAGCGTCCGGTTTCCTTTCGCACCTTCGTGCGCACGCTCTTGCACGAGCTCTGTCACCACTTCGACTTCGAGCTCTTGAAGCTGCGCGACACCTTCCACACCGAGGGCTTCTTCAAGCGCGAGTCCAGCCTCGCGCGGCAGCTGTTGCCGCCGTCGGAACGACGGCGCAAGGCACCTGCTGCGATCGAGGAGCCTGCTCCGCCGCCGCCGCCGAAGCGCGGGCAGCTCGGCCTATTCTGAGCGGCGCACGATCGCGACCGCGACACAGCTCGCGAGCAGCATCATCGCGCCGGCGGGCACGACGAGCACGATCGGTCCGGGATCGGTGGGCGCATGCCACAGCCCACCGCCGAAGAACCCGAGCCCGACGAGCACTGCACCGAGCAACGCGGCGACGCGAATCGGCCGCGCCCACGACTCGGGCGTGTGCAGCCGCGCCATCGCCCACGCGATCGCGAGGTTGAGGATGCCGAGCAACGCCCCATGCGCGTGCCCGAGCCGCAGGAACTCGCGGCGCAGGTCGTCGTCCATCCAACCCTCGGCCCGCAGCCCGTACATCGCCTCGAGCCACAGCCCTGCGGCGAGGAACACCGCGATCTGCACGAGCGCGAGCCGCAGGTGCCGATGCTCGGTCACGGCCCCGACGTTATCAGCTCGTGGTCGTCATGCTCGCGATCTGGCAGCGACCCATCGACGCGAACTCGCCCTCGTCGAGCTCGGGGCGGCGGAGCCGACCTTGTCCTGCGCCTGCGCCGCGGCGGGCGGAGGTGTGACCGGAACGGTCTTGGGAGCGAGCAGCGCGAGCACGATGGCGGCGATCGACATCATCATGTCGCGGGCAGTGGCCGCGACGGGGCGAACCGTTCCCGCCTCAGCGCGACCGTGCAAGTACGCGGTCAGCTCACCGCCGATCGGGTCACTCGCCGATCACGATCGCGGAGGCGTCGCGGGCGGCTTCCAGCGCGAGCTGTTGGTCCGCGCTGAACGGCGCCGGGCCGAGGCGCTCGCGTAGCGATCGCCACGCCGCGAGGCGGACGTCCGTCGGTGCGGCGGGATCGAAGGCGGTGAGATCGTGGGTGAGCGCGGCGTCGTCGAGCTCGTGCGCGAGTCGCTTCGCGGCGCGCCAGGCCATCCAGCGCACGGCGCCGTAGTCGTCGACCAGGGCTTCGACGAGCCACGACATGCGCTGCTCTGCATCCGCGGGCACGTGCGGTCGTGCGAGCGCGTCGGCTGCGAGCGCGCGTTGGATCGGATCGCCGCCGACCAGATCGAGCACGATGCGTGAGCCCCAGGCTTCGCGCGCAGATTCGTGCGTCGTTGCGTGGCCGCGCAGCCCCAGCGATGCCATCGACTCCGCCGCCCACCGTCGCGTGCGATCGACGTGGCACTGCGTGCACGCGTCGGGCACGTCGGCGCGCGCACCGGGATCCGGGCTCGTGATGCGGTGCGAGATCATGCCCTGCAACAGGCCGTAGGTCGTGCGCGGCATGTGGCACGACGTGCAATCGATCGCATCGCCGTGGCCGCCGTGATCGCGCGCGAGCCCGCCGTGGCACGACGTGCAGGTATTCTGCGGATCCCAGTCGCTGCGCAGCTGCATCGCCGGCTCGTCGCCGTGCATGTCGTGGCAGTGCGCGCAGCCCATGCCCTGCCCTTCGTTCCAGCACGGCGACAGCACGAGCGCTTGATACTCGTGCGCCGACAAGCGCGGCGTGTCGTCGGGCCAGAAGCGCGCGGCGAAGAGCGCTTCGTCGCCGACCGTGCTCGCGCGGAAGATCGGTCGCGACACCTCGGCGAGCGGCGTGCCCGGCACGAAGCCGTCGCCGTCGCGCAGCACCTTCGCGATGTCGTGTCCGATGCGCTGCCCGTGGCAGCGACCGCACACCTCGCTGCCGCGATCGACCGCGAGCTCGCCGACGTCGACGATCGATCCGTCTCGTCCCGCCATCGCGAGCACGCGTCGCAACGGATCGCGGTGTCGCTGCACGTGCGCATCCGCGGGCCCGTGGCACGCCTCGCACGCGATGCCCCACTGCGCGACCGAGCTGTGCCACTGCCCGTCGTCGCCGAGCCCCGGCACCGGATCCGTGTTGTGGCAGAAGATGCAGTTGTCGTTGTAGCGCGACAGATGCCGCAGGTACTCGTCGGCATCGCCCTCGGCGGGATCGGGCTCGAGGAACGCGCTGCCCATGTGGATCCAGCGCGACTCGCCGATGTGCCACGCGACCGGCAATCGCCACAGCTCGCCGACCGCACCGATGCGCGCCACGTACTGCTGGTAGCGATGGCTGCCCACCGCGAGCTCGACGTTCGCATCGACGATCGCGACGCCCCCACCGTCGACGATGCGCACGTGCGGCCGACCTTCGCGATCGCGATCCATCGTCGCGACGAATCCCGCGGTCGCGAGCGTCTCGCCGGCGAACGGCGCCGCCACGTTCGCGGCCGGCTGCGTCATCGTGCGGTGATAGCTGCGGTGCCAGCTCTGCCAACGCTCGAGGTGACACTCGCGACAGCGTGCGTCACCGACGAACGCGACGTCGTCGAGCGCAACGGCTCGCCACGAGGATGCGCGCGACAGCGTCGCAGTCGCGCCCGCACCGACCACCAGGCCCCACGCGATCGCAGGCCCGAAGAGCACGAGCGGCGCCCAGCGCATCGCCGTTACCCTTCGAGCGTCTTGATCTCGATGTCCTGGTCGTACAAGCGGATCGGCGCCGCTTCACCATCGGCGCGCAGCGGCACGGGCACACCGACCGTGAGCGCGCGCCCCTGGTACTGCGTGCCGTTCTGGCTCTGCAGATCCGCGATCCACACCCGCCCGCGATGCATGTACAGGCACGCGTGCAGCCGGCTCATGCGTGGCGAGCTGAGCACGTACTGACAGGCCTCGTGGCGCCCGATGACGACCGGCCCTTCGCGCATGTCGTAGCGCCGGGTCTGCCCGTCGTGGACCATCTCGATGACCGGCCGCGTGATCGCGTCGAAGAGCGGCTCGAGCTTCGCCGGCTCCTGCCACAGTCCGTCGGCCTGCGCCGCGGTCTTGAACGCGGCCGCCATCTCGCGCCCGCTGCCGAAGCGCGCCGCCGGTGCCTTCGCCATCGCGCGTCGCATGAAGATGTCGAGCTGCGGCGACGCGACCTTCGTCTCCACCGCCGCGTTCGATTCCATCACCGTCGCGCGCGTCTTGCCGGCGCGACTGATCGCGAGCGGCGGAATCTCGGCCTCCATGTGCTGGTGCAGCAGCTCCGGCAAGCTGCGCCCGTCGTACGGCAGCCGCCCGGACAACAGCTCGAAGGCGATCACCGCGAGCGCGTAGCGATCGGTCGCGGGCCCCACGTGCTTGGTGTCGCGGAACTGCTCCGGGCTCATGTAGTGCGGCGTGCCGAACACCGAGCCCGTCGCGGTCGCAGCCTCGTGCGCGAGCCACTTCGCGATCCCGAGATCGATGATCACGGGTTCCCACCCGTGCGGATCGTTGCGCAGTATGACGTTGTCGGGCTTCAGATCGCGGTGCACGACCCCGAGGCCGTGCAGCTCGTCGAGGCTACGGCCGACGCCCACCAAGAGGCGATGCGCACCCCAAGTGTCGCCCTCCGCGATGGCACCCGCAGGTGACACCCCGTCGACGAATTCCATCGCCATCCAGGTGCGGCCGAACTCGTCGCTGCCGAAGTGCTCGACCTTGATGACACCATCGAAGGTCGCGCCGCTCATGAGCTGCGCTTCCCGCTGGAAACGCACCGCGGCTTCGCTGCCCTCGTGGACCTCGGCGCGCAGCCACTTCACCACCACCAGACGGCGACGAAACACGTCGACGCACAGGTGAACGTCCCCTACCGCACCCTCGCCCAGCGGACGGATCTTGCGGTGGGGGCAGCTTGGCACGCACCCCGACGATAGCAGAAGGACCCGCTACAGCGGGATTTCGACCTCGGTGTAGGGCTCGACGAGCAGCGTCGCGGGCTTTCCGCCGAGCTCCACCGTGCAGAACCCGGGACGGTCGGCGGTGTACTTGCTCGACTTCGACGGTGCCACCTTCTCGGAGAGGACCGTCCACCCGCACTTGATCTTGGCCTGCACCGGGGCCGCGCCGTCGTTCTTGAAGATGATGATCGGCTTGCTGCTCTTCTGGAACTTCACCTTGAAGGGATACTTCGCGGAGAGCTTCTTGGTGAGCTCTTCGATGAGCTTGTCGGTGCCGGGGCCACGGTAGGGGTAGTCGGCACCCAGCGCCGCGAGGCTCTGCTTCGACCAGTCGAGCTCCGAGAGCGCCTCGCCGAGCCGCGTCACCTTGCCGTCGTACTTGACCAAGCTGGTCTTCTTCAGCTCGGCGATTTCCTTCTTCTTGATGTTGTCGACCTCGGTGAGCGCGAGCAGCTCCGCGGTCGCGACGTGCACCTCGGGGAGATCCGGCGCCTTCGCCTTCGCGCGATCGAGCTCGTTGCGTGCGGCGTCGATCTTTCCGGCTTCGACCAGCTCGTGCACGCGCATCGTGGCGAGCAGCGCGTAGACCTGGCCCCAGCCGCTGGTCTTGCTGTCGATCTTCTGCAGCGCTCCCTCCGCCGCCTTCGTGTCTTTCTTGCCCGCGGAGATCAGCACGCGCTGCAGCATCAGCGCGGGCTCGTTGGGCGCGAGCTTCAGCGCGTCGACGATGTCGGCGTCGGCGCCGTCCATGTCGCCCTTCGCGAGCCGCTGGCCGCTGCGCGCGACGTAGAGGCCGGTGAGGATCGCCCGGATGTCGGAGATCTTGCCCGCCCCGACCTTGAGCTTGCCCTGCTCGTGCGCGCCCAGCAGCGACTCGAGTCGCTCGACCGCGAGCTCGGGCTTGTTGCGCTTGCGCATCTCGAGCGCGACCTCGATGGCGAGATCGACCTGCTCTTCGGCGCCGACGCCGTCGGGCACCAGGTCGAGCATCTTGTCGGCGACCTCGGGCTTGTCCTCGGTGAGCGCGGCCATCACCGCGAACTTGCGCAGCTCGAGGAACTGCTGGCGCGAGCCGAGGTCGTGCACGTTGATGAGATCGACCGCGGTGCGCAGCGCTTCGGAGGCCGGCTCGGTCTTGCCCTGCGCCAAGCGTGCGCGTGCGATGCCCAGCGCGACGTGGGCGTTGGGCAGGATCGCGGCGGCGCGATCGTAGTCGTTCTCGGCCTCGGCGAACTTGTTCTCGCGATAGGCCCGATCGCCGCGATCGATGAGCAGACCCGAGAGCACGCGCTTGCACGGCTTGCACTTGCCGCTGGCCGCACCTTGCTCGACGAACGCGAGCGCCTGATCGGGCATGCCGCGGGCGATCATCGCGCGCGCACGACCTTCGAGCGCCTCTTCGTTCTGCGGATCGAGCTCGAGCGCCTTCTCGTAGAACTTGTCGGCGATCTTCGGGCGCGACTTCGCCTTCTTGCCCTTGAGCGCATAGATCGCGGCGAGCTCGGCCTTCGCCTCGTCCTTCGTCTTCGGGTTGTCGATCGCTTCCTTGTAGAGGCGCTCGGCTTCCTCGAAGTCACCCTCGCCGTCGGCCCACGCAGTGCGAGCTTTCTCGAGCTTGTTGCCGCAGCCGAGCGTCAGCGACGCGGGTGCGAGCAAGGCGAAGGCGAAGAGAGCCGTCAGGCGGCTGCGCGAGCGAAGGCGGTTCCGTTCCATGTGTAGAGCTCCCGATGGATGCGATCCCGATCGGCCTCGTAGAGCGAGAGCGAGGCCTCGCGACCGGGATGTTGCGAGCACGAAGTGCCAGAGCCGATGCCGTGCACCGGCACGTCGCCGTGCGGGCCTGGCAGGGTCGAGTCGATTCGCCGGTGCTCGTGCCCATGCAAGATCAGCTCGGCGCCGTGGCGCGAGATGATCTCGCCGAACGCGGCGAGGTCGAGGAGATCGTGGCGTGGTTTGGACACGCCGGCGACCGGAGGATGATGGATGAGCACGATGCGGGTGAGCTTCTCCGCGCCGGTCTCGGCGAGGATGTGCTCGAGCCGCGCGAGCTGGGCCGGACCGACGACGCCGGTGGCGAACATCGGCAGCGACACGACGCCGGTCGACACGCCGATGAGCACCACGTCGTCGAAGCGTTGGACGAACGGGTAGTCGGTGCCGCCTTCGCGCTCGCCCTGCATGAACACTCCGAGATGGTGCTCGAAGAGGTGATGCTTCACGGCATCGCGCGTGTACGTGTCGTGATTGCCCGGGATGACCGTGACGGGTAGCCCCGCGGCGTCGAGCCGGTTACGCACGTGCTCGAACTCCGACGGCAGCGACAGATTCGTGAGGTCGCCCGTGACGACCAGGCGATCGGCTTTCAGCGAGCGCGCGAAGGCGACGGCGGCGTCGAAGATGCGCGCGTCGTGCTTCTTGCTGCGATTGAGCGCGAGGTTGATCCGCCCCGTGATGCGCTTGTTGAGGTAGTGCCACGGCTTGGTGCCCGAGAGATCGAGCAGGTGGATGTCCGAGACGTGCACGAAACGCAGCGGCATGGGCCGAGTAGGTACGGAGGGCGAACGGACGTGGTTCGAGGCGGCCCCGCCCCGGCTGTCCCGCAGCCCGGGTGGGTTGTAGCAGGGGTGGCTTCGCACCGCCATCTACCGCTTTGGGAAGGGGCGCGCCCGGCTGCTACAGTCCGCCCTGCCATGTCCAGCTTGCTCGAAACCGGCCGCACGCACTCCTGCGGGGCCCTACGCCGCGCCGACGTCGGCGCACAGGTGGTCCTCTTCGGGTGGGTGCACCGCCGTCGCGATCACGGCGGCCGCGTGTTCGTCGACCTGCGCGATCGCGAAGGTCTCACCCAGGTCGTCTTCGGCCCCGACATCGATGCGCAAGCACACGAGCTCGCGGATCGTCTGCGCAGCGAGTTCTGCATCGCGGCGGCGGGTCGCGTGATCGATCGCGGCGACAATGCGAACCCGAACCTCGCGACCGGTGCGATCGAGATCGAAGCCGATCGACTCGAGATCTTCTCGAGCGCCGAGCCGCCACCGTTCTCGATCTCCGACGACGATCGGCTCGACACCGGCGAGAACTTGCGGCTGCGCTACCGCTACCTCGATCTGCGGCGGCCTTCGCTGCAGAAGAACTTCCTGCTGCGCAGCAAGCTCGCGCTCGTCACTCGCAGCACGATGGCGGCGCAAGGCTTCGTCGAGCTCGAGACGCCGTGCATGGTGAAGTACACGCCCGGTGGCGCGCGCAACTTCCTCGTGCCGAGTCGCTTGAACCCCGGCACGTTCTACGCGCTCGCCGAGTCGCCGCAGATCTTCAAGCAGCTCTTCATGGTCGCGGGCTTCGAGAAGTACTTCCAGATCACGCGCTGCTTCCGCGACGAAGACCTGCGCAACGATCGGCAGCCCGAGTTCACGCAGATCGACGTCGAGCTGTCGTTCGCGACGCCCGAGCGCGTCTACGAGGCGATCGAGCAGCTCATCGCGAACCTGTGGAAGGAGACGCTGGGCGTCGCCATCTCCGTGCCGTTGCCGCGCATGACCTGGGCGGAGGCGATGGGCAGCTACGGCAGCGACAAGCCCGACCGTCGCTTCGGGCTGCTCCTGCACGACGTGACCGAAGCGACACGCGACTGTGGCTTCCGCGTGTTCGAAGCGGCGC
>DASZPU010000645.1:0-12624 GCA_035550195.1 Nannocystaceae bacterium
TCGCCCATGCACGAGAGGCCGTCGTTGCACGAGGGCCCGTCGTCGCAGCACGGCTGCGCTTGGCCGCCGCACTCGTCGCCGGTCTCGCCGACCGTCTCGCTGCCGCTCGCATCGAGCGTCGACGTGTCGGTCGTGCTCAACGTGGTGGTCATCGTCTGCGTGCTTTCGAGCGTCTCTTCCGAGCCGATCGTGCTCGTCGGTCCAGTGGTGGTGCCGGTGCCGCCGCCTCCGACGCACTCGCCCGAGACGTCGCCCGCTGCGTCTTCGTCGTAACGCAGCCCGCTGGGGCACGCCGGGTCCGGATAGGCGCACGATCCCTCGCCCACGCACATGCCACCCTGATGGGCGTTGCATTGCGTGTTCTCGTCGCAGGCAAACGCCGAGAACTTCAAGCAGGCGCCCGAAGCGAGGCCGACGAAGGCTGCGGCCCACGCGATCCCCGTTCTCATCTCGAGTCGCCGCATCCCCGCGGCTAGAGTAACGCAAGCGCATTCGCGCTGCGCCCATCCGATTGCGAGCCGTGAGCCGCCGGGGATACGATGGGCGCAGGATGGTTGCGCCCGAGTCGGCAGCGGGTTCCAACCCGGGTGCGAGCTCGGCGGGCGATCGTTTGGGGCGCTACGAGCTGCTGCGTCGGCTCGGCTCCGGCGGCATGGCGGACGTGCACCTCGCACGCGCAGCCGGGCTCGAGGGCTTCCAGAAGCTCGTCGTGCTGAAGCGCATCTTGCCGCATCTCTCCGCCGATCCGGAGTTCGTGCGGATGTTCCTCGCGGAAGCGCGGCTCGCCGCGATCCTCGACCATCCGAACGTCGTGCAGGTGTTCGACATCGGCAAGGAGAATCGCGACTACTTCTTCACGATGGAGTACGTCTACGGCGAGAACCTGCACACCTTGCTGAAGGTGGTGCGGCGTCGCGGCGATGCGTTGCCGCTCGAGCACGCGCTCACCGTCGGCATCGGTGCGGCGAGCGGGCTGCACTACGCGCACGAGCGCGTCGGCTTCGACGGCATGCCGCTGCAGATCGTGCACCGCGACGTGTCGCCGACCAACGTGATGATCACGTACGACGGCTGCGTGAAGATGGCGGACTTCGGCATCGCGAAGGTCACCTCGCGCACCGACGTCACGCGGGCCGGCATCCGCAAAGGCAAAGTGCCGTACATGTCGCCGGAGCAGTGTCGCGCCGAGCCGCTCGATCGCCGCAGCGACGTGTTCGCGATCGGCATCGCGCTCTACGAGTGCACGACGATGCAGCGCCTGTTCGAGGGCGACAACGAGTTCGGGGTGATGAACCGCATCGTCAACGGCGACGTGCCACTGCCGTCGACGAAGCGCGAGGGTTATCCGAAGGAGCTCGAGCGCATCGTGATGAAGGCGCTCGCACGCGATCGTGACAAGCGGTACGCGACCGGAGCGGAGCTCGCGGCGGATCTCGAGCGGTTCGCACGCGACCGACGCATTCGCATCGGGCAAGCCGCGCTCGGCGAGTACATGCACGCGATGTTCGAGCCGCGGCCGTTCCCGTTCGGCGCGCTCTTGGGCTCGCCGTCGCAGGCGGCTGCGGCCGCGCTCGCGACCGGTGAGGGCAGCGGGCTGCGCTCGTCGGTGCCCGCGATGCGCGTGCCCAACGACATCACGCCGGCCTCGCATCCGTCGATGACGGCGGCCAGTCGATCGCGCTCGCAGATCGGCTCGGTCGCAGTGGTGCAGCGCGGCGGCGGCACGCTGCGTGGGGTCGCGATCGGGCTCGGGCTCGTCGCCGCGGTCGCGCTGGTCGCGGTCGGTGGCGGCGTCGCGTTCATGAAGATGAACGAAGGCAACAGCACGCCTGCGCCCGCGAGCGCACCGCCGACGCCCGCTGCAGCGGCGGTCGGTGGCGTCGCGCCGACGCCGGCCGTGCAAGCGCCTGCGCCTGCGAACGCGCCGAGTCAGCCGGCGGTGCCGACCGCCGACGCCGGCGACGACGTACCGGCTGCGAATGTCGCGGAGACTCCGAGCGTCGCGGAGACACCGACCGACGAGGCGCCGCTCATCGTGGAAGAAGACGGCACGCGGCGTCCGAGCCAGAAGAAGAAGAGCAGCTCGTCTGCGAAGAAGAGCGACAAGTCGGCGGGCGGCGGCGAGGCGAAGAAAGAACCCGACCTCGACTCGTTCCTCCCGCACTGAGTGCCTCCGATGAACGTGCTCTGCCTCGTCTTCTCGCTCGCGCTCGCGCCCGGCAAGCTGCTCGACGATCCGAAGGCGCAGAAGCTGTTCGACGAGGCGCAGAAGGCCTTCGAGCAGAAGGACTACGCGACCGCGTCCGACAAGCTCGAGCGCGCGTACTTGATCGAGCCCGCGCCGGAGCTGCTGTATCCGTGGGCGCAAGCCGAGCGCAACCTCGATCGCTGCGAGAGCGCGATCGATCTCTATCAGAAGTTCATCGACACCAATCCCAGCGAGCGCATGGCCGCGGCCGCGCAACAGAACATCGACCGCTGCAAAGAAGCGCTCGCAGCCAAGCAACCCGAGGAAGCACCGCCGGTGCCCGAGACCGGCAGCGACGAGGAGACCGCGCCGCGCGAGGACACGCCGCCGCCGAAGCCCAAGGGCGAGGACGGCAAGGACGACGCGAAGAAGGTCGGTCGCGATCCCGCGGGCGCAGTGCTCGTGTCACTCGGCGGTGTCGGTGTGATCGCGGGCGCAGTGCTGCTCGGCGTCGCGAGCAAGCAGGCCAAGAAGACCGGCAACGACGGCAACGAGCACACCACCTACCTCGACATGCGGCAGGCCGCGCTCACGCAGCGCAACGCCGGCATCGCGGTGATGGTGGTGGGCGGCGCGCTCATCGTCGCTGGAGCGATCCGTTACGGCCTGCTCGCCCGCAAGCAGAAGCGCACCGACGTGGGCCTCTGGGTCGATCGCACCGGCGGCGTCGTGAGCTTCTCGACCCGGTTCTGATCGCGCAGCGTAAGAGCGCCGGAACGCGCGACCGTCTCGAGCCCGACGTGGCTTTGCCACGGCGGACAGCGAGCACGGCTGCCCGCACCAGGAAGAGCGCCGGAGGGCGCGACCAAAACTCAGCTATGCTGCGTGCGTCGTGTCGAGCTCGGTGCAAGCGCCGCCCACGGAAGCGGGGTTGGCCCACGAGGAGACGCCGGTCGCGCCCGAGCCCGTGGTCACCGAGCGCTCGCCGTTCCACGCGGGGCTCGAGCTCGGTGGTCGCTATCGTTTGATCACCCGCATCGGTCGCGGCGGCATGGGCGAGGTCTGGGAAGCCGAGCACATGGCGCTCAAGCGCAGCGTCGCGATCAAGCTCGTGCTGCCCAATGCCGGTGATCGCGAGCTACCCGCTCGCTTGCAGCGCGAGGCCGAGCTCGCGGCGAAGCTCGATCACCCCAATATCGTCGCGGTCACCGACTTCGGTCTCGTCGACGCGCGTCAACCGTTCGTGGTGATGGAGCGGCTGGTCGGCCGGCCGTTGTCCGCGCTCATCCGCGAGCAAGGTGCGCTGCCGTGGACGCAGGCGCGCGACATCGGAGCGCAGATCGTGGCCGGGCTCGCGTGTGCGCATCGAGCCGGCATCGTGCATCGCGATCTCAAGCCCTCGAACGTGTTCGTGCTCGACGATCCGCACGGCAACCTGCGCATCAAGCTGATCGACTTCGGGCTCGCGAAGGTGACGCAGCTCGGGCCGGGTGAGCGCGCGCTGACGAAGAGCGGTGCGGTGTTCGGCACGCCCGGGTACATGTCGCCGGAACAGATCCGTGGCGAGCCACTCGATGGTCGCGCGGACCTCTACTCGCTCGGCGTGATCCTGTATCAGCTCGTCACCGGTGAAGCGCCGTGGAACCGCGGCAACATGGTCCAGCTGCTGTACTCGCACTTGTTCGAAGCGGCACCGACGATCCGCTCGCGCACGGTCGCGGTGCCGACGGATTTCGATGCACTGGTCGCGCGCTGCCTCTGCAAGGACCGCAACATGCGTCCCGCCGACGCCGATGCGATGCGGCTCGAGATCGTCGGCCTCGGCTCGGGCAAGGGCGCGACGATCGTGCCGGACGAGATGATTCCGCAGCCACCGCCCGACGTGCGCGCGCGCTATGCCGTGGCCGCCGCACGCGTCGCGGCAGCGCCGATCGCTGCGCCCGCGCCGGCATCGAAGCGCTGGGTGATCCCGATCGCCTTCGGTGCGCTCGCACTCGTCGCGGGTGTCGTGACGATGCAGGTCGTGCCGCGGCTGCGTCGCACCGACGTGCCCGCCGAAGCGACCACGCCGACCATCGCAGCGGAGCCGCCCGCGGTCGGCACAGCACCACCACCCGTGGTGGCGCCGAAGCCCGCACCCACGCCGAACGCCGAAGCGTTCATGCCTGCCGTCGAGGAGACCGTCGTGGAGACTCCGAGCGTCGTGGAGACTCCGAGCGAACCGCCGAAGAACGAGCCGAAGCCGCGCGCGAAGCAGCGCAAGCGTACCGAGCCGATCGTCGCGCCGAGCAAGCCCGACGAACCGCCGCCTCCGACGAAGAGCGATCCGCCGTCGACGCCCAAACGCAAAGACGAGACGCTCGACTTCTGAATCAGAAGAAGGGTCGTCCGCTCAGCACACCCGCGATGCCGCGTCCGATCTTCGGCAGCGCAGCCGTTCGCGTGTTGCGACGCTTGGCACCGACGGCGAGCAACGCGACACCGGTCGCGACACACACGATGCCGATGACACCCGCCGCGATCGCGCCCGCGTTGGCGGCACGTCCGCGATCGAAGGTGTCCTTGCGACTGCCATAGTCGTAGTCGTCCAGACCGCCGATGTGGTTCGCGCGCTTGCCCACCACGAGCGCAGCCGTCATGCCTGCACCCGCGAGTATGCCGAGCCCGATCGCGACGCCGCCGCCGATCATCAGTCCGCGCCCAGGCTCGCGCGGCGGCTTGTCGACGACCGGCGGCTCGGGCTCGGGCTCGGGCTTCTTCGGCTCGGGCTCCTTCGGCTCGGGCTCCTTCGGCTTCGCCGCCGCTTCCGCGAGCAACTTGTCGACCTCCGCGAGCCACGTCGTGACGCTCGCGCGCGACTCTTCGCGCGCCTCGGGACTGTCCGCGTACGTCTCGTCGATCCGCTCTTCGAAGTGCTCGAAGTTGATCTTCGACTGCTTGAGGTACTCGATGTCGCCGCGCAGCTGGTAGAGCCGGAGGTAGCAGAGCGCGGTGTTGAAGATGATGACGTTGAGAACGCTGCTCTTCTCGTCCTTGTTGGGCACGGCAGCATAGGCCGCCTGCCAGGATTTCAGCGCGCCCTCGAAGTCGGAGGTGTTGTACTTCGCCTGCGCCTCCTCGTGCAGTCGCCTCGCCTCCGCGAGATCGTCGACCGGTGCGGCCGCGGGCTCTTCGGCGAACGCAGGCAACGGCGCCGCCCACATCGTGCACGCGACCAGGAGCGAGACGACGCGCATCAGCCCGGTCCTCCGATGTCGACGATCATGACGCCACCGACATCGCCCTCGCGATCCGCCACGTCGGGGATCGCCACTTCGAGTCGGCCGTCGACATCGAAGTCGCCGACGCCGAAGTTGTTGCCCGCGACGATGGGTCCGGCCGCTGCGACGGGCACCGCGACGAGATCCGCGGCACCGTGCTTCGCAGCCGTCGTTCCGAACAGCACGTGCGCCGGCGCGCCCATCCCGAGCCCCGAGTCGGGCAGGCCCGAGTAGCCGATCACGAGCTCGTCCTTCCCGTCGCAATCGAGGTCGGCGGCCGTGAGCGCGTTGGGACCGATGCCGATGTCGATCGCGTCACCGACCTCCTCGGCCTCGCTGGCCGCGATGCGAAAGAAGCGAACGCGCCCGGTGTTGTCGGTCGCGTGCGACGTCATGTTCACGCGGCGCTCCGCGACCGCGATCTCGATCTCGTCGCCGCCGAGGAAGTCGCCCTGCGCGAACGCCCACGGGTTCTCGAAGTCGTCGGCCAGCGTGCCCTGCAGACGTCCTTCGAGCGTGTACATGAACACGGCTTGGTTGCGCTCGCCCATCATCGTGTTCTCGTCCGAGTCGGGGACGAGCACGAGTGGACCGCTCGCGCATACCGCCAGCGTATCGTTGGGCAACATCGCATCGGGCGTCTCGAACGTCATCGCGTCGTCGATCGCGAGCACGCCGTCCACGTTCGGGATCAAGTGCAGGCCCGACGCCCCGGCACCCAACAGCACGGGCCCATCGAAGTCGGGCGTCTCGATCGTGGTCAGGTTCTGCACGAGCGCATCGCCGAGCGGGAGCTCGGCGACGGGGCTCATGCTCGACTCGTCCCAGTCGAGCACGCGGACCACACCGTCGTCGTCGAGCATCACGAACTCGCTCTGACCATCGCCGTCGAAATCCGCCGCGAGCAGATCGACCTTCACCTGGCCGGCGAGCTGGTTGTTGACGGGCGGCCAGCTGGTGTCGCCGCCGGCGTTCTCGAGCACGTAGAACTCGTAGCCACCGAGCACGCCGATGTCGTCGTCCGCGTTGCCGATGAAGTCGCCACCGACTGCACCAACCGCCGAGTCGACGCCGCTCTGGCGGATCTCCCACGAGGTGACGTCGCGACTCATGGTCCGTTGGCCGGGATCGCAGCGCGGGGCCTGCGGCACGATGCACGCCGGCGGACCACCGCAGAAACCTTGCTCGCACGACACGCCCTTGCCGCAGTGGTCGTCGATCTGACAGGGCTTGTGCAGCGCTTCTTCGCCGTTCCAACAGCCGCCCAACACCAGGGGGACGATCGCGAGCGCTCCGCGCAACACTGCGGGGGAGCATAGCAGCGACCTGGCGGCGTTGCTCCTCATGCCTGCGACAGCACGATCGAGACCGTAGCGGCGCCCTGGTTCGCGACCACGAGATCCGGCAGTCCATCTTCGTTGATGTCGCCCGCGGTCACCGCGATCGGCGAGGCACCGGTGGGGAGCTGCACCAGCTCGGTGAACGTGCCGGCCCCGTCGTTGGTCATCACGCGCAGCGTCATGTCGCCGGTGCTCACCACTGCGAGATCGAGATCGCCGTCGATGTCGAGGTCGACGAGCAATAGATCGCTCGGGCCCACCGCGGTGCCGAACGGCAACGCGGCACCGAAGCTCCCGAGGCCGTTGCCGAGCAAGCGCGACAACCCGCCCGCACCGTTCACCGTCACCGCATCGCCGTGACCATCGCCGTTGACGTCACCGCCACCGACCGCGCGCGGCTCGTCGCCGACCGGGAACGATGCGGCCGCACCGAAGCCACCGCTGCCGTTGCCGAGCAGCAAGCTCACCGTGTCGCCAGTGGTGTTCGCAACCAACAAGTCGAGCACGTCGTCGTCGCTCGCGTCGGCCAACGCGACGCCGCGCGGACCCGCACCGGTAGCATGCGGCGCGATCGCAGCGAACGGCATCGGATCCGCGAGCAACACCCCGACGTTGTTGTCGGTGCCGTTCGACACGACGACGTCGGCGCGACCGTTGTCGCCGAAGTCCGACACGACGAGGTCCTGCGGACCCATGCCGGTGGGGAAGCCACCGCCCGACACCAGCGTGCCGTCGGAGTTGCCGCGCAGCCAGGTGAGATCGCTCGAGCCCGAGTTGCTCGCGACGATGTCGGTGTGCGTGTCGCCGTCGAAGTCGCCCGCACCGATCGCCAGCGGCAACATGCCGACCGCGACCGTCGTGCGCACGCCGAAGCCACCGGTGCCGTCGCCGAGGCGCAGCGCGACGTTGCCGTCGTCGCGATTGCACGCGACCAGATCCAACGCCGGCGCGCCGTCGAGATCGACGAGCAAGACGTCGCTGGGCGCTGCGCCCATCATCAACAGCGTCGGTTGATCGAGGCACACCTCGCCGGGCTGCGCGTTGCCGTCGCCACACGCTGCCGGGCCGGTGGTGCTCTCGCTGCTGTCGGGATCGCCGCTCGTGCTCGACGTCGTGGGATCGATGGTGGTGACCGCGCCGCTCGTGCTGCTCGAGTCCTCCGGCGACGTCGTCGCCATCGTCGAGCTCGACTCGGTGACGGTCATGCTGCCGGTGTCGCTGGTCGGCGAGCTGCTGCTCGAATCACCGGTGCTGCCGCGCGTGCACCCGAATAGCACCACGCACGATAACGAGCGCAAGTTCATGTGCCCACATGGTGCCGCACAAACGGCGCGCCTGGCAAAGTTGGAGCCGACGGGCGTCTTTGGTAGCCTCGTCATGCGCTCGCGATGTGTCGGATCTTCGGCTTTCGTTCGGTGCTCCAGAGCCAGGTCCATCGCAGCCTGGTGAGCGCCGACAACGCCTTGATGCAGCAGAGCGGCCGGCATCCCGATGGTTGGGGTGTCGCGTACTACAACGCCGGATCACCGCACGTGATCAAGAGCGTCGCCACCGCGCTCGACGACGCGCTCTTCAAGCGCGTGTCCGGCATCGTGTCGAGCGAGACCGTGCTCGCGCACCTGCGCAAGGCGACGCATGGTGGGCTCTCGATCCTCAACACCCATCCGTTCCAGTACGGCCCGTGGGTGTTCGTGCACAACGGCAACATCGCGCGCTTCGGTGAGCTACGCGATGCGGTGCTCGCCGAGATTCCGCCGGTGTTGCGTCGCTACATCCTCGGTGACACCGACAGCGAAGCGCTCTTCTATCTGCTGCTCGGCAACATGGCGCGCCGCTGCGACCTCGCGCGCCCGGGCTTTCCCATCGCGGATCTCCTGGCTGCGGTCGACGAGACCGTCGCGCAGATCGTCGCGCTCGCGGGCCCGCTGTGCGAAGACGACGACGGGCCCAGTGACGCGAACTTCCTGACCTTCGTGATCACCAACGGCACCACGATGGTCGCCCATCACGGCGGCAAGGCGCTGCACTTCACCACGTACAAGCGCCGCTGCCCCGAGCGCGACGAGTGCCCGAGCTTCGGCCCCGAGTGCGAACGGCCCACCGATCACGGTTACGTCAAGCATCTGGTCGTTTCGAGCGAGCCATTGCAGGGCGAGAACGTGTGGACGAAGATGGCGGTCGGTGACAAGGTCGGAGTCGACTGGCGCATGCAGCTCACGTGGGCGACGGCCGGCAGCACGCGACCCGTATCGTTGCCGTTGGCGTAGCCCCGAATGAGCGAACATTCGATTCCCCGCTGGAGCTTGGCGGTGCTCTGCAGCCTGGTCGCTGGGCTGTGCACCTGGGCCTCGACCGTGTTGCCGTGGCGCGCGTGGACGACGACTGCGATCGTCGTCGCGATCGTCGGGCTCACGCATGCCGCGACGGCACTGCTCGCGCTCGTGGGTAGCCCACTGCGCGCGCCCGCGTGGCGACTGCAGGCGATCGTCGCGCTCACCTTCCTCGGTTGGCTCACCTGGAATCTCGTGACCAACGCGAGCTACATCGCGGTGCTCTACGGCGGGCTCGGGCGCGGCGTCGCGTTCGCGTTGATGCTCGCGTGGTGCGTGGCCGCGTTCGCGTTCTTGCCGCTGTCGGTGTGGGGCATCGCGATGACCGGCGGCATCCGCAAGCGCGGGCGTGCACGCGCAGGTGCGGCCGCGATCGTCGTCGCACTGGGCGTCGGCACGCTGCACGCGCGCGCGAGCGCGAAGCCCAGCCCCACGAAGCTCGCCGACACCGATGCCCGCACGACCCTCGAAGCGGCGGTCGCGGCTGCACAGCGCGTCGACGCCGGACCGCGCGCACCGGCATCGCTGATGACGCGCGCACCCGCCGAGTGTGCACGCGCGCCCGGCGAAGACGAGCACACCGCGCTCGTGACGTTCGTCGACGCCGGCGGCGAAGAGCCCGTGGTCGCGCAACGCTGCGTGCAGGCCGACTCGCTCGCGGCGCTCGGCTCCGCGATCACTGCAGCGCTCGACGGCCGCGTCGCCCCGGGACGCGTCGCGATCGATCTCGTCACGCACGTGCACGAGCTCGAGCACCTGTTGCCGATCGCGGACGGCTTTCTCGTACGCCCCGCGCTCGATGGCGTCTGCGACGGCAAGCGCTGCCTCGCGCCGTGGCAGCTCGTCGCGATGGACATGTTCAACGCCGTGAAGCTCACCGGCGTGATCCCGGATCTGCGCTTCGGCTCCGACGCGACGATGTTGCGCCGTGCGCTCGGCACCGCCGAAGGTGCCGCGCCCGAGCCCGACGGCCTCTTGCGCATCGTCACCGCGAGCTTCGTGGTCGACGACGACGGCACCGCGCATCCGCTCCGCCACATGCGCGAGCACCGGAAGCCGCTCACCTCCGAGCGCTTGCGCGCGGCCACGGGCGCGGCGGAGCGCTACATCGCATCGGCACAGGCGGACGACGGTCGGTTCGAATACCGCCTCGATCCGTTCACCGGTCAGGTCGCGTTCTCCGGCTTCTCGTTGCCACGCCAGGCCGGCACCACGCTGGTGGTGTGCGAGCTGTTCGCGGATCGCGAGCGCGGCCGCGAGGTCGCCACCGACGCGCTCGCGATGCTCACCTCCACCGCACGCAAGCGCGGCGAGGTACAGATGCTGGCCTACCCCATCGAGAAGAAGATCCGCTTCTTCGGGCTCGGTGACACCGCGCTCGCCACCATCGCGCTGCTCTCGTGCCGCGATCTCGTCGGCGATCGCTTCGACGCCGACATCGATCGCATGACCCGCTTCTTGCTCGCGATGCAGCGCGACGACGGCGGCTTCTATCCGCGCTGGGACGACGAGGCCGGCGCACCCGAGCCCGGCGCCGATCCGTTGTACGCGGTCGGCCAAGCGGTCTTCGCGCTCACCCTGCTCGAAGAGCTGGTCAGCGATCCGAACGAGACGCCCGCGGTCGCGATGGCCGATCGTGCCCGCGTGCGCGATGCGGTCGAGCGCGCGATGAACCACATCACCGACGGCTACTGGCCCGATTTCATCGGCGACTTCTTCTACCTCGAAGAGAACTGGCACTGCCTCGCCGCCCGCGCGTCGCTCGGTCACCACCGCAACGACGCGTACGAGCGCTTCTGCATCGATTACGTGCAGTACAAGGCGCGGCTGGTGTTCGACGAGACCAGCGAGGTCGATCCCGACAACATCGGTGCGTCGGGCTTCGGCAACGTGCTCGTGCCCCACGCCGGTGGTTCCTCGGGTTTCGGTGAAGCCGGTGCGGCTGCGCTGGCGCTCGCACGCGCGCGCGGTGAGTCGCTGCCGCAGACCGAAGCGACGCTGAAGCTGGTGATCGAGTTCCTGGTCCAGCAGCAGTGGACCGCGCGCAGCTGCTTCGCGTGCAACGGGCCGCACCCGATCGCGGGCGGCTTCAGCGAGCACGTCGGGTCCGCGCAGATCCGCATCGACTACGTCCAGCATGCGCTCGCCGCCATGGGCCACGGCGGACGCATGCTCGGCCTGTTGGAGTGATGGTGGCGCGCGAGCGCACGGCGTGGGCCGTCGCGAGCGTGGTGGTGCTCGCCGCGTTGCTCTCGCCGCTCGTGCGCGGACGCGATGGTTTCCCGCTGTCGAACTACCCGATGTTCGCGGAGCCGCGCGACACCGCGGTGAAGATCCGACACGTGATCGGCGTGACCGCGGACGCGCGCGTGCGCCCGTTGCCGCCGCGTGTGCTCGGCACCGACGAGATCATGCAGGCCAACCAGATCGCGCTCTTCGCCAGCAAGAACAAGCAGCGCGCGGCCGAGCTGTGCACGCGCACGGCGGCCGAGCTCGCGACCCGCGACGGCGAGTGGCGCGAGATCGTCCGCGTCGAAGTGCGCACGGACGAGTTCGACGCGATCCGCTACTGGCTCGAGGACCGCACGCCGCTGCGCGGCCGCGTGCACGCGCAGTGCGAGGTTCCGCGGTGAGCTTCGTCGATCGCGCGCTGTTCGTCGCGATGCCGGCCGAGCGGCTCGCATCGCTGCGCATCCTCGTCGGCGGCGCGACGCTGCTCTACGTGCTCGTCCGCATCCAGTCGCTCATCGCGGTCGCGCATCAACCTGCGTGGCAGTTCGCGCCGCTCGGTCCGATCTCGGTGCTGTCGTCGCCGTTGCCGACGTGGCTGGTCACGGCGTCGGTGCTGATCACGATCCCGCTCGGCGTCGCGTTCACGCTCGGCTGGCGCTGGCGCATCAGCGGCCCGGCGTACGCGTGCGCCTTCGCGTGGATCACCAGCTACCGCAACTCGTGGGGCATGCCGTTCCACACCGAGAACCTGATGGTGCTGCAGCTGCTCGTGCTCGCACTGTCGCGCGCGAGCGATGCGTGGGCGATGGACGCCCGCGGTCGTGCGCTGCCCGATGCGCACGGCCGCTACGGCGCACCGCTCCGCCTGCTCGCCGCAGTCACCGTCACCACGTATCTCATCGCCGGCATCACGAAGCTGTCGATCAGCGGCTTCGCGTGGGTGACGAGCGACACGCTGCGCAACTTCGTCGCCTACGACAACCTGCGCAAGGCCGAGCTCGGCGATGCCTGGTCGCCGCTCGGCGTGATCATGGTGCGCCACGCGTGGATGTTTCCGCCGCTGGCCGCGATCTCGCTCGCGGTCGAGCTCGGTGCCCCGCTCGCGCTCGTGCACCCACGCATCGCGAAGCTGTGGTGCATCGCCGCGTGGAGCTTCCACGTCGGCGTCGTCGCGATCATGTGGATCGTGTTCTTCTATCCGCTCGCAGGTCTGCCGTTCGCACCGTTCTTCGCGCCGGAGCGGCTGCTCGCGCGCGTGCGTGCGCGGTGGTCAC
>DASZPU010000646.1:0-4833 GCA_035550195.1 Nannocystaceae bacterium
TCTCGACGATCTGCCACCGGAGCTGCTGCACTCCGCGCCTGCGGGTCCGACGACGGCGCCGGTGGTCGCGGGCACCGTGCGCACGCTCGAGCAGCTCGAGCGCGATGCGATCGCGGCTGCGCTCGATGCGACGGGCGGCAACAAGGCCCGCGCGGCTGCGTTGCTCGGGATCGATCGCACGACGCTCTACCGCAAGCTCAAGGACTTGAACCTCTGAGGGTTGCGACAGCGCCCTTCGGTCGCAGTCGCTGATCGCCTTCGGCGAATTCCTTTTGCGACGACGCGACTGAGCGCCCCGCGGCTTTCAGTCGTAGCGCCGACGCTTGCGACGCGCTGGGCTGTCGAACGCGTCGTCGTCCTCGAGGTCCATCAGCAGCTCGATCTCCTCTTTGCCGAGGGACTCGTCCTCGCCGCCGAGTCCCTCGCGCTGAAACTCCTCGAAGCTGGTGTAGCTGTGCCGGAAGTAGCTCAAGACCGAATCCTCCATGGCGGACGGCGCCGCCGTTCCCAGATGGAGGGAACGTACGGTGTTGTCCTACATGTACGCAAAAATCCGACGAGTAAGCTGAGCCCGGAGCCCCCGAGGCGATCGCCCCGTTCCAGCTCGCGGTGGTAAAGGTGGCCGGCGTGGCACGCATCCTCGCGGTGAGCAATCAGAAGGGCGGCGAGGGCAAGACCACCACCGCGGTCAACCTCGCGGCGAGCCTCGCCGCGGCCGAGCATCGCGTCCTGCTCGTCGACATGGATCCGCAGGCGAACGCGAGCTCGTCGGTCGGGTACCCGCGCGGGCAAGTCGAGGTCGGCACCTACGAGCTGTTGCTCGGACACGCGAAGCTGGCCGACGTCATCCGCACGACCGAGCTCGCGACGCTGTCGGTCGTTCCGGCTTCGGCCGATCTCGCGGGCGCAGAGGTCGAGCTCGTCGGCCTCGACGAGCCGCAGACGATGCTGCGGCGCGCGCTCGCGCCACTGAAGAAAGAGCTCGCGAGTCGCTTCGACTTCGTGCTGCTCGACTGCCCGCCTTCGCTCGGCATGCTCACCGTCAACGCGCTCGTCGCCGCGGACAGCGTGCTCATCCCGATGCAGGCGAAGTACTTCTCGCTCGAAGGGCTCGGCGCGTTGCAGGGCACCATCGCGTCCATCCGCGCGGCGCTCAACGCCGAGCTCGCGATCGAAGGCATCCTCTTCTGCATGTTCGACCCGCGCACCAATCTCTCGCAGCAGGTGGTGAAGGAAGTGCGCGAGCACTTCGGCGAGCTGGTGTACGAGACGATGATCCCGATCAACGTGCGCTTGTCGGAGAGCCCCAGCCACGGCAAGCCCGCGCTGCTCTACGACATCGAGAGCCGCGGTGCGCAGGCGTATCTCGAGCTCGCGCGCGAGGTGCTGTCGCGCATGGAGGCGCGCGCGTGACCAAGCCACCGCTGAAGCGGCCTGCGCTCGGGCGCGGGCTCGGGGCGCTGTTGCCTTCGGCGCCCGTCGTCGCGCCCACCGTCGCGCCGAGCTCCGATGCGACGCCGCCGGTCGCCGGAGTGCCGCGCGAGCTCGCGATCGAAGCGCTCGCACCGAGTCGCGATCAGCCGCGCAAGCGCTTCGATCCCGAGCTGCTCGATCAGCTCGCGGCCAGCATCCGCGCACAAGGCATCATCCAACCGATCGTGGTGTCACCGATCGCGAGGCCGAGCGAGGACGGTGCGCGCTACATCATCATCGCGGGCGAGCGACGTTGGCGGGCCGCACAGCTCGCCGGGCTGCACAGCGTGCCGGTCGTCGTGCGCGACAGCGACGATCAACAACGGCTCGAGCTCGCGCTCGTCGAGAACTTGCAGCGCGCGGACCTCAATCCGATCGAAGAAGCGCGCGCGTTCGCAGAGCTCATGGCGATCCGCGGCTACACGCAAGAGGCGTTGGCCGAGCGCGTCGGCAAGGATCGCAGCACGGTCGCCAACGCGATCCGCCTGCTGCGTCTGCCCGAGAAGGTGCAGGAGATGCTCCGCGACGGACGACTCAGCATGGGCCACGCGCGGGCGCTGCTCGGTCTCGAACGCGAGTCGGAGATCGCCGAGCTCGCCCACGAAGCGGTGCGCCAGGAATGGAGCGTGCGCGCGGTCGAGCGCGCCGTACGCGCGAAAGTGGCCGAGACGCGGCCGATGGGCCGCCCCAACGACGACGAGAAGGATCGCCGTCGCATCATCGTCGGCGAGCTCGAGCTGCGGCTGCAGCGACGGCTCGGGGCCCGCGTGAAGCTGCGCACCGAGGCGAAACGCCAGGGGGTCGGCACGATCGAGATTCCCTACGCGAGCCTGGACGAGCTCGATCGATTGCTGCACATCCTCCTCGACGATCAACTCGCTTGAGCCGATGATTGACTGCACGGCCTCCCGGCCAGGGCGGTAGACGAGGATGTCCGAGGGCGAAGCAGAAAATGGTGCGGCGCGGCGAAGGGCGACGCGCGCGAGCGTCGTGCTGCAGCTCGCGTATCGCAGCGCGAGCCACCTGCTGGTCTCCTACTGCACGAACCTCTCGCGCGGCGGGCTCTTCGTGCCGTCGACGTCGCCGATGCCGGCCGGCACGCGGCTCAAGCTCTCGCTCGCGATCCCGGGTGAGCCGGCCGCGGTGGAGCTGCAGGCGGAGGTGCGGTGGACGCGAGCGTTCGACGCGATCGAAGGTCCCGCGGGCATGGGCATCGCGTTCGAAGGCATCGACGAAGTGCTCGGCGATCGCATCGACGATCTGGTGAAGCGCTTCCAGCCGCTGCGCATCGAGCTCGTCGGCGAGCACCTGCCGACGCTGCATCACGTCGCGGCCCAGGTGAAGACGCTGGTGTCGTGCGAGACCCGCGAGCGACCGATGGCGGCGATCGGCGTGATCGAGCCCGAGCTGCTCGGCGCCGATCTGGTGATCGTCGAGATCGGCGACGACCCGGCGCCCGCGCTCGCGCTCTTGCGTCGCGTGGCCGGCCGCGAAGGTGCGCCACCGCGCGTCGCACTCTGCGATGCGCGACCCGAGGTACGCGCGCGGGCAATCGCGCTCGGTCGCGTGATCGGCACGCCGATCGAGCCGACGGAGCTGCGCCGCAGCGTGCTCGAGAGCGTCGCGCAGGTCGACGCGCGCCGCAGGGCGCTCGCCGACGACGAGGACTAGCCCAGGTTCGCGCGGCGCTCGGCCGCCAGCACGACGTTGGCGAGCAAGCACGCGATCGTCATCGGGCCGACGCCACCGGGCACGGGTGTGATCACCGACGCGCGCTCGGCTGCGGCCGCGTACTCGACGTCGCCGCACAGCTTGCCCGCGGCGTCGCGGTTCATGCCGACGTCGATGACTGCGGCGCCCGGCTTGATCCACTCGCCCTTCACCAGCTCGGCGCGACCGACCGCCGCGACGACGATGTCGGCGGCCTCGACCTCGGCGCGCAGATCCGCCGTGCGCGAGTGCGCGGAGATCACCGTGGCGTCGGCGGTGAGCAGCAGCTGCGCCATCGGTCGCCCGACGATCGTCGAGCGGCCGATCACCAGCGCGCGCTTGCCTTTGATCGCGACGTCGCCGTGCTCGAGCAAGCGCATGCAGCCTTGGGGCGTGCACGGCACGAAGCGCGGGCGACCGATCATCAGGCGTCCGAGGTTGTCGGGATGGAAGCCGTCGACGTCCTTCGCGGGATCGATCGCGAGCAGCACCTCCTCGGTGCGGACGCCCGAAGGCAGCGGGAGCTGCACGAGGATGCCGTCCACACCGCGATCGTCGTCGAGCTCGCGCACGAGCCCGAGCAGCTGCTCGGTGGACGTGGTCGCGGGCAATCGATGATCACGCGTCGCGATGCCGACCTCCTCCGCGCGCTTGCCCTTGTTGCGGACGTAGATCGCGCTCGCGGGATCGTCACCGACCAACACGACCGCGAGCGTCGGCTCGACACGATGCTCGCGACACGTGACCACGCGCGCGCGCACCTCGTCGAGCAACGCGGCGCCGACGGCCTTGCCGTCGAGCACGCGCGCGCTCATTCGGACGCCGCCTTCGCGGGCTTGTCGGCCTTCGCCGAGCTGCTTCCGCCGCCGTCGCTCGAACCGCCCGAGCTCGACGACGACGACGACGAGCCACCGTCACTCGACGAGCTCGACGACGCGCCGCCGTCGCTCGAGGACCCGCCGGGCTTGCTGCTCGCGTAGCCGTCCTTGTACCAACCGCCGCCCTTGAGATGGAACGCGGCGCCGGTCAGCTCCTTCTCGAGCTTCCCGCCGCAGACCTCGCACTGCTCGATCGGCGGATCGGAGAACTTCTGGATGTGCTCCTCGCGCGCCCCACAAGCGGTGCAGCGATAGGCGTAAAGCGGCATGAGCGGGAGGACTTTTAGACCTACGCGCGTCCGCGTCAAGGCCTGCTCCAGCAGCGCCGATTCGGGCGGGGTGCGCGTGCGCGATCCCGCCGCGCCTGCAACGCTGCGCGGGACTGCGGCCAACCGTCCCGGCGCGAGACGGGCGCGCGGGCCGACGGCGGGCCGCGCTGCTAAGCTGTGAAGGAATGCCCTTCCGCGTCCGCGCCCGCACCGTGGCTGCACTCTTCGTGCTCCTGGCGGGCGCCGCCCCGACGGCGCAGGCGTCGACCGGCCCCGACGACGATTGGAGCCTCGAGCGCAGCGACTCCGATCCGGCGCTCGTCGGTCAGCGCTTCTCGAAGCTGCGTCGCAACCCGCTCGACCGCGGACAGTGGCGCGCGCTCGAGAAGGCGATCGGACGCGAGGCGCTCGCGCGCAAGATCACGAGCGCGCTCGCACGCGATCCCGACGACGTCGCGCTGCAGGTGCTCGACGCTCGCATGGCGATCGCGCACGGCAAGCCG
>DASZPU010000647.1:0-6327 GCA_035550195.1 Nannocystaceae bacterium
CTACGACTCGGTGGCCGGCTGCGAAGCGGCGGACGACAACGCGAGCGGAGTCGCCGGAGTGCTCGAGCTCGCCCGCGTGCTCGCGCGCAAGCCGTGGCGACGCACGCTCGTCGTCGCGTGCTGGGACGACGAAGAGAACGGCCTGCTGGGATCGCGGGCCCACGTCGCGGCGCGCACCGACGCGGCGCCGCCGATCGCCGTCGCGTTCAACTTCGACGGCATCGGCATCGCGCGCCGCGAGCCCGGCAGCCAAGCGATCCCCACCGGCTTCGGCGTGCTGTTTCCCGACGAGGTCACCGCGCTGCACGCCCGCGAGGATCGCGGCGACTTCATCGCCGTCGTCGCCGACGAAGCCGCGACCGTGCATGCGCGTCGCCTCGCCGAGCACGCGGGCACCCTCGCGTTGCCGATCGCGCTGCTGTCGCTGTCACGCGTGTGGATCACGTTGCCGGTCGCGATCGATCTCCGGCGCTCGGACCACGCATCGTTCTGGGCGGCGGACGTGCCGGCGGTGATGATCACCGACACCGCGGACTTCCGCAGCGCGAGCTATCACTGCCGCGGAGGCGCGGACGCGATCACGGGCCTCGATCCCGGCTTCATGCGCGATGTCGTCGCGGCGAGCGCCTTCGCGATCGTGCACGCGCTGACAGCGTCACCCGCCGACCAGTGATTTTCCTCGTCGACGGGTGGCCCGAACCCGAACCGAAGCACGCCCGGTGGTACTCACGGCTGCGTAGGTAGTGATCCGATCGCCAGGAGGCGGAGACCTACTCGCGCGAACCTCCATGGCGCCCCATCGCCTCGGGCTTCACGAACGCTTGCGATTGCGTCCGAGCTGCGCCTATTCTGCCAATGTCGGTTTCTTGCGAGCTTGTCCCAAGCGTCCGAGGAACTCCAGCAAGGAGCCCCCGCCGTGCTGCGTTCACATCACCGAATCATGCTGACCCTTCCACTCATCGCAGCATCGTTGGTTCCCGTGCTCTCGCATGCCGAGTCCCCGCGGCCCGCGACGTGGGACATGGACGCGGACGAGCTCGCAGCCGTCGGGCTCGGGCAATCGCGCGGCGATCCGGTGCCCGTTCCGCCCGAGCTCGTCGGCGAGGTCGAGCCGCACAAGGCCGAGCAAGCGGTCATCTTCGTCAGCTTCGATGCGATGGAGCTCATCGGCGGCGAGGACTCGCACACCAACGCGTCGATGATCTACCAGGGCGAGGTCGCCGAGTTCGGTGGCGACGGCACCGAGCGCGCCGCGCTGATGGAAGCGGTGCGCATCGACTGGGCCGCGTACAACGTGCTCGTCGTCGATCAGCGGCCGGCATCGGGCGACTACACGATGAACGTCACCACGCCGACGAATCCGTTCGGTGGTGGCGTGCTGGGCATCGCGCCGCTCGACTGCATGGACGCGATGAAGAACAACGTGACGTTCGCGTTCCACGGCGCGGGCGATGGCTTCAGCGCGGCGACGCAGGCGACGACGGTGGGCCAGGAGGTCGCGCACTCGTACGGCCTCGAGCACGTCGACGAGCCCGCGGACGTGATGAACCCGGTCAACGCCGGCGGCGATCCGACGTTCATGGACGAGTGTCTCGTGCTCTCGGGTGGCGGTGGTCAGTGCGCGATGCAGCACGAGGCCCAGTGTGGCAACGGCACCACGCAGAACTCGCACAAGGAGCTGCTCGATCTGTTCGGCCCGGCGATCCCCGACACGCAGGCGCCCACGGTGACCATCACCGCGCCCGTCGATCAGTCGATGTTCCAGCAGGGCGCGAGCTTCTCGATCACGGTCGATGCGGCCGACGACAGCGCGATCGCCCAGGTGCAGCTCTTCAACAAAGAGGCCGCGCTGCAGACCGATCTCAACAGCCCGTATGGTTGGGAGGTCGCCGACATCCCGCCGGGGATGTACGTGTTCAAGGTCGTCGCGACCGATATCACCGGCAACACGGCGGAGAGCAACATCGTCACCGTGTACGTCGGCGTGCCGCCGGATGCGGACACCGGCGAGTCCGGTGAGTCCGACGCGGAAGCGACGAGCGACGACGACGAGTCGGACAGCGATGCCGAAGGCACCGACGACGGGCCCGGCCAGGACGACTCGGGCGGTGGCAAGGAAGGCTGCGGCTGCACGCAGTCGGGCCCGAGCGGATCGCTGCTCGCGATGGGCCTCCTGCTGCTGCCGATCGCGCGTCGGCGCCGTACGTAGCTCGTCCCATTGACGATCCCCTGCGTGTGCCGGACGCTGCTGGGCATGCAGGGGCAGGGGCGCGCCGTGCTGGGCATCGCCGTGGCGACGATCGTCGCGTGCGAAGGCGGTGTGGCGCCGGCGAGCGACGCGAGCACGACCGGCACGAGCACGAGCACCGGCGCTGCGACGACGACGATCGCGACGAGCACGACGAGCGTCGGCGAGCTCGAGAGCGGAGGCGGCAGCGGCGAGAGCGGGCCCGACTTTCCCGCGGGACCGTGGGACACCGGCTGGCCGATCCCCGCCGAGCCGCAGACCGAAGGCGATGCCGAAGCCGGCTGGTACCAGATGGTGCACGAGGGCTACGTCTCGTGCGGCATTCCGATGTCGATGTGGGGCCTGCTCGCGCCGTTCCTCGGCGACTTCGTCGGCGGCGAGCCGCTGCCCGATCGCGAAGGCGATGCGGCGAACATGCCGTACAACTGGAACGTCGTCGTCGCGAACAGCGGCGTGAAGCTGGCCACGCAGAACTGCTTGTCGTGTCACGCGGGCAAGTTCGACGGCAAGCTCGTGATCGGGCTCGGCGATGCCGACACCGATTTCACGCGGCGCTTCGATCAAATGCTCGCGCTCGTGCCCACGCCCGAGCTACCCGGCGGCGATCTGGCCGAGCTCACCAAGTATCTCGATCGCCTGAAGGTGCTCGGGCCCTACACCACGATGCGCACGATCGGCACCAATCCCGCGGAGCCGCTGGCGGTCACGCTGGTGGCCCATCGTGATCGCGACACGCTCGCGTGGTCCGACGAGCCGCTCGAGGCGCTGCCCGAGATCATCGTGCCTTCGGATCCGCCGCCGTGGTGGCGCGCGCACAAGAAGAACGCGCTCTTCTACAACGCGATGGCGCGTGGTGATCATCGCGGCACGATGATGCTGGCGTCGTCGCTGTGCACCGACACCATCGACGAAGCCACCGCGATCGCGTCGTACTTCAACAACATCCACGCGTTCGTGCGCTCGGTGCGAGCGCCGGAGTATCCCTATCCGATCGACGCTGCGCTCGCGTCGGAAGGCGAAGCCGTCTTCCTCGCGACGTGTGCGGGCTGCCACGGCACCTACGGTGCGAGCGAAGAAGAGGACACCTATCCGAATCTGCTCTTTCCGCTCGACGTGATCGGCACCGATCCGGTGGTCGCCGAAGGCGGCACGAAGTGGGCGCCGCAGATGGTCGATTGGTACAACGAGTCGTTCTACGGAACGATCACGCGGATGGAGCCCGACAACCCGTGGCCGGGCTACGCCGCACCGCCGCTCGACGGCGTGTGGGCCACCGGGCCGTTCCTGCACAACGGCTCGGTGCCGAGCATCGCGCTCGTCATCGATTCATCGAAGCGCCCGCGCTACTGGAAGCGCGTCGATCACGACACCACGAACTTCGACGAGGTGAACCTCGGCTGGCCGTGGTTGGAATCGGACTACGGCCACGCCGACGCGCCCGCCGACGAGCAGAAGTTCATCTACGACACGACCCAGCTCGCGCACGCGAACACGGGGCACACGTTCGGCGATGCGCTCTCCGACGACGAGCGCCGCGCGCTGCTCGAGTACCTGAAGACGATCTAGGCGCAGACCCAGCCGATCTCGAGCTGGATGCACATCGTGCCGGTGGGGCAGGTCTCGCCGCCGCCGCAGTCGAGCGCGCACACGGCATCTTGCATGTTGCCGATCATCACCGGCAAGCAGAACGGCTGCGCGTCGCCGGAGCTCGGCGGCGAGCAATCGCTCCCGGGATTGCTGCAGCCTTCGTGGGTGCAGAAGCCCGCGATCGGCATGTTCATCTCGTCGATGATCTGCAGACACGAGGTCGTGCCCGGGCCGCACTCGTCGGGCTGCAAGCAGTGATCGTACAGCCCGCCGGTGCCCGGCATCGCGCCGGTCGGATCGCCGCCGTCGTCCGTGCTCGCGCCCGTCGGATCGGGATCGCCGGTCGGATCGGTCGTCGCGGGCATCGTCGTGCTGGGATCGCCGCCGTCGTCGCTGCTGCTCTCGTCGGCGTGACCGTCGTCGACTTCGCCTTCATCGTCGTCGTCACCGTCGTCGCTGCCGCTCTCGTCGTCGCCGGTGTCGCCTTCGACCGGCGCCGCCGTCGTCGTGACTGGATACCCACCGCTGCCGCTGCCGAACGGATTGCCGTCGTTCTGCAGCGTGCACGCCACCGACACCGCGATGCCGGCGATGAAGCTCGCCTCGCGCCAACGCATGATCGTCATGTGTTCCCCAGGCGGTGCCCCGCGCCGCCTACGAGCGCGAGAGTGCACGCCGCGTGCCGCAACCCGCCGCGCGAGCGTGCAGGCCCCGATGCGCGGCGACGTGCTCGCGTGGCCCCATCACGCATGCCGTCGCGTTGCGCAGGTTGCTGCGCCAGCCTTGCGCAGATCGTCGCTCGTCGTTGTTGCGGCGAAACGAGCGCCGGCCCTATTCTCGCCGGACATGGGTGACGACGGCAGGTTCGTGGGGCGCAGCGTTCCCCGCCGCGAGGGGCACGACAAGGTCACCGGCGCCGCGATCTACGTCGACGACGTCGAGCTGCCCGACATGTTGCACGGCGTCACCGTGCGCAGCCCGATCGCGCGCGGCAAAATCCGCGGGATCCGCTTCGCGGACGGCATCCCCTGGCACGAATTCACGATCGTGGTCGCGAAGGATCTACCGGGTCGCAACCTCGTGAAGCTCATCGACGAGGATCAACCGCTGCTCGCCGACGGCGAGGTGCGCCACTGCGACGAGCCGGTCGTGTTGCTCGCCCATCGCGATCGCGAGCTGGCCGAGCGCGCGCGCACGAGGGTCGAGCTCGACCTCGAGCCGTTGCCCGCGGTCTTCGATCTCGGTGCCGCGATGCGCGGCGAGACGATCGTGTGGGGCGAAGACAATGTCATTCGCGCCTACGCAGTCGATCGCGGCGACGTCGATGCGGCCTTCGCCGCCGCCGACGTGATCGTCGTCGAGGGTACGTACGAGACGCTCGCGCAGGAGCAGATGTACATCGAGCCGCAGGGCATGATCGCCCAGTGGAACGATGCGGGGCTCACCGTGCAGGGCTCGCTGCAGTGCCCGTACTACGTGCACACCGCACTGGTCGCGCTCTCCGAGCTGCCGCCCGAGAAGGTGCGCGTGATCCAGCTGACCACCGGCGGTGGCTTCGGCGGCAAGGAAGAGTATCCCTCGATCATCGCGGCGCACGCGGCCGTGCTCGCGCGCAAGGCCGGCAAGCCGGTGAAGATGATCTACGACCGCATCGAGGACGTGATGGCCACGACCAAGCGCCATCCCTCGCGCACGCGCCACCTCACCGCGGTGAAGAAGGACGGCACGCTGGTCGCGATGGACATCGACTTCACGATCGACGGCGGCGCATACACCACGTTGTCGCCGGTCGTGTTGTCGCGCGGCACGATCCACGCCGCCGGTCCGTATCGCGTGCCCAACGTGCGCATCCGTTCGCGGGCCATCGCCACCAGCCATCCGCCGCACGGAGCGTTCCGCGGCTTCGGTGCGCCGCAGAGCATCTTCGCGCTCGAGCGTCACCTCGATCGCATCGCGCTGCGGCTCGGCATGGATCCCGCGGAGCTGCGCCGCAAGAACCTGCTGAAGCAGGGCGAGACCACTGCGGTCGGTCAGGTGATCCGCGAGCCCATCGATCTCGACGCGGTGCTCGACCGTGCGCTCGCGAACATCGGCTGGCACGAGAAGCGCGCGCGCTTCGACGCGGAGAACCGCACGGGCGGGCCGCTGCGCCGCGGGCTCGGGCTCGCGTTCTTCTGCCACGGTGCCGGCTTCACCGGCGCCGGCGAGGTGCACCGCGCATCGGTCGCGCACATCGAGGCCACGCGCGCCGGCAAGGTGCGCGTGCTCGCGGCCAGCACGGAGATCGGGCAGGGCACCAACACGATCTTCTCGCAGATCGCCGCGGATGCGCTGGGGCTGCCGATGGATCGCATCGAGATCGCCCAGCCCGACACCGAGCACGTGCCCAACAGCGGGCCCACGGTCGCGTCGCGCACCTGCATGGTCGTCGGCAACCTGCTGCGCAAGGCCTGCGAGCAGCTCGTCGCGAAGCTGCGGCTCGCCCCCGGCTA
>DASZPU010000648.1:0-5628 GCA_035550195.1 Nannocystaceae bacterium
CAATGAAGGTCAAGGGCAGCATGATGGTCGAGATCAAGGTGAGCACCTTCATGATCTCGTTGAGCTTGTGGCCCTGCATGCTGAGATAGGCGTCCATCGACGAGTTGACGATCTCGCGGAAGCTGTCGTTGAGATCGACGACGCGCACGAAGTTGTCGTAGGCGTCGCGGAAGAACGGGCGCACCTCCTCGGGCACGAACTCGCCGTCGCGCTCGCTGCCGCGCGAGAGGCGGGCCAGCACCTCGCGCTGGTGCACGCCGACGCGCCGCAACCGCTGCAGCTTGTCCTTGAGCGAGAAGATGGTCTCGAGGAAGTGCGCGCCCGCGGTGTCCTTGATGATGTTGCTCTCCAGCGCATCGATGTCGCGATCGAGCGACTCCATCAGCGGCAGGAACCGCTCGGTGAGCACGTCCGCGATCATGTACGCGCAATACGCCGGGCCGCGTCGCATCGCGCCCGCCTTCGTCTGCACGTTGACGAATGCGGTCTCGATCGAAGGCAGGCTGGCGTTGTGCGACGTGAGCAGGAAGTTCTTCCCGATCATCACGTCGAGATCGCAGAGCGTGAAGTTGCCCTTCTTCTCCCAACCCGGCGTCAACGCGTGCCACACGACGTAGAGATACTTCTCGAAGCGCTCCATCTTCGGCGTCGGTGCATCGGCGAGCATGTCCTCGACCGAAGTCGGGTGCAGCCGGAACACTTCCTCCAGCAGCTTGCGCTCCGGCTCACCGGGGTCCAGCAGATCGACCCACACGATCGAATTCGGATCGGCGAGCAGCCCCGGCAGCTGATCGAGCGTCGCGGTGCGAGGAGTCGTGTCGTCGGGTCCGAGCGCGAGGATGCGGGTCGTCATCTCGTCCGAGATTACTTCGGTCGGGGACGACCGCGATCGACTCGGCGTAAGCGAGCGGGCTCGGCCCGCGTTCGGACGCTTGCATGGCCACGAAGCTCCCGGCGATCCTGCTGTGCCTCGTCGGGCTCGGGGTCGGTCCGACTGCGTTCGCGGGCGAGCCCGCGCCCGATCGCCCGGCGCGGCCGGTCTTGCGCCCCACGCCGCTGCCGCGGCTGCGGACGACGCCGACCCGCGCACATGCTGATCGCCCCGCGAGCGATGCGACCGCGCTGATCGCCGCCCTCGGCCAGCGCCCGCAGCGTCCGCGCACGCTGCTCGTGCCGCTCGTGAAGCGCAGTGCCATCGGCGTGGTGATCGTGCGCCGCTTCTAACTTTTTCGGCCCGGACGGGCCGAGTAGAGCTATCTACTCCCGCGTGGAACCGCTCGGATTCGGCGCGCGCCTCTGGCTCGCATTCGTGTTGCCCTGGCGCGTGCTCTTCGACGGTGTGCTCGCCGCGCGTGTGCAACAGGCAGGTGACGGCGTGCCGAGCTTGCCGCCTGCACCCGAGCCGAAGGTCGCGGTGCGCGAGGCCGAGGTCGTCGACGCGGGCCCGGACTTCACACCGGCGCTGCAGCTGCTCGCGATCCTGCAGCGCGAAGGTCGACTGGTCGACTTCCTCGAAGAAGACGTGTCGTCGTTCTCGGACGCCGACATCGGTGCGGCCGCACGCGTGGTGCACGAGGGCTGCAAGCGTGCGCTCGCGCAGCACATCGAGCTCGCACGCGTGCGCAGCGAGGAGGAAGGCAGCGCGATCGAGCTGCCGCGCGGCTTCGATGCCGCGCGCGTGCGCGTCACCGGCAACGTCGTCGGCGAGCCGCCGTATCGCGGCAGCCTCGCGCACGCGGGCTGGCAGGTGAAGTCGATCAAGCTGCCCAAGACCACCGCGGGCCACGACCCCAAGATCGTCGCGCCGGCCGAGGTCGAGCTCGGAGCCTGACGCTCATGTTCACGATCGGCATCGATCTCGGCACCACCAACTGCGCGCTCGCGTTCGCCACCGACGACGCGCCCACGCCTTCGCCGTTGGCGTTGCCGCAGATCGTCGCACCGGGCGAGATCGGCGAGCAGCGTCTGCTCCCTTCCTTTCTGTACCTGCCCGCCGAAGGTCAGTTCGCCGCGGGTGCGCTCGCGTTGCCGTGGTACCCGCAGGCGCGCGACGTGGTCGGCACGTTCGCGCGCGCCCAAGGAGCCGCGTCGCCTTCGCGACTGGTGTCGTCGGCGAAGAGCTGGCTCTCGCACACCGGTGTCGATCGCAACGGCGAGATCCTGCCGTGGCAAGCACCCGACGACGTGCCGAAGTGCTCGCCCGTACAAGCGGCCGCGCGCTACCTCGGACACATGCGCGCAGCGTGGGAGCGCGCGCATCCCGATGCACCGCTCGACGAGCAAGACGTCGTGCTCACCGTGCCCGCGTCGTTCGACGCCGTGGCCCGCGAGCTCACGATGGAGGCCGCCGCGCTCGCGGGCTTCGATGCGCCGACGTTGCTCGAAGAGCCGCAGGCCGCGATGTACGACTGGCTCGCGCAACACGGCGAGTCGTGGCGCAGCGAGCTCGCGGTCGGCGACCTCGTGCTCGTCGTCGACATCGGCGGCGGCACCACCGACTTCTCGCTCATCGCGGTGCGCGGGGACGACGGCGTGCTCGCGCTCGAGCGCGTCGCGGTGGGTGATCACATCCTGCTCGGTGGCGACAACATGGATCTCGCGCTCGCCTACGCGGTGAAGACCAAGCTCGAGCAGGGTGGGGCGACGATCGACGAGTGGCAGATGCGCGCGCTCGGTCATGCGTGTCGCGCCGCGAAGGAGACGATGCTCGGCGAAGGTGGACCCGCGCGCATGCCGATCGCGATCGCCGGCCGCGGCAGCAAGCTCGTCGGCAACACGCTGCGCACCGAGCTCGCGCGCGAAGAGCTCGATGCGCTGTTGCTCGAGGGCTTCTTCCCGCAGGTCGACGCCGATGCGCGCCCGCAGACACCGCGTCGCGCGGGCCTCACGACGATCGGTCTGCCGTATCCCGCCGACGCCGCGATCACGCGCCATCTCGCGGCGTTCCTCGCCCGCGCGGGCGGCTCGGTCCCCACCGCGGTGCTCTTCAACGGCGGCGTCACGCATGCGCCGATGATCCGTGCGCGCATCCTCGAGACGCTCGCGCGCTGGAGCAGCGGCGTCGCACCCAAGCTGCTCGCGGGCACCGATGCGGAGCTCGCAGTCTGTCGCGGCGCCGCCCACTACGCACGCGTGCGCAGAAAGGGTGGCGTGCGCATCAAGGGCGGCACCGCGCAATCGTGTTGGATCGGGATCGAGCGCAACGAGCTCGCAGTGCCCGGCATCCCACCGCGCATCGATGCGGTGTGCGTCGCGCCGCTCGGCATGGAGGAAGGCACCGAAGTCGAGCTGCCGCAGACGTTCGGTCTCGTGCTCGGCGAAGAGGTCTCGTTTCGCTTCTTCGGAGCGACTGCGCGCAAAGACGATCCGGTCGGCGCGGTGGCCCCGCCGGAGCAACTCGTCGAGATGTCGCCGATCGAGACCACGCTGCCTGCGCCCGAGGGACGCGCGGCAGGATCGATCGTGCACGTGCGACTGCATGCGCGCGTGACCGAGGTCGGTACGCTCGAGCTGTCCGCGGTGGAGCTCGGTACGAGCGAGCGTTGGAAGCTCAGCTTCGATGTTCGCGGCGGTGGATGAGCCTCGCCCCGCCTGCGCTGCTAGTCTTCGCCTTCGAGTGCGCGTCTCGGGTCTCGTACTGCGCTCACGGCACCTCTACCTGCTGCACGTGGGGAAGGATGCGCACACGCGTGTGCTCGCTGCGCTGCCGGCGGACGTGCGCGACGCCGCGGAGCTCGGTTTCATCGAGACGCACTGGTATCCCTACGAGTACTTCACCGCACTCAACGAGACGATCGATCGCGTGCTCGGCAACGGCGACGATGCGTTGTCGTACGAGATGGGTCGCTTCAACTGCGATCACAACCTCACCCGTGCGATGCGCTTGCTGTTCAAGTTCGGCAACATCGGATGGCTGCTCGATCGCGCGGCCAAGGCCTGGGGCGCGCAGTTCGACGAGGCCGAGATGAAGGTGGTCGAGCGCAACCTCGGTGACCGCGTCGTCGTCGAGCTGCACGGGCACCCGCAGCCCAATCGCGGGCACTGCCTCGCGATCAAGGGCTGGATGGTCCGCGCGATCGAGCTGTCGGGCGAGGACGAGGTCGAGTGCGAAGAGCTGTGTCGTGCCGCGGGCGACGGCGTGTGCCGCTGGACGTTCCGCTGGGCGAAGCGTTGAGGTGATCGCGCGGCTGGCCTATCCTGGTCGGCGGTGCGCGAGGAGCAAGACGAGGCTGCGACCGCGTTGCTCGCCGCCGCGGAGCGTTGGGATCCGGTCGAGGAGCGGCTCGCGATCGCGGGCATCCAGGAGCGGATGTTCGGGCGACCGCGGCGACCGAAATCGGTCGCGCGCTACATCCTGCTCGAGCCACTCGGCGGCGGCGCGATGGGGCTGGTGTGGCGCGCCTACGATCCCACGCTCGATCGCAAGGTCGCGGTGAAGCTCATTCGCGCCGTGCCGGGTGCGCGCGCCGAAGCGCACGCGGCACTGCTGCGCGAGGCGCAGACGATCGCCGGAGTCTCGCATCCCAACGTCGTCGCGGTGTTCGACACCGGCACCTACGACGAGCGCGAGGTGTTCGGCGACGCCGACGGTGTCGGTGTGTTCCTGGTGATGGAGCTCGTCGAAGGCCCGACGCTGCAGCAGTGGCTCGGAGAACGCGAACGCAAGTGGCGCGAGGTGGTCGAGGTGATGCTCGCGGCGGCGCGCGGCCTCGCGGCGGTGCATCGACGTGGGCTCGTGCATCGCGACGTGAAACCCGCGAACGTGCTCATCGGTGATCCGGTGCGTGTCGCCGACTTCGGGCTCGCGGCCGCCGCGGTGGCGCAACCGGATCACGATGCGCCACGCGTCATCGCGGGCACGCCGGGCTACATGGCGCCCGAGCAGTACGAGGGGCGCTTCGATGCGCGCAGCGATCAGTTCGCGTTCTGCGTGACGCTGTGGCGCGCGCTGTACGGTCACGTGCCGGCGACGCCGAGCTCGACGAAGGGCCAGCGACGCGAACGCGAAGCCGCGATACCGATGCAGCCCCCGAACTCGTCGGTGCCGCGGTGGCTGCACGCGATCGTCGTGCGCGGGCTGCAGACCGATCCCGCGGATCGCTGGTCCGACATGGACGCGCTCGTGCGTGCGCTCGGTCGCGATCCCGCTCGCACTGCGCGACGCGTGGCCGCGGTGGTGCTCGCGACCGGCACCGCGCTCGGGCTGGGGCTCCTGCTCGGACAGCCGCGCGGTGGACCGTGCGCCGACGATCCGATGCAAGCGGTGTGGAATCCCGCGCTCGCCGACGAGGTCGAGCAGCGCTTCGTCGCCGCGCGCGTGCCGTTCGCATCCGAGAGCATGGCCTTCGTGCGCCGTGGGCTCGATGCGTACGCGCAGACGTGGCGCGAGGGTTGGCAGCGCGTGTGTGCGACGAGCACCGAAGCCGCGCAGCAGGCCGAGCTCGCGTGTCTGCAGCGCGGCCTGCATCGCGTGGGTGGATTGGTGGAGATGCTGCGCTCCGCCGATCCGCTCGCGGTCGAGCGCGCTGCGTTCGCAGTCGACGAGCTGCCGCGGCCGCGCGAGTGCGTCTCCGACGAGCGCGCGGCGGCGAGCTGGGCGGTGCCGGCCTCGCGCGGTGACGTCGAGCG
>DASZPU010000649.1:0-6686 GCA_035550195.1 Nannocystaceae bacterium
ACCGAGCTGACGCACGAAGGTGACGACTACGAGATTCTGCGCGCGCCCGTGACGATGCTGCGGCGCGTGACGGTCCCGCCGCCGCCCCGAGTCCGTTCGGCCCAGTACCACGCGCCGATTCTGCCGCCGGCTCGCAGAACGCTCGCGACGCGCTGACGCAGGAACGCTCGATCTGGGCGCGAGCGCACGCCCGCGAGCGCACGAAACGGCTACCCTCCGCGCCGAGGTGTAGCCATGAGCTCGAAGGTTTGGATTCGCTTGCATCCCGCGTCGCGCGTGCACTGGTTGGCCGCGCTCTCGATCTCGATCGCGTGTGCCGACGACGGCGCGGCGGTCGGCACCGAAACTGACACCGAGGCCGAAGAGTCTTCGAGCAGCAGCGCGGAGACGGTGACCGTCACTGCGACCACGAGCGCGACGACGACGGCAGACACCAGCACGAGCGCCGACACGAGCTCGAGCGAAGAGTCGAGCACGATGGCGTCGAGCTCGAGCGAGTCGGGCGATCCGTGTGGCAACGGCACGCTCGACGACGGCGAGGTCTGTGACGGCGATCAGCTCGGCGACGCGACCTGCGAGAGCGAAGGCTTCGGCGGCGGCACGCTGGCGTGTGCAGCCGACTGCAGCGCGCTCGACACGGCGATGTGCGATACGTGCGGCAACGACGTCGTCGACGGCAGCGACGACTGCGACGGCACCGACCTCGGCGCAGAGGACTGCCTCAGCCTCGGCTTCGACGCCGGCGAGGTCGCGTGCGCGGCCGACTGCACCTACGACACGACCGCGTGCGTGATGTTCTCGTGCGGCGACGGTGTGGTGAACGATCCGCGCGAGGAGTGCGACGGCGCCGATGTGCCGACCGACTGCGCTGATCAAGGTTTCGGCGCGGGCACGGTGACCTGCACCGCCGGCTGCACGCTCGACACGAGCGGTTGCTGCGGCGACGACGAGGTCGGTGGCACCGAGACCTGCGACGGCACGGATCTCGCGGGCCAGACCTGCGCCGATCAGGCCGGCTTCGACGACGGCGTGCTGTCGTGCAACGCCGACTGTGGCGGATTCGACGTGTCGTCCTGCACCTCGTGTGGCGACGGTGAGATCGAAGGCAACGAGGAGTGCGAAGGTGCAGATCTCGCGGGCAACGACTGTACGTCGATCGGTGCCGGCTTCGTCGCCGGCACGCTGAGCTGCAGCGCGTCGTGCGGCTTCGACACGAGCAACTGCAACTTCTGCGGCAACGACAATCTCAACATGGGCGAGCAGTGCGACGGCACTGCGCTCGGTGGGATGGACTGCCTCGACATCGGCTTCACCGGCGGCGCGATCGGCTGCTTCGAGGACTGCACCTACGACACCGAGCTGTGCACGAACTTCCCGCTGCCCGGCATCGGCGACGTGGTGATCACGGAGATCATGCGCAACCCGACGTCGATCGTGGATGCGAGCGGCGAATGGTTCGAGATCACCAACGTCGGGGCCGAGACCTACCAGCTCCTGGGCTGCACGGTCCAAGACGACGGCGGCGACGACTTCCCGATCGACGTCGACCTCACCATCGCACCCGGCGAGTACCTCACGTTCGCGAACAGTGCGATGCCGGGCTTCACGCCCGACTTCGTCTACGCCGGCATGAACCTCGCGAACGCCGACGACGAGCTCGAGCTCATCTGCAACGCGGTCAGTGTCGACCGCGTCGCGTACGACGATCCAGGCATGATGGGGCACCTGTTCCCGAGCCTCGCGGCGCACGCGATGCAACTCGAGCCGACGCTGACCGACGCGGTGTCCAACGACAGCGGGACCAACTGGTGTGACGCGCTCACGCCGTACTTCATGACCGACACCGGTACGCCGGGCACCGTCAACGACACCTGCTCGCCCGCGGAGTTCGACATCGACTTCTGTCGACTGCAGGCGCCGGTGACGATCGACGGCGACTCCGGGAGCGACGTCGACGTCTTCGGTCGGGTGTACATCGCGGGACAGACCGATCTCAGCGGCGTGAACGACACCTCGCCCAACATCGTCGGCTACGTCGGCTACGGCCCGGACGGCAGCGACCCGTCGGTGAGCGCGATGTGGACCTGGACGCTCGGCACGCCCAACGCGGGCTACGGGCCGGCGTCGCCCGCCTACGAGATGAACAACGACGAGTACGTCGCGACGATGACGCTGCCCGCGGAGGGCACGTACGACTTCGCGTACCGCTTCAGTGGCGACGGTGGCGACACCTTCACGTACTGCGATGGTGGCAACGCGGGCTCGAGCGACGGCTACGCGGCCGTCGACGCCGGGCAGATGACCACCGCATCGGTCGGCGGGTCGCAGTCGGTGCTCTACTTCAGCGAGTACCACGAGGGGCCCGGCGCGCTGAACTACCGCGGGCTCGAGATCCACAACCCCAGTGACGAGGCGGTCGATCTCACCGGGTGCACCGTCGTCCAGTACTTCAACGGCAGCGTGATGCCGGGCACCTCGTTCAATCTGACGGGCAACGTCGCGGCGGGTGACGTCTACTCGCTGTGCCACTCGGCCTTCAACGCAGTCGTGGTCGGCGGCTGCGACCAGGTGGGCGGCCTACAGTTCAGCGGAGACGATGCGGTCGAGCTGGTCTGCGGCGGCACCACCAACGACGTGATCGGGGAGATCGGCGACGACCCCGGCACCGCCTGGGCTGCGAACGGAGTGACCACGCTCGACGCCGACATCCGACGCGACTGCGCGTTCCAGGACGGTGATCCGGTCGGTAACGACGCGTTCGACCCGTCGGTCGAGTGGGACTTCTTCGCGCTCGACGGCGTGCTCAACTACAACGTCGACGACTTCGGACAGCACGTCTGTCCGTGATGCGATCAGTCGCTCGCCGGGTGCTCGCGTAGCCACGCGCGCACTTCGGCGAGCTCTTCGGTGTTCTCTTCGGTGCTCGCTGCGAAGAGGCGTTCGGCCTCTGCAGCGAGCATTCGTGCGCGTGCACGATCGCCGCCGCCGTCCCACAGCGCGCGGGCGAGCACGAGCTTCAACGTCGCACACAGCGTGTCGAAGAGCGGCGCGGCGGTGCAGCGCGTGTGGCCGCGCTCCGCGTAGGGCAGGGCGAGCTCGGGATGACCGAGCGCGAGCTGGGCGCGCGCGAGCCCGAGCAGCGGATACGTGAGCTCGGGATCCTCGCGGCCGCGCTCGCGCTCTCCCTGCGCGAGCGCGCGCTCGAACCACGGGATCGCAGCCGCATGATCGCCCGCGGTCGCATGCGCGTGCCCGACGTTGTTGAGCGCCGATGCCACGCGTGGGCTCGGGTTCGCCTGGTACCACTCGAGCGCGGCGTGCAAGAGCGGCAGCGCCTCCTGCACACGCTCGGCGCCGACGAGGAACAACCCGAAGTTGGTCTGCAGCTGTGCGACCAACCAGTGATCGTCACCGTGGCTCGCGCGAGCGCTCGCCACTGCGCGCGCGTAGCGCTGCTCCGAGGCCGCGAAGTCGCCGAGCTGACGCTCGACCTCGGCGAGGTCGCCCATCGTGAGCGCGACCCACGGATGCGAAGGACCGAGCTCGCGCTCCTCGATCGCGAGCCCGCGCCGCAGGTAGTCGACCGCCTCCGCCGAGCGATGCGCCATCGCGAGCTCGAGCCCGATGCTGCCGAGCTCGCGGCCCACGTCGAGCTCCGTGCCGGGGACGCGCTCGAAGAGCTCGAGGGCGCGCGTGAAGCCGGCGATCGCTTCGTCGGGCGCACCGGATGCACCGAGCAGCGTCGCGTGGGCGTGCTCGACCCGCCCGACGCGCTCGGGATCGTCCTCGTCGAGCTGCGCGCGTGCGGATCGGATCCAGCGCATGCCTTCGTCGGTGTCGCCGAGCACCGCGCCGATCTGCGCGAGCAGCAGCGACGCTTCGACCGCGGCGCTGCGATCCTGCTCGCCGAGCGCGGTGAAGTACGCATCTTCGAGTGTCGCGCGCGCCTGCTCGCGCTGCGACAGCTCGTACTCGATCTGCCCGAGCGCGACGCCGGCACGTGCGACGCGGGTCGGATCGCCGAGCTCGCGGGCGCGCTCGAGCACCCCGCGGGCGGCCGCGAGCCCATCGTCGTAGCGGCCCATCGCGTAGAGCGCGTTGGCGCGAGAAATCTGCTCGTCGAGTCGCGCGAGCTCGGGCGACTCGGCCTCGCGATCGATCGCGGTCGCACACCGGGTCGGGTCACGCAGCGATCGCGCCGCCGCGACGCCGCGCGCGAGGCTCTTCGTGTCGGCATCGCGCAGCACCCCGACCAATGCCGTTACGTCGCGCCGCGCGTGCTCGAGACAAGCGATGCGCGCTTCGCTGGGCTCGCCGCGCACGACGCTGGCCTCGCATGCGTCGCGACGCTCGGCGATCCACGCGGCGCGCCACTGCACGAGCGACTTGCCGATGCGCTCCGCGCTGTCGGCTGCATGACCCGTGTCGATCGCGGTGAGCGTGCGACCGAGCTCGTAGAGCGCGTCGTCGTCGACGACACCCGCGAGTCGATCGGCCGTGTCGTCGCAGCTCGCGTCGTCGCGCGCGAGCCACAGGCCGCCGGCGATCGCAGTCGCCGCGAGCGCGAGGCCGGCGAGCACGCGCCGCCGCTTGCCGGTGCGCGCCGGTCTGCGCTCGAGCTCGTCGAGCAGCGCCGCCATGCTCGGCCAGCGATCCTCGGGGCGCGGCGACAGCCCGCGCACGATCGCCGCGTGCAACCAGTGCGGCACGCGGCGCGGCGGTGCGGCCAGCGTGCCGTCGCTCTTCGCCACTGCGAGCTCGAAGAGGTTGTTGGCGCTGAACGGCCGCACCCCGTGCAACATCTCGAAGAGCGTCACGCAGAAGCTGAACTGATCGCTGCGCGCGTCGCTGGCCAGACCGAGGTGTTGCTCGGGAGCCATGTACGCGGGCGTGCCCAGCTGCGCGCCCGAGCCGGTGAGCACCGGATCGCGACCGCTCTCGTCGCCGCCGGTGGGCGCCGCTTCGAGCTCGGGTTGCGCGCTCTGATCACCTGCACGCGCGAGCCCGAAGTCCATCAGCCGCACGCGTCGCACCGCGTCGTCGGGGCCGCGATCGATCATGAAGTTCTCGGGCTTCACGTCGCGATGCACGAGCCCCGCAGCGTGCACCGCCTGCACGCCGCGACCCGCCTGCACGAGGTGCGCGAGGACGTCGCGCCAGGGGCGTGCGTGCTGGTGCGCCCAGCGACCGAGCGTGACGCCGTCGACGAGCTCCATCGCGATGAACAACAGCGGACCGTTCTCGCCCGACGGATCGAGTGCGCGCCGCAGATCCTCGGGAAGCACGTCGGCGTCCACGGTGCCGACGTCGTGCACCGCGACGACGTTGGGATGCGACACCATGGCGAGCGAGCGCGCCTCGCGTTCGAAGCGCGCGAGCGCGGTTCGATCGCTGCGCAGCGTCGCGCTGCGCATGAGCTTGAGCGCGACACGACGGCCGAGCTTCGGATCGTGGGCCGAGTAGACCACGCCCATCGCACCCGCACCGAGTCGCTCGAGCACGAGATAGCGCCCGAGCGCGAAGCCGGTCGGGCTATCGGCGAAGAGCGCTCCGCCGATGCGCTCGCGCGCGAGCCCGACGTCGAGCGGATCGACACGAAGATCGGCGGCGCGCTGCCAAGGCAACGAGCCGCCGTCCGCGTGCAGCGTCTCCGTCGGGTCGGAGCTCAAGGCAGTGCGAGCATGCCACGGGCCGCAACGCGCCGCGCGTCAGCCCTTTCCGAGCAGGCCCGCGAGCACCGTCGCGAGCTCCGTCGTCCCGCGGATCCGGCGGTGTCCGCCCTCGAATCCGATGTGCCGGCTGCCGAAGCCGGCCAGCATCTCGCGGTAGAGCTCCGCGAGTTGCTGCGGCATGCCGAAGCCCATGAAGGTCGGGACCACTGCGTCGAGCGGCGCTTCTGCGACCTTGATCGGTTGCCCGACGAGCTTGGTCAGCACCGCGGCGATATCGTTGGCGCTGATCGGATCGCTGCCGAGCTCGATGATCGAGCTCTTGCCACCCTCGCGCAGCTCGGCCGCAGCGAGCTTGCCGATGTCCGCGGTCGCGATGCGCTCGTACGCGAAGTCGGCGGGATGGAAGCTGGTCACGAGTCCCTGGCCGAGCATCGTGAGCGAGCCGCCCAGGTTCTCCATGAACGAGGCCGCACGGATCGACGTGGTGGCCAGCGATGGGATCGCTTCCAGCCGATCTTCGAGATCGTGCAGCGCGGCGATCGGTCCGTTGCCGCTGGCCAGCTGCGCACCGATCGACGACAGCAGCACGACGTGCGGCACCTTCGCGCGCGTCACGGCTTCGACGATCGCGTCGGAGACCTCGCGTTGGTACGCGCGGAAGTCGGCGACCGCCATGTTGGGCGGCACGAGCAAGTAGGCACCGCGCGCGCCCGTGAGCGCCTTGGTCAACGCATCCGCGTCCGCCATGTCGGCGACCGCGACCTCGGCCCCCTTCGCCGCGAAACGCTCGGCCTTGCCGCGCTCGCGCACGACGACGCGTACGCGCTCGCCCTGCGCGAGCAAAGTGTCTGCTGCAACCGCACCCGTGTGTCCCGTAGCTCCGGTGATGACGAACATGGCCAGAGCATGGGTCCGGCTTCCCTCGCCGACCAGTGCATGTTAGCCATGTACAACATGCAGGATGTGCATAATGCCTCGCTGGCCCTTGGCGCGCTCGATCTCAACGGATTGGTG
>DASZPU010000650.1:0-8241 GCA_035550195.1 Nannocystaceae bacterium
CCATCGCGATGCGTGCTGCCCCTCGCCGTCGAGCACGAGCCGCACCGCTCGCTCCCGGATCTCCGGAGAGAACTTGCTCTTCCTTGCCATTGCTTGGAGTCTCCCAACTTCTGGAGCCTCCGGAAAACTCGGGGCAGTTCACAACCACGTCTACAAGCTCGCGGAGCAGGGCCAGATCCCCGGCACGCTGCGGCTCGGGCGCGCTCTGAGATTTTCACGATCGGCCGTGAGATCGTGGTTGAGCCAAGGCGCGGCATCGGAAGGAGACGACCGATGACCAAGCTACGCGAGACCCCGCAAGAGGTCCGCATCCGAGAAGGACGCTACGTGCTGGACTTCCGCCACCGCCACAGCAACGGCACCGTCGAGCGCATCAGGCTCAACGTTCCGCCGAAGATGCAGACGGACCGCGGCGCAACCCAGTACCTCACGAGGGTTCGAGCCGAGCTGCGCGCAGGCACGTTCGGCAAGAAGGAGGCAGAGAACGACGAGCGCGATGTCCCGACGCTCGCCGTGTTCACCGAGACGTTCATCGAGACCTACGCCAAGACCAACAACGAAGAGAGCACCGTGCGCGAGAAGCAGCGGACGCTTCGTCGTGCGATCCTGCCGCTGCTCGGCCACCTGCGGCTCGACCAGATCACGACGCGCGAGGTCGAGTCCTACAAGGCGAAGCGCCTGGCGACGAAGACCCGCAAAGGCAAGCCACCTGCGGCGAAGACCATCAACGAGGAGCTTGCGATCCTCGGGAAGTTGCTCGGCGTCGCCCACGAGTGGGAGGTGATCGAGCGAGTGCCGAGGATCAAGCGACTCAAGTCGCAGGCCCCGGGCTTCGACTTCCTCGACGATGACGAGACACAGCGCGTGATCACGGCCGCCGTCAAGGAGTCGTCGCCGTGGTGCGCGATGGTGCCGGTAGCACTGCTCACCGGGCTTCGTCTCGGCGAGTTGCGCGGACTCAAGTGGGACGACGTCGACCTCGTCGCCGGACGACTCCACGTTCGTCGCAGCGCGGACGATCGCGGCAAGCTGAAGTCACCGAAGAACGGCCGCTCGCGGATCGTCGATCTGCCTCGACGCGCCGTGGACGTTCTGCGCAGGCACAAGCACCTGCGCGGCCCGTTCGTGTTCTGTCTCGACGACGGCTCGATGCTGCAGAACTGGCACTGCGATCCTCGCAAGCGGCGAGGAGACACTGGACCGCTACCGCGGATCTGTCGGCGCGCCGGATTGCGGTGCGTCGGCTGGCACGTGCTGCGGCACTCGTACGCCTCGCGGCTGATGGCCCGCGGAGCGAAGCCGATCGAGGTCCGAGATCTCCTCGGGCACTCGAGCCTCAACATGACCAACCGCTACGCGCACCTCGCCCCGTCGTCGCGACGAGCCGCGGTCGCGCTGCTCGACGAGCCCGAGGTTGGTCAATTCTTGGTCAAGTCGGAGGAGGGGGAGACGAGGACGCGTTCGTAGCTGCTCCTACGAACGCTTCTCTCGCGGAGGCGCACAGGAATCGAACCTGCCCGGGATGCTCTTCGCACCCCACACCGGATTTGAAGTCCGGGGACAGCACCAGCACGTCGCGCACCTCCGTGCGTGCGCGACGATAGCAGAAACTCGCGCGCGCCCGTCAGGGCATGCCGGTCAAGCAGGGCGGGCAGTAGGCCTTGCGGCCTTCGTCGTCCATGTACGCCTGGTCGAACAGGGTGACCGCGCGTTGCTCGAAGATGAAGTGGCTGGTGGCGTCCGCACCGAACACCATCGCGGGCAGCGGGCGGAAGTCGTAGGTGTCCGCGCGATCGGGCAGCTCCGAGGTGGTGATCACCGTGATCGGACCGCCTTCGCCTCCGCCTCCGCTGCCGCTGCCGCCGCTCTCCCCGCCCGCTTCCGCCTGACCGGCGTTGCTGAGATCGGGATCGAACGTCACCTTCGGCGGCATCGCAGCACCGGCCGCGAACTCCTGCCACTGCATGATCTCTTCTTGGAACGCGTACGCGAAGCAGCGGCACTGCCACTCCGTCGTCGTCGGGGTGAGCCGACACGGCGAGTCCGCCGGCGTTCTCGCGTTGTTCTCTTCACTGGTGCACGCGGCGGTCGTGACGACCTTCTGCGCGCGGTTGAACTTCAACAAGAAGGCGTCCTTGCGCGGTTGCGGCAGATCGTCGAGGCCATCGCCGATGTCGTACTCGACGAGCGACCACACGCCGTCCTCGTTGAACAGCGGTGGCGGCGGCCCTTCCGAAGGACACGCGGCAAGGCCGACGAGGGCGCCGACGAGGGTGATCGCACGGACGTGGGGGAGCAACATGGCGTAGTGCATGGCCGAGCGGGGGGCGCCGGACGACGCCGGTTGCACGCTATCACAGGGCCGTCCAGCCCCCAAACGGGCGCGAAACGACGGTTGACACGGCGAAGCCCGATGCTTAGCTTGCGCGCGCGGTGCCCGCGAAACGCGACTATTACGAGGTCTTGGGAGTGGCGCGCGAGTCCGACGCGCCCGAGATCAAGAAGGCCTACCGCAAGCTCGCGATGCAGCACCACCCGGATCGCAACCCGGGCGACACCGAGGCCGAGGCCCGCTTCAAGGAGGCCGCCGAAGCATTCGAGGTGCTGAGCGATCCCGAGAAGCGTCGCCTCTACGATCAGTTCGGTCACGATGGTCCGTCGCGCGCGGGCTTCTCCGGCTTCTCCGGCACCGACGAGATCTTCAACCACTTCGGCGATCTGTTCGGTGATCTGTTCGAGAACCTCGGCTTCGGCTCGCGACGCGCGGGCGGTCCGCAACGCGGTGGCGACATCAAGGTCGAGCTCGCGCTCGAGCTGCACGACATCACCGAAGATCAGGAGCGCGACATCTCGGTGCCGCGCCGCGAACGTTGCGGTGATTGTGGCGGCACCGGTGCGCAGTCGGGCACCTCGCCCGAGACGTGTCGGCAGTGCGGCGGCAACGGCCAGGTCGTGCATCGCCAGGGCTTCTTCACGCTGCAGACCACGTGTCCGGTGTGTCGCGGTGAAGGCAAGGTCATCGCGCATCCGTGTCGCGGTTGCAGCGGCACCGGCGTGGTCGCACGTCCGTCGACGATCACGATCAACGTGCCTGCAGGTGTGGACGACGGACAGACGCTGCGCATCCAGGGCCGCGGTCATCCCGGCTCGCGCGGCGGTCCGGCCGGCAATCTCTACGTGGTGATCCGCGTCGCCGAAGATCAACGCTTCGCGCGCGACGGCTTCGACATCCACAGCCGCGTGAAGGTGTCGATGTTCCAGGCCGCGCTCGGCTGCAAGGCCACCATCGACACGCTCGATGGTCAGGAAGAGATCGAGATCGAGCCCGGTGCGCAGCCCGGCTACACCGTGATGCGACGCGGCAAGGGCATTCCGGTGCTCGGTGGTCGCGGACGCGGTGACCACCACGTGCACCTCGAGGTGATCGTGCCCGACGATCTCACCGAGGAGCACGAAGACATCCTGCGCGAGATCGCCGAGGAGCGCGGCGAGCCGGTCAGCCCGCCGAAGAAGGGCTTGTTCGGCTTCGGCAAGCGCCGCAAGAAGAAGGGCTGATCGCTCGTGCGTGCGCGGATGCTCGTGGGCGCGCTGCTGATTGCGGCGTGCTCGCGCAATCCCGCGACCGGCAAGCTGCAGTTCGGGCTGCCCAGCAACGACGAAGAGATCACGCTCGGTCGCGAAGCCGACGCGGACGTCCGCAGAGCGATGCCGGTCTACGACGAGGTGCCCACCGCGTCGAAGCTCGTCGCCGACGTCGGAGCGAAGCTCGCGAAGGACAGCGAGCGGCCCCAGCTGCCGTGGTCGTTCACGCTGCTCGACGAGCCCGCCGTGAATGCGTTCGCGCTGCCGGGCGGATGGGTCTACGTCACGCGCGGGCTGATCGTGCATCTCGGCAGCGACGACGAGCTCGCCGCCGTGATCGCCCACGAAGAAGGCCACGTCACCGCGCGTCACGGCGTGGTGCAGCTGCGCAAGCAGAACACCGCGCGACGCACGGTCGGCATCTTCCGCGTGATCGATCCGAATCTGCGCCACGTCGGTGGCATCGCCGCGAGCGCGGCCGGAGTCGCGCTGCTCAAGTACTCGCGCGACGACGAGCACCAGGCCGACGATCTCGCGGTGCGCTACGTGAAGCGTGGCGGGTGGGATCAGGCCGCGCTCGTGCGCGTGTTCGAGGTGCTCACGTCGCTCGCGCAGGGCGCAGAGAAGGCGCCGCCGTGGCTGTCGACGCACCCCGATCCGCAGGAGCGTCGCGATCGCACCGCCGGGATGCTCGGCATCACGCCGCCGGTGCCGGCCGCTGCGGAGCCCGAGTTCCTCGCGGCGATCGAAGGTGTCGTGGTCGGCCCCGATCCGCGCGATGGCTTCCTCGCGACGCCGACTCTGTTCGCGCACCCGCGGCGCGGCTACGAGCTGCAGCTGCCGAGCGGGTGGAAGATCATCCACGATCGCGATCAGGTCATCGCGCTCAGCCCCGACGAGAAGGCCATCTTCGTGTCGATGCCGACGAAGTACGACACGCCCATCGCGGCGCTCACCGACTTCTTCGCGGACAGCGGCATGACCCGCGGCGAGCACATCCAGGGTACGGTCGGCGGCTTTCCGTTCGAGTCGAGCTCGTTCGCGATGGCCGACGAGAGCGGCAGCACATTGATGGGCCTCGTCGCGTTCGTCGCGTACGAAGGCAAGGTGATCGCGATGGTCGCGATCGGTCCGGAGCAAGGGTGGGGCGAGCGCACGAGCGTGCTCGCGAACACCTTCGGCAGCTTCGGCAAGATCGCGGATGCCCGGGTCGCGAAGATCGATCCGCTGCGCGTGCACATCGTGACGCTCGCGCAGGCGACGTCGATCGCCGAGCTCGCGCGCGAGCAGAACGGCGCGCTCGATGCGGCCGCGCTCGCGCGGCTCAACGGCGTCGCGCCGGACTCGCAGCTACCGGCCGGGCGCGCGATCAAGCTGGTGAAGCAAGGGCCCGCGCCGAGGTAGTCACAGGCTCGTCCACACGTAGCCGGTGATGCCCTGGTCTTGGTAGCCGTACATCGCGATCGCGTTGTCGCGCTCGGCGAGGCTGGTCGTATAGAAGTGATCGTCGCTGGCCGGCGCGTAGACGCGATAAAGCGGGATGCTGCCGCAGTCGGCGTCGGGCGACATGAAGCCGAGCGTGAGCTCTGGACCGCCGGTCGCTTCGCAATCGGTCGAGCTGGTGAGGAAGCGACGACCGCCGCCCTTGATGCAGCGGAACAGCGGCTGCACTCCGTCGACGCCGCCATCGCTGTACAGGAAGAAGAAGTTCTCCGCTTCCATCGTGAAGCCGTTGCCGGTCACTTCGCTCACGCTGTCGGTGTAGAAGTGGCCGATCGATCCGGTCGCGCGATGGATGGGCTTGCGGCAGCCGGCGAGCGGGCCTTGATCGCAGGCGCCGTCGCGGTCGTCGTCGAGCCCGTTGCAGGTCTCCGCAGGTGCGGCACACGAAGGCGTGCACGGATCGCCGCAGCCGAGCAGACCGGTGCTGCCGCAAGCGGTCGCGCACGCGCCCCCGGGATCGCAGTCGACCGCGTGCTCGCATCCGTTCGCCACGTTCGCGTCGCAGTCGGCGAAGCCGAGCTCGCACGTGCCCAGCGTGCACATGCCGGACGCGCACGCGGCATCGCTCATCGGGCCGACGCAGCCGATGCCGCACGCACCACAGTTCGCGGGATCGCTGTCGAGGTCGGCACACTCCTGCCCGCACGCGATCTGGGGCGCTTCGCAATCGGGCGGCGACGACTCGTTGCTCGCCTCCGAGCCCTGCTCGCCGCTGCCGCTGTCGTTCGCGCTGCCGCTGTCGTTCGCGCTGCCCGCTTCGACGCTCGACGCACCCGACGTGCCCGCATCGCCCTCGCCACCGCTCTCTTGGTGGCACGACATCGACAGTGCGAACGCAACACAAGCAGCGCCGAGCGAGGTGGCCGCCCGCAGGCGGACAGCTTGCTCGAGTGCCCGCCGCACAGCGGCGGCGCCGGCTCTTGCCGGCGGGGGTAGCCGCCACGGAAGTCGGGCCGCCTCGGCACGACTCCCGTGAGTGGCGTAGGGGCGTTGCCCCTGCGACTCAAGCCAAGATGCCGGGGACGTTTTCGGTCTCTTCGCCACCATGGAACCCGTAGCTGTCGCAGGTGATCCCGAGCGCGCGGAGGATCGTGACGTGCGCCTTGGTGAAGTTGCCGCCCGCCTCGCGGTAGTGGACGTTGGGCACGATCGCGCCATTGCAGCGTCCCGCGAACACGGCACACATCTCCGCGACGCTGTGTTGCCAGCCCTCGCCGTACTCGCTCGTGCCGAACACCAGCGCACGATCCATCAGCGACGTGCCGTTGAGGTCCACCACCGCCGCGAGCTGATCGAGGAACGTGCCGAACGCCTGCATGTGATAGTTGGTGATCGCGCGCACCTGATCCCAGTTGCCGCCGTGACACGTCGAGTGCATGTCCAGCGCGACCCCGAGGTTGTTGAACACGTGCGTGCTCGCCGGCGAGGTGAGCATGAACGAGAACACCCGCGAGAGCCCGCAGCCCAGCGCGATGGCCAGCATGTTGCCCATGATCTGGGTCTTCGCGATGAGATCGCCGGTGTCCGGCTGCGGCGTCGCGCCCGTGCACGGCGTGCTGGTGAGCTCGAGTCGGCGTTGGATCTCGTCGAGGTTCGCGAGGTGCTCCTCGACGCGCATGCGATCGGTCGCGCCCAGCTTCGCCTTGAGATCGTTGCCGTCGGCGATCACCGCGTCGAGCAGCGAAGCCCGGCGCGCCACCGCCGGTAGATCGTCGGGCACCGAGAAAAGCAGATCGTAGAGCTGGCCCGGATCCATCACCGGTTGGTTGAGCGAGTCGGGCCCGTTGTACGAGATCGCGTTCCAGTGGCCGTAGTCGTGGAAGCGCGCCGGCGATGCGCCCAAGACGATCGAGCGGAAGCGCGGCACGCTGCTGCCGTAGAACTCGGGATGCTTCGCGATGTACTGATCGAGCGACTCGCGCTCGGCGGTGAGCGTGTGCGAGGCGTGGTCGAAGTTCAGCGGACGCACGCGATCGCTGGTGGTCGCGACCATGAAGCCGCGCATGTGCCCGTCTTCCTGGCCGGGCGGATCGGGCTCCCACGTCGTGTGTGGCGTGAGGCCGGTGGCGACGCTGACTTGGTGCGCGGACAGGTGCGCGAGGTACTCGCTCGGCGTGAACCCGACCTCGCCGGTCGGCGTCCACAGATCGGGATAGCCCGCCTGCATCGCGCCGTGACCGGAGTGCCACGTGGTGCCGTTGGCCCAGTAGAACAGCCCGAAGATCGGACCTTCGCTCTCGCCGTCTGCGCGCGCACCGTTGCTGTCGACCATCGCGTCGAGCAGCGGCAGCGCGAGCGCGATGCTGGCTCCGCCGACGGAGCCGCGCAGCATGGTGCGGCGTGACAAGAACTTCTTCATGTCAGCCACCCTCCTGCGGCGTCGCGGTGCGGAAGCCGTCGTGGATCGCGAGCTCCCCGAGCAGATCGAGGAAGCGATAGTTCGCGTCCGCGAAGCGCGAGTCGATGTCGGTGATCACCGCGTTCTCGTCCTCGGTCTCGAGGCGGCCCTGCGCGTGGCGGAAGAGCTGCGTGACCATGCAGCGACCGACGCGGGGATCGTCTTGCAAGAGCGCCGCGAGATCGCGTGCACCGGTGAGCGGCACGCCGTCGAGGTCACCGCTGCTGTCGACCGGCACTCCGTTCTCGAGCTCGCGGAAGCGGCCCATGCCGTCGAAGGACTCGAACAGCAACCCGGGCGGATCGATGAACGAGTGGCAGCCCGCGCACGCGGGATTCTTGCGGTGCTCCTCGAGGATCTCGCGCTGCGTCTCGCCTTCACCCGTGGGCGGATCGATGTCGGTGTTCACGTCCATCGGTGGCGGCGGCACGGTCTGGCACAGCACGCGTTCGCGGATGTACTTGCCGCGCAACGTCGGCGACGTGCGCGTCTCCTTCGCGTTCATGGTGAGGAACGCGCCGAGCGTGAGGATGCCGGCGCGCGCACCATCGTCGGGCAGCTCGACCGGCACGTAGGTGATCGGCCCGGCGCCCGGCGCATCGACGCCGTACAGCGCGGCGAGCTCGTCGTTCACGAACGTGCGCCGCGTGCTGAAGATGCTGCGCGCGTCGCTCTGCTCGCGGAACACCACGTCGGCGACCAGCAGCTCGACCTCGGTGCGCATCGCATCGGGCATCGTGGCGGTGAAGTCGGGATAG
>DASZPU010000651.1:0-2091 GCA_035550195.1 Nannocystaceae bacterium
CCTCGGGACGCGCGGTGTGCTCGAGCGCGAGCGCGATGTTGTTCTCGAGCTGGGCCTCGCGCGCGGCATCGTGACCGAGACGGTCGAGCGACGCGCGCGCGAGCTCGGCCCACAGCTCGCCCTCGCGCTGACGCAGCAAGCGATCGCCCGACACCATCACGAGCGCGATGCGAGCGTCCGCGAGTGTGCCGTCGTCGCGTGCGGCCTCGGCAGCGACCTCGGCGCGACGCAGCGCAGCTTCGGATGCCTGCCAACGTCCGAGCATCTCCAGCACCATGCCGAGCCGCAGCGCCGACTCGGCGCGCAGTGGCGCCCAGCCCAGCTCGTCGGCGCGCCGCGACGCGAGCTCGGCGATCGCGAGCGCATCGTCGGGCTTGCCGGCGTGCTCGAGCGCGCCGGCGTGCGCGAGCCGTGCGCGGAGCTCTTCGATCTGTGCGCGCAGCGTCGCGTCGGTGGGCAGTGGCTCGCGCCCGCGCAACGCCGTCGCGTCGGCGCAGGGCTCGAGCGCGGGCAGGGCATCCGCGGCTTCGAGCGCATGATCGGCGATGTTGCCGTCCGCTTGCCCGAGCAATCGCAGGAGCGCATCGAGTTGCTCGCGGCGCGCGTCGAGACAAGCCATGCGCAGATCGAGCAGCTCCGCGGATTGCTCGTGGCGCTCGTGCGTCGCCGTGCAGGCGGCCGTCCACGACGCGATCCACGACGACGCGTAGCGATCGACGCGCGTGCGCAGACCCTCCGAGGTGTGCCGCGCGTGCGCGCGCTCGGTGGCCACCAGTGCGTTCGCGACCGTTTCGGCGCGCGCGTCGTTCCACACCTCGGCGATGCGCTCCTCGGGCTTCGCACAGGGATCGTCGCCGCTGCCCGTGCTGCGTCCGATCGCCCACGCCGCGACGCCGATCGCCGCGACGCCGCCCGCGAGCGCGGCGATGCGACGCTTGCGACCGCCCTTGCGCCGCAGCTCGGCGAGCAGCGCGTCCATGCTGGGGAAGCGCGCGCGCGGATCGGTCTCGAGCCCGCGGAGGATCGCTCTGCGCACGCGCGTCGGCACGTCACCGCGGGGCGGATCGAGCTTGCGGCCCTCGACGATCGCCTTGCCGATCGCGTTGTTGTCGTCGCCGGGAAACGGCAGGCGTCGCCACAGCGCCTCGTAGAGCGCGACGCAGAACGCGAACTGATCGCACGGCGTGCCCGCGTCCTCGCCGAGGTGTTGCTCGGGCGCCATGTACATCGGGGTGCCGCGTGGGCGCACCGCCTTCGCTTCGCCTTCGCGTCCGGTGCTGGCATCTGCACCCGCCGGGTCGTGCATGCGCGCGAGCCCGAAGTCGAGCACTTGCACGCGCCCCACCGCCGGCGCGCCTTCGCGACGCGGCCCCGCATCGCTCATCAGCGCGTTGTCGGGCTTGAAGTCGCGGTGCACGATGCCCGCGCGATGCGCCGCGGCGAGCCCTTCGCCGGCTTGCACGTAGGCCGCGACGATCTCGCGCGCACTCTTGCCCTGCGCGACCCAACGCCGCAACGTGACGCCGTCGACGAAGTCCATCGCGACGAAGACGCGATCGCCGACGAGGCCGACGTCGTGGATCGCGACCACGTTGGGATGCGACAGCCGTGCGAGCGCCTGCGCTTCGTGCAGCATCGCTTGCTGACCGGCGCGACCCTTGTTGCCGCCACGCGGGCGCATGAACTTGATCGCGACCTTGCGATCGAGCTGCGGATCGTACGCGGCATAGACGACGCCCATGCCGCCTTTGCCGAGGCGATACAGGATCACGTAGCGACCGACGTGCTCGCCGCCGCGCAACGGGAGCACCGCGAGCTCGCCACCATCCGGCGTCTCGGCCGGCGGCGAGGCGGACTCTGCGTCGGTGTCGCGCACGGCGAGAACGAGGGTAGCATCACCCGCGTCGATGACGGACCCACGACTGTCGGTCGCGAGCTGGAACGTCAATTCGATCCGTGCGCGGCTCGATCACGTGCTGACGTGGATCAGCGATCACGAGCCGGACGTGCTCTGCCTGCAGGAAACGAAGGTGGAGGACGCGCTCTTTCCGAAGGTGCCGTTCCTCGAGCTCGGCTACACCGTGACCATCC
>DASZPU010000652.1:0-6960 GCA_035550195.1 Nannocystaceae bacterium
CGCGTGATTCATCGGATCGGGATCGAGACGTTGCGCATCGGTGACCAGCGCGGCGATGCCATCGAGCTCGCCCGAGCGCACGATCACCGTCTCGCTCGACGCATTCGCGACTTCGTCGGCAGTGATCAGCGCGCGCGTCGACGGCGTGTCGCCGAAGCCGAGGATCCAGCTGTCGGGATGCAGCGCGCCCACGTCTTCGTCGGCATCGAGCACGACCACGTCGATGCTCGCGACTGCGTCGATGTGCTCGACCACGCGCTCGCGCACCGGCACCGGCACGTCGTCCCCGAAGTGCAGCACGATCTGCACCTCGCTCGGATCGGTACCGGTGGTCGCGTTGTCGCTGCTCTCGTCTGCGACGGTGGTGTCGGCGATCGTCGTGCTCGGATCGGTGGGGCCCGTCGATGCATCGCCGCTCGTGGTGCCGTCCCCACCGCCGTCCGCGTGCGTCGAGTCGCCGTGGCACGCGGCGGCGAGTGCGAGCAACAACGCGGACACCGATCGGGCGCAGGTCATCCGAGCAGCATAGATGCGCGGGCGGCTGGCCGGTTCGCGACCGGCGTGCGAGGTCTCGCACGCGGTGCGTGCGAGCTCGCGCAACCTGCTGGTAGTGTCGGGCCCCGTGCCCGAGACCTACGCGGTCGGCATCGATCTCGGTACGACGCACTGCGCGTTGTCGTCGGCGCGGCTCGATCACCCGGCGGTGCGGCTGATGGAGATTCCGCAGCTCGTCGCACCGGGCGAGCTGGCCGCGCGCGCGCTGTTGCCATCCTTTCTATATCTCCCCGCATCGGGCGAGCTGTCGGAGGTCGATCGCACGCTGCCGTGGGGCGAGCACCCGCGCGTCGTCGGTGAAGCGGCGCGTCGACTCGGTGCGAAGGTGCCGAATCGCTTGGTCGCGTCGGCGAAGAGCTGGGTGTGCCACGGTGCGGTCGATCGCCGCGCGCCGATCCTGCCGTGGAACGCCCCCGACTCGGAGCCGCACGTCTCGCCGTTCGAGGCGCAGGTCGAGTACCTCGCGCACATGCGTGCGGCGTGGGAGTCGGCGCATCCCGATGCACCGCTCGCGCAGCAAGACGTCGTGGTCACGGTGCCCGCGTCGTTCGACGAAGGCGCGCGCGAGCTGACCACCGCGGCGGCGCGCGAGGCCGGGCTCGGCGAGGTGCGACTGCTCGAAGAGCCGCAGGCCGCGTTCTACGACTGGCTCGGTGCGAACGCCGGCGAGCTCGCGGCGCGGCTCGGCAGCGCACGGCTCGTCCTCGTGATCGACGTCGGTGGTGGCACCACGGACCTGACGCTGTTGCGCGTGCGCGGCAGCGACGGCGGCGAGCCGAAGATCGATCGCATCGCGGTCGGTGGTCACTTGATGCTCGGCGGCGACAACATGGACGCGGCGCTGGCCGTGTTCGCGTTGAACAAGGCCGGCATCGCGCGGCCCGAGGACGCGACGGTGTGGTCGGCGCTCGTGCAGTCGGCACGTCAGGCGAAGGAACGATTGCTCGGCGCGGATGCGCCGGCGCAGGCGGTGATCTCGTTCCAGGCGCGCGGCTCGAAGCTGGTCGGCAACACGAAGTCGATCCCGATCGAGCGGGACGAAGCGACCGCGGTGCTGCTCGACGGGTTCCTGCCGTTCACGGGGCCGCAGGAGACGGCGCAGCGCGTGGGTCGTGCCGGGCTCACGACGTTGGGGCTGCCCTACACCAGCGACACGGCGATCGTGCGGCACGTGTGCACGTTCTTGCGGCGGCACGCGGAGGCGGCGAGCGAAGCGGGCGCGCGCGTGGTCGACGGATTGCCGCGGCCCGATCGCGTGCTGCTCAACGGCGGCGTGTTCAATGGTGCGGCGCTGGTCGATCGGCTGATGGAGGTGCTCGCGGGTTGGTACGGCGGCGAGCGCATCGAACGGCTCGAGCACACGTCGTTGGATCTCGCGGTCGCGCACGGTGCCGTTCGTTCCGCGCTGGCGCGGCGCGGCGTGGGCGAGCTGATCGGTGGCGGCACCGCGCGCGCGTACTACATCGGCGTGGATGCGGCCGAGGGTCGGCGTGCGCTGTGCGTCGCGCCGAAGGCGATGGAGCCCGGCGCGAGCGTGACGGTGCCGCAGCGAGTGTTCGAGCTCGTGCTCGATCAGCCGGTGGCGTTCCCGCTCTTCGCGTACACCGGCGATCGCGTCGACGATCCGGGGGCGTTGATCGAAGTCGACGACGAGGAGCTCGAGCAGCTCCCGCCGCTCGAGACCTTGTTGCGCGAGCCGAATCGTCGCGAGCCGGCGACGGCGGGGCCGCGCACGGTGCCGGTGACGTTGAGCGCGGCGCTGGGCGAGACGGGGGCGCTGGAGATCTATCTGATGACGGTGGATCTCCCGCCGCGACGCTGGCGGTTGGACTTCGTGCTCAAGCGCGAGGTGGCGGCACCGGTGGTCGCGATCGATGCACCGAAGCCGGATCCGCGCACCGCAGAAGCGCGAGCGATCATCGCGAGCGCGTTCGCGGGCGGCGAGGCGCTCGCGAAGGGATTGCGCGCGGCGGTGGAGAAGGCGATCGGTCCGCGCGGCCAGTGGTCGGCAGCGACGTGTCGCGCGTTGGGAGATGCTTGCTTGGAGGTCGGGGAGGCGCGCGGTGCCTCGGAGCAGCACGAGCTCGCGTGGATGCGCATGGTGGGTTGGTGCTTGCGTCCGGGCTTCGGCATGCCGGGCGACGACGCGCGCTTGGACGCGATGTGGCGCGCGCGCGAGCGCGGGTTGGTGCATCGCAGCAAGGCCAACTGGGCGCAGTGGTGGATCCTGTGGCGGTGGATCGCGGCGGGCTTGGACGCGACGAGGCAGCGCGAGGTGCTCGAGGAGCTGCGGCCGTGGCTGTGGCGCGCGAGTGATGCGAAGCCACCCGCGGGTCCGCACAAGCACGGGCCGGTCGAGATGATGCAGCTGCTCGCGGTGCTCGAGCGAGTCGGGCGCGACGACAAGCGCGAGATCGGCGAGCTGTTGCTCGAGCGCGCGGACAAGGTCGCGAGCTACTGGCCGCTGGGCCGAGTGGGCGCGCGCGTGCCGTTTCACGGCGAGCGCGGTGACGTGGTCGAGCCCGCGATCGCAGAGCAGTGGATCGCGCGATTGCTGGCGTTGGATCTCGCGACGGCGGAGGGGGCGACGTTCGCGGTGGCCTCGATCGCCCGCATGACCGGGGATGCGACGCGCGATGTCGCGGAGCCGACGCGCAAGGCCGTGGCCGAGCGGTTGGCGAAGGCGAAGGCGCCTGCGCCGTGGATCGACATGGTGCTGCGCCCGGCCGAGCTCACCGAAGGCGATCGCGGCCGCATGTTCGGCGACAGCTTGCCCGTCGGCCTGCGGCTGGGATGAGCTAGGCTCGCGCCCATCATGCGTCTCGCCTCCACGCTCGTGATCGGCCTCTTCGCCTGCGCGCCCGAGCCCACCGTGCAACCGACCGAGCCGCGCGCGGCCGAGCCGGTGCGCGAAGCGGCTGCGCCTACACCCGCGCGCACGATCATCCTCGTGCGCCACGGCGAGAAGCAGAGCGACGACAAGGACGCGGTGCTCTCCGAGATCGGTCACGCACGCGCGCGGTGCCTCGCGCAGACCCTCGGCGACGCCGCGATCACCCACGCGTTCACCACCGAGTTCAAGCGTACGCAGGAAACGCTCGCGCCACTCGTCGCGAAGCACGAGCTCACGCCGACCGCCATCCCTGCGGAGCAGCGCCCCGATCTCGTCGCTGCGTTGCGCGCTCTGCCACCCGCCGCGATCGCCGTCGTCGCGGGCCACTCGAACACGGTCCCCGATGTGCTCGTCGATCTCGGCGGCGAGCGAGTCGCCTTCGGGCACGACGACTACGACTGGCTCTTCATCGTGTCGCTCCCCGCCGAAGGTCCGGCGACCTTCCTGCGCACGCACTACTGCGTCACGCCTGCCAGCCGATGATCGAGCCGCACTCTTCGTCGCCGTCCTTGCGGCAGTACCGTTGCTCGATCACGACGCCCTTGCAGCCGATCACGCGATAGATCTCCGCCTTCACCGCGACGTTGAGCCGGCACAAGAACCAGTGGTGGCTTTCCCATCCCACCACTACACCCTTGTGCCTGCGCACGCCGATCACCGTCGACTCCACGCGCCCGGTCTCGTAGTTGCGCTCCCACGCCGCCTGCACGAGTCGGCCGTAGCGCTCCGGCGTCAAGAACCACGAGAACAAGATCTTGTAGACGCCGCGACGCATGCCTTCGACCGTCGCCGCCGCCGCGCGCTGCACGAGATCGTCGAGCTCGGCCTTCGACATCCCCGCGAGCATCCCGTCGAGCAAGCGATGGATCAGCTCGTCGGGATACCAGCGTGACGCGAGCAGCCCGAGCCGTTCGTGCGCGGGATCGATCAGCTGCAACAGCTCCGGAGGCAGCGCCGCCGCGGCCTTGCGCAGCCGTGATCCATCGACCGTCGTCAGGTACCAGGCGACGAACTCGCCGATGCCGCTGCCCTTGATGCGCCCCGCCGTGGCCACCTCATCAGCTACATAGCGCGCTCGGACGCGCGACGCGAATCGGCGCTACGCTCGTAGCGCTCCGATGTCCGGGCCATCCGAGAGCAACGCCGATCGTGTGGGCGCGCCAACGCCCACGCTGCTCGAGACGTTCGACGCCGCGCCGCCGGAGCCGAACGAAGCTCCGGAGCCGCTGCGGATCGGCCGCTACACGATCGTGCGTCGCCTCGGCGAAGGCGGCATGGGCACCGTCTGGTCCGCGTACGACGAGATGCTCGATCGCCGCGTCGCGATCAAGGTGCTCTCGGGTCGCAATCGCTCCGAGCAATCGCGCGGTCGCATGCTCCGCGAGGCGAAAGCGCTGGCGCGTCTCAACCATCCCAACGTCGTGCAGGTGTTCGAGGTCGGCGAGCTCGGCGACGATCTCTTCGTCGCGATGGAGTTCATCCGCGGCGAGAGCATGCAGGAGTGGCTCGCGCACCCGCACACCTTCGCCGAGATCCTCGGCGTGTTCGTGCAAGCCGGTCGCGGTCTCGAAGCGGTGCACCACGCGAAGCTCGTGCACCGCGACTTCAAGCCCGACAATGTCGTCGTCGGCGAAGACGGTCGCGTGCGCCTCATCGACTTCGGCATCGCGCGCATCGACGGCGAAGAGCCGGACACACCGTTCTCGCCGCCGAAGCTCGAGCTCGCCGACTCCAAGGATCGCCTCACCCGCACCGGTCAGTTCATCGGCACGCCGGCGTTCACTTCGCCCGAGCAGCTGCGCGGGCTCGCGGTCGATCCACGCGCGGATCAATTCAGCTTCTGCGTGTCGCTGTTCCGCGCGGTCTTCCACGAGCCGCCGTTCGGTGGCAGCCCGTGCGCTGCGGTCGCGGTCGACGTGCTGCAAGGCGACCTCGCCGATCCCCCGCGCCCGCCCGGCGTGCCGGCGGGCCTGCGTCCGATCCTCGTGCGCGGCCTGGCGCGCGAGCCCGAGCGCCGCTGGCCCGACATGACCGCGCTGCTCGCAGCGCTCGAGCGGCTCGCGTCGCGACGGCGCACCACCGCGCTCGCGATCGGTGCGGCCGCGCTCGCCGGTGCCGGGTTCACGGCCGCGATCGCGTTGCCCGGCGGCGATGCCTGCGACGGCGCTCCGGCAGCGCTCGCGACCGTCTGGAACGACGCGCGCAGGGATCACATCGCGAAGGAGTTTCGTGCGGCCGAGGCCGGCGAAGTCTGGCTGCGCGCGCAGACCCGGCTCGATGCGTTCGGAGCCGAATGGATCGCGCAGCACCTCGATGCGTGCACGCGGCACCGTCGCGGGGAACAATCGCCCGAGCTGCTCGATCGTCGCATGTCGTGCCTCGACGACGAACGTCGCGAGCTCGATGCGTTGCTGACCGAGCTCGAGCAGTTCGACGCGTCGCTGGTGCCGATCGCCAACGAAGCCGTCGCCGAGCTGCAGAGCCCGAGCCGTTGCGCCGACGTGCAGCGCTTGACGAGCAGCGAAGCCACGCCGCTCGACGAAGCCGGCAGAGCCCGCGCTGCCGAGCTCTCCGACGTGCTCGCGCGCGCAGAGGCGCAGGAGCGTGCCGGTCGCATCACGCTCGCGCGCGAGACGATCGCGGCGCTGCGCCCCGACATCGACGCATTCGCCTACCCACCGCTGCAGATCGACCTGCACGGGATCGCGGGTGCGATCGATCAGCAGGAAGGCCGTCACCTCGACGCGCAGCGCGAGCACCAGGCGCGGTTCGAGCTCGCGGTCGCGAATCACGACGACCTCAACACGCTCGACGCTGCGCTCGGGCTCGCGATCTCGATCGGGGTTCATCAAGCGCGGCTCGGCGATGCGCAGGCGTGGGTCGCGATCTCGAACGCATGGCTGATACGGCTGGGTGAGCCCAAGGTGCCCCGCGCGATCTGGCGCGAGCTCGTCGCGGGCATGCACGAACGCGAGGGGCGCTTCGAAGAGGCACGGCGTGAGCTCGAAGAGGCGGTCGCGTCGCTGTCCGACCTGCCGCGGCGCGAAGCCCTGCGTCCGCTCGCGATCATGACCAACGAGCTCGGCATCGTGCTGCACCGGCTGCACCGCTGGAGCGACAGCGAGCAGGCCTTCCTGCACGCGCGCGAGCTGTGGCTCGAGCTCTACGGCCCCGAGCACCCGGTCAGCATCGATCCGCTGAACAACCTCGGATCGCTCTACCTCGACGAGAATCGCATGGACGATGCGCAGCGTGTGTTCGAGCAAGCGCTCGTCGCACGCGAGAAGATCTTCGGGCACGACCACCCGAAGATCGCCCACCTGCTGCACAACCTCGGCGTCACCGCGGACAAGCGTGGCGATCACGTTGCGGCGCTCGTGCGGTACCGCGAGGCGCTCGACATCCTCGAACGCACGCTGGGCAAGGACGATCCCGCGGTCGCGGTCGTGCTGATGGCGATCGGCGAGGGCCACACCTCGCTCGGTCAGCCCGGTGGTGCGCTGCCGTATCTC
>DASZPU010000653.1:0-10796 GCA_035550195.1 Nannocystaceae bacterium
CCGCGGCTTCACACGCGCGGACGGCCGCGTCGTCGAGCACGGCGATGTCATCGCGTCGCGCGAACAATCGTAGGCGCAGGCCCGCGAGCGCGGGCGGAGGTCGGCACGGCTGCTCCTCGTCGACGTCGGACTCGAGCTCCACCCACGCGCCGCGGTTCGCCACGACGCGGAACGCGAACCGATGCTCGCTCGGTGCGGCGGTGAAGGACGGTGCATCGCCATGGTCGCGCGCGCGTAGCGTTGCGCCCGGGCGTACGCCGACGGTGGCGCCCAGCGGCAGCGGTGGTGCGACGACGCGCTGGTGCACCAAGGGTGTCGCAGGCACGGAAGCAGTCGGGCGACACGCGGCCAGGAGCGCAAGCGGGACCAGCCTGCCGAGCACGTGCATGCGCCCAACGACCGCGCGCGTGCGGCCGGGTTCCCGATGCGGGTGCGCGGGGACGCGCGCGCTGCATCGTTGCGATCCGCGACGATCGCTGCGCCTCGCCACGCGATCGGGCGCATCGCGGGCCCCACAGCGCTGGCACGGCCCTCGCAGTGCAGCGCCGCCCATGGCGGTGGCACGAACGGGACGCACGGGTGCGATGGCGGTGCTGGTCGGCGGCGTGTTGATGGGCGCCGGCGGGGACGACGAAGGCGGACGCGGCTGCGGCTCGCTGTGGTCGAAGAGCGAGGCGCCCGACATGGCGGGCAACTACGAGGTCGAGTACGAGGACGAGATCGCGGTCGAGATCGCGATCGGGGGTGCGGTCTACACCGCGGAGATCGGCGTGCAAGGTGGCGCGGTCGAGATCACGCACGAGGACACGCCGATCAAGTTCGATCTCGACTGCGCGCGCGAAGAAGTGGTGTGCCCGTCGGAAGCGTTTCCCGCCGAGGTGAAGGCCGCGGCGCACGACCTCCGCTTCCCGCACCAAGTCGACATCTTCCTGCCTTCGCAGGAGTGCGACGGCGATCTCGTCGCCCCGACGGCCTCCGAGTGCGGTCAGGGCACCGACAACCCCGATTGCGAAGACGTGTGCATGGGCGAGATGGTGACGGTCGAGCGTCCGGTGCTCGGCTCGATCAGCGAAGACGGCGACGCGTTCGACGTGCTGCTCGGCGCCGGCGTGGCGAGCAACGGCATCAACTGCGGCTTGCTCGGCGTGTCGATCGCGAAGGCCGACCTGCTCACCGAAGACGACGGGATGGAGTGGACGGTCGAAGCGCTCGACAACGGCGAGATCATCACGGGCTACAGCGGCGCTTGCTTGTGGGCCGACGACGTCGACATGGACGGCGACCTCGAAGCCGCGGTGCTCGGCGCCACGCTGAAGTTCACCTCGGGCTTCACCGCGAAGCGGCAGTGAGGACGCAGGTCGGCGCAATGTGGCCATCCGCGGCCACATCCGACCGACCTCACCGGTGAGGTCCGGCGTTGTTGGCCGCGGATGGCCACATCTGCGGGACCTGCTCGATCAGGGCGAGCTCGACGCTCGCCGCGTGAGCACCTCGCAGCCGTCGGTGGTCACGAGCACGGTGTGCTCGAACTGAGCGGACGGCGAGCCGTCTTCGGTCACCGCCGTCCAGCCGTCGTCCAGCACCACGATCGCGGGCCAGCCGATCGTGATCATCGGCTCGATCGTGAACGTCATGCCCGCGCGCAGTCGCAGGCCGGTGCCGCGCTTGCCGGTGTGGGGCACGTGCGGCGGCATGTGCATCTGCCGGCCGATGCCGTGGCCACCGAAGTCGCGCACCACGCCGCAGCCTTCGCTGCGTGCGAGCGCTTCGATCGCGGCTCCGATGTCGCCCAGGCGCGCGCCTTCGCGGACCTCGGCGATGCCGGCGTCCAGACAACGTCGCGACATGTCGAGCACCTTCATCGCGTCCGCGCTCGGCGTGCCGATCGCGACGGTGATCGAGGTGTCGCCGTGGAAGCCGTCGAGATCGGTGGTGACGTCGACGTTCACGATGTCGCCCTCGCGCAGCACCTTCTTCGGCGAAGGGATGCCGTGGCACACCACTTCGTTGACGCTCGTGCACACCGCACCGGTGAAGCCCTTGTAGCCGAGCTGGCTCGGTCGACCGCCGCGACGCGCGGTGTCCTCGCGCACGAGTCGATCGATCTCCGCGGTGGTCATGCCCGCGCGGACCTGCGCGGTGACGTGCGCGAGCGTTGCGGCCGCGGATGCGCCCGCGCGCCGCATGCCTGCGATCGCGCGCGCGTCGTGGATCTCGATCGCCATCGGCGCACCAGCTTGATCGAGCGAACCGCCGCCGTCCAATGCCGAAATCGCATCGATACCGAATCGGTATCGAGTCGCGGCGACGCCTCCGCTATCGTGGCTGCATGTCGCTCTTGCAGCTCGAGTCGTTCGTCGCGGTCGCGGAAACCGAGCACGTCGGACGCGCTGCGAAGCGACTGCACATGACGCAGCCGCCGCTCACGCGCCGGATCAAGAGCCTCGAGGACGAGCTCGGCGTGCAGCTCTTCGAGCGCAAGCCGAGGGGCATGCGGCTGCTCCCGGCGGGCGAGCGACTGCTCGCGCACGCGCGCGAGATCCTCGGCGCGGTCGAGCGCGCGCGCACCGACCTCGGGCCGCCACCGCGTTAGCCGATCACTGCGCCGGCACGGCTTCCCAGCGGCAGTCGCCGACGTCTTCGCCCGGCGTCGCGCAGCACGCGAGGATGTGCGCGCGCGCGTCTTCGTAGAGCGCTTGCCAACCGCCGAAGTCGGCGACGTTGTCGTTGGGCATCCAGTACGCGAGCCGCCAGTGCGGGCTGCCCGGCTGCGCGGCGTCGAGGACCGCCTGCTCGTACGTATCGTCCTTCGCAGCCGCGAGTGCATCGGGCGCGAGCGTCGTGCAGGTCTTCTCGTTGCCGAGGCGATGACAGCTCGTGCACGGGGCCGCACGCGGCGACACGAGGTGGAGATTCCCGGTCGCACGCACCTCGCCCTCGAGATCGAGCAAGCCGTACGGCCCCTTCGCCGCCGCGACCGTCTTCCAATTCGTCGACTGCAGATACGGCGTGTAGATGAACGGGTCGTGATCGTGGCACGACGTGCAGTTCTCGCCGTCGGTGAAGTAGAAGTTCTCCTCGAAGCGCGCGCGATCCTCTGCGCTCGCGGTCTCGAGATCGAGCTGGGGAAGATCGTCGTCGTGCGTGACGTCGTTGATGTCGTCCCAGAAGCACGCGGCACCGGTGCGCACGTTCTGCCCGATGATGCCGACGTCGTGGTAGAGCACGCGGCCGTCGAGATCGAGATACGGATCGCGGCAGATCCAGCGCACCATCACATCGCCGTGCTCGAGCTGGCCCACGCGACTGCCGGGCGTGCACGAGCCGGTGAAGAGCGAAGTGTTCGCGCAGCGCGTCGATCCGATCGGCGCGGGCGCGAGCGTGACTTCAGGCGACGACGTATCGACGGTGTACGTGACGATCGGCGTCGCGACGCCGCACTGCAGCTCTTCGCGCGCGGGCAACCAGTCGTCGAACGCGACCTTGCAGCGACACGCGTAGCAGCGCGAGATGCCGGCCTCGTTCGAGGTGTCCGCGCATGCTTCACTGCATGCCGACGACTCGCCCGTCGAGCTCGCGTCGTCGCCAGACGACGAATCGCTCGCGACGAACGGTTCTTCGCCGGCGCAGCCGAGCACGATCGCGCTCGCGAACAGCAGCAGAGCGCGCACGCGCGTCACTCCGCGATGAGGCACGCGCCTACGTTCTCGTAGCCCGGCGGCGCCTGGCCCTCCTCGAACCACGGCACGCAGGTGAGCAACGGCGAGTACGCGCTGCAGCCCAACGAGCCGACCAAGCACATCGCGTTGCAACAGCCGTACGAGCCTTCGCAACCGGGCACGTGCTCCGGAGCGCCGCAGAAGAAGTACGGATCGCACACGTTGATGAACTCGCACGGGTCACCGTACGCACCGAGCTCGCCGCTCGCATCCGGCGCGCACGAGAAGGTGTCGTTCACCGGGTAGCAACCCAGCCCCTCGTTGCACGTCTGTTCGAGCGGACAGCAGCTCGGTAGGCAAAGCGTGATATCGCGGCCTTCGCAGTGCGTGTTCGGATCGGCGCACACCGGGTTCGCCTCGCTGCCCTGACAGAACGCGACGCACTCGCCCGTGTTGGTCTCGGGATCGACGTACCAACACATCGCTCCGAGCTCGCACGAATCCATCCCGCTCACGCCGTTGTCGATCACGGTGCACGGCTCGCCGATCGCGTCGGGATCGGGATCGATCGGAAAGCAGCGCGTCGCGTTCCACGAGTTGCCGCCGTCGTTCGCGTAGATGTTGCACTTCTCGCCGGTCGGACAGTCTTGCTCGAAGAGACTGCACTCCCACGAGTGGCCACCGCCGTCGTGCTCTTCGATGAAGCCGATGCCTTCCGCATGCGGATCGTCGTCGTCGCTGCCGTCGTCGCTCGACGACATGATGGTCGTCGGCGACGGCTGCTCGGGCTCGTCGATCACACCATCGGTCGCGCTCGCTCCGCTGCTGCTCTCGCCGTCCGCAGCGATCGGCGCACCGAGGTCATAGACTCGATCGCCGCAGCCGAGGAGCACGGCGATCACGAGGAACGGTCGCGTCTGTGTGGCCATCGGACCATGCTAAGACCGACATTGCTAGCGTTACAAGTAATATTCCTGGCGCGATTCCTCGGGAGGCGCTAGGCTGGATGCGATGGGCTGGCGGTGGATGCTGCCGCTGTGGATCGGGGGCTGCACGCTGCCGGTCGCAGTCGACGACGGTGCCGCGGGCGAGAGCGAAGGCTCGAGCAGCAGCAGCACCACCGCGATCGGCTCGACGAGCGACGCGACGACGTCGAGCAGCACGAGCAGCGGATCGCTCGACGACGACTCGAGCACGTCGATGTCGTTCATCGCGTTGGATGTCGCGACGACCTGCGCCTCACGCAGTGGCGACTGTGATGTGTGGGCGCAGGACTGCCCGTGCGACGACAAGTGCATGCCGTGGGCGAACGACGGCGGCACGTTCTGGAACGCGACGCGTTGCAGCCCCATCCCCGACGCGCCCGCGCAGTCCGGCGAGCCGTGCACGATCGAAGGCGGGCCGGCGAGCGGCATCGACGACTGCGACGGCGGCAGCATGTGCTGGGGCGTCGATGCGCAGACCGGGCTCGGCACGTGCGCGGCGTTCTGCACCGGCATCCCCGACGATCCCGTCTGCGAAGGCGACGCGCAGTGCTTCATCGGCTACGAAGGCGCGATCGCGCTGTGCATGCCGAGCTGCGATCCGGCGCTGCCGATGTGTCCGCTCGGTGCGACGTGCGTGCAGGGCGACGACGATCGCTTCTCCTGCATCCCCGCGACGCTCGTGCCGACGAGCTACGGCGATCCGTGCAACGCGGTGCAGGGCTGCGGCAGCGGGCTCACCTGCGTCGAGCCCTCCGCGAATCCCAGCTGCGGCGAAGCGCCGTGTTGCACCGCGCTCTGCGATCTCTCCGCGCCGAGCTGCCCCGATGAAGGCCTCGTGTGCACGCCGTACCGCGAGCAGCTGGGCTACTGCATCGCTCAGGGGTGACCGAACGCCTGCGTCCAGTAGTGCCCGTAGCCACCGCCCGGGTAGTAGCCGACGCCGAGCTCGCTGAACGACGGGTTCATGATGTTCGCGCAGTGGCCGTCGCTGTCCATCCACTGCTGCATCGTCGCCGCGGCCGTCGCGTTGCCGGCCGCGATGTTCTCGCCCCACGTGCTCCACGAGTAGCCCGATGCATCGATGCGATCGTCGGGCTCGTCGCCGGCGGGACCGGTGTGATCGAAGTAGTTCTGATCGACCATGTCCTTGCTGTGCACGCGCGCGGCACAACGTAGCGCCGGGTTCATGGTGAGCGGACCCGCGGGACCGAACGTGCCTTCGCTGTGGCAGTCGGCACCTTCGGCGCGACGCTGGTTCACGATGTCGAGGATCTGCTGCTCGAGCACCGACCACGCGGGAGTCCACGCCGCGACCGGATCGCAGAACGCGTTGTCGGGCACCTCGGCTTCGCCACCTTCGTCGCCGCCCGACGAGCCACCTTCGGCGCTGCCGTCGTCGACGCTGCCACCCTCGACACTGCTCGCACCATCGTCGGTGCCCGCATCGGCGCTGCCGCCATCGCCACCGCTCGTGCCCGCATCGCTCGCGCCATCGTCCGCGCTCGCAGCATCGTCTGCGCTCGCAGCATCGTCCGCGCTCGCGCCATCGTCTGCGCTCGCAGCATCGGCTGCGCTCGCGCCCTCCCCCGCGCCGTCGTCGTCGGCTTCACCGCCTTGCGCCGACGACGATTCCGCCGCGTCCGAGGCCGCCGTGAGCCACGGCGTGTCCTCGGGGTCGTCGATGCCGGTGTAGCAGCCCGACAGCACGAGGCCGACGAGCGCGATCGGAAGATGCGCACGGACGAAGGCGTCCGCGCGCGCCTGGGGGGGCGGCACGCTTGCCATCACCTCGCATCTTGGCCGCCACATGCGAGCGTTTGCAATGCAGCGTTCGCACGATTCGTTGCGCAGCAACGTGCACGGATCGAGCAGTGGTTCGCACTACCGCGAGTGCGACGCACTCGACTGCGAATGCGGCGTGGCCGACTACTTCTTCTTCTTCGCGGGCTTCTTGCCCTCGACCTCGTCGAGCGCATCGCGGTAGAGCGCGGCGAGATCGTTCTTCGACATGCGCGGCGCTTCGGCCGGCTGTGGCGTCGTCGGAGTCGGACGGCGACCGCTCGCGGCCTCCGGCGGCCTCGTCGTGCGACGCGGCGGCGCGCTCATGTCGGGTCGCGTGCCGGTGTCGCGCGGACGACCTGCACCACCGCTCGAGTCGGCGCGCGCCGTGCTGCCGGTCGGCGTGCGCACCGGCTGATCGCCGGGGAAGCGCCCGCTGTCGCTCGCATGCGATGCACCGGATGCTTCACCGGGCCAACGTCCCGACGCGGACGCTTGCTCGGCCATCTCGCTCGGCCAACGTCCGGTGCCCGATGCTTCGCTCGGTGCACGCGGAGCTTCCATCGTCGGCGCCGTCGCGATCGCTGCAGGTGCAGGTCGGCTCGTCGACTCGTCGTCGGAGGTCGCGTACTCCTGCGTGCGTCGCTGCGGCGGCGCGTACTCGCCGGTGACGCGCGGAGGATTGTTCGCGTCGGGGATGCGTTGCTCACCGGTGCTGCCGCTGCGCGCTGCCGGCATCGATGCCGGCGTGCCGCTGCCCGCGACGCGCCGCACATACGTCTCTTGCTGACGCGCGTGCGCGGCCGCGAGCCGCGTGTGCTCGACGTACGCATGCACCTCGCGTGCGGCGCGATCTTCGATCACCAGGAACTGAACGCCGAGCAGTATCCCTTGCTCGGCTCGCGCGACGCGTGCGACCACACCATCGGCGTCGAGCCAACGCGGACCGCCGGCTTGCGGCAGCGCAAAGTTGACGCGCAAGAACTGTCCGTTCGATCGCACGACCGGGCTCAACAGCGCGATGCCGTTCGCGCTGATGTCCACGGCACGACACTCGATCCGCTCGTCACCGATGAACGCGATGACCGTCGTGTCGAGGGTGGCCCGCGGTTGCCCGCGGCGTTCGTTGGCGATCTGCATCGGGGGAAGCCCTACTAAGTCCGACTGCGAAGCCCTCGTTCCAGGGATACGCTATCATCGTGTACGGCATCTCGAAGAGGGCTCGGACAGCGGTCTTCCCGCAGGCTCTCGACGTGAAAGCCCGCCTACGGCGATTGCAGAGCGCGATGACCGAGCACCTCGGATACGACAGATGACCACGGGGGGATCGATGCAGCCGTGGGCGATCGTGACCGTGAAGCTGGAGGCGGATCGTACGAGCCGCGACACTTGGTCGCTCTCGCTCGATCTCCTCGAAGAGCTCGGTGCGCAGCTGGCCGCCGTCGAGGGTGTCGGCGGCGTGGAAGTGAAGGACGCCGAGCTGCTCGCCTACACGACGCCCGCGTGCATCGAGACGGTCACGACCGCAGCCCAGCGCGGCGGCCAAGCGCTCGGGATCACGGTCGTTGCGCGTGCGGAGGTCCGCACCGACGACGATTGGCGCGATGCGTGGAAGCAGTTCTACGCACCGCTCGTGCTGGGCGACGGCGCGCTGCTGTTGCGGCCGAGCTGGATCGATCGCCGCCCCGGAGATCCGGCCCGCGAGGTCGTGCTCGATCCCGGTCGCGCATTCGGCACCGGCCTGCACGAGACCACGCGGCTGTGCCTCGATCGCATCGTCTCGATCCTCGCGAGCGGCCCCCAGCCACAGCGTGTCCTCGATCTCGGCTGCGGCTCCGGAATCCTCGCGCTGTGCGCGGCTCGCTGCTTCGAGGCGGCGCAGGTGGTCGCGGTCGATATCGACCCCGAATCCACGGCAACCAGCGCGGAGAATGCCGCCCTCAACGGCCTCGACGCGCGCGTCGAAATCCGGACCGGCGATCTCGAGGCCGTGCGCGGCGATCGTTTCGAGCTCGTGCTCGCCAACATCCGCGCCGACACGCTGCGTGCACGCGCGTCCGCGTTGCTCGACATCGTCGTGCCCGGTGGGCTGCTCGTGCTCTCGGGTGTGCTCGTCGACGAGCGCGAAGAGCTCGAGCCCGTGTTCCTCTCCGCCGGCTTCGCGCGTGACGAACGGATCGATCCGTGGCCGCGCCAGCAAGGCGAATGGATCGCGCTCGATCTCCGGCGGATGCGATGACGCTGCGCGTGTTCCATCGCGCACCGCTCACGCGTGGTGCCGCGATCGAGATCGACGGCGAAGAGCTGCACTACCTCGCACGCGTGCGCCGGGCGAAGGTCGGTGCGACGCTCGAAGTGCTCGACGGCGAAGGCGTGGCGATGCGGGCCGAGCTCGCGCGCATCGACGATCGCAGCGCGACGCTCGTGCTCGGCGACGCGATCGTGCACGCCGCCATCGATCCGCTCGAGCTGTGGCTCGCGCTCGGCGACACCGATGCGTGCACCACCGCGATCGCGTCCGCGTGCGAGCTCGGCGTCACGCGCATCGAGCTCGTCAAGGTCGCCCACGGCAATCACGCCGAGCCCGCGCCGGCGCGCATCGATCGCGTCGTGCGAGCCGCGATGCGGCAGTGTGGTCTGCCGAGCCCACCCATCGTCGTCGCCGCGCGGCCGCTCGCGACGTGCATCGACACCAGCGATCCCGGCGGCGTGATCGCCTGGGAACGCCTGCGCGGCACGCAGGCACCGCTGCCCGCCGACGTACGGCCGCGGCTCGTGGTCGGGCCGCCCGGAGGTCTGCGCGACGACGAGGCCGAGGCATGCATGCGTCATGGCATGACGCCGCTCTCGCTCGGGCCGTGGACGTTGCGGACCGAGACCGCGACCGTGGCCGGGCTTGCGCGCCTGCGCGCTCGCGTCCCAGTGTGAGCCTCCGCGACGCGGAGCGTGATGATAAGCTCCGCGCGATGGGAGTCCGGCTTCCGCGGCCGCACCGCTCGAAGAGTGGGCGGTCGTTCTGCCCGGTCTGCGACGCACCGCTCGTCGCCGAGATCGCCACCACCGGCGAGCCGACGTGCCCGAGCTGTGGCGCGTCGCTCTTGCCCGTGCGCGTGGCGGGCGTGTGGCGACGGGCCGCAGCGACCGCAGTCGACGGTGCGATCCTGCTGTTCACCGCGGGCCCGCTCGCGTGGCTGCTCGTGCGATGGAGCGACGCGCCGTCGCTCTTCGCCGGCAAGACTGCGCTCGAGACCTTGCTGCGACTCTTCGAGGTCGATCCCTTCGCGGTGCTGCGCCGCATGGCGCCGATCCTCGTGATGGCCGGCCTCTACCTCGGATTGTTCTGGCACCTCTCGGGGCGCACGCCCGGGCTCAAGCTCTTGAAGCTGCGCGTCGTCGATGCGCGCGGACGCAGACCCGGGCTCCCCCGCGTCGCGCTGCGCGTGCTCGTCACGCTCGCAGGCGGAATGCTCGGCGGGCTCGGCTGGGTGTGGGTCGCGTTCGACTTCGAGAAGCGTGCGTGGCACGACCACGCGAGCGGCACCTACGTCGTGAGGGACGCGTGAGCCACCTGCGGCGATATCTCGAGCGCACGGCCGCGCTGCCGGCCGACGAGCTCGACATGGCGCTGCGTCGCCAACAGATCTACGGCGGCAGCCTCGACAGCGTGTTGCTCGAGCTCGATCTCGTCGACGCACACACGCTCGGCGAGCTGCTCGTGCACGCGTGTGGTCTGCCGCTCACGCCGTTCGAGCTGATCGACGACGAGCGCGATCGTCCGTGGCACGCGCTACCCGAGGACGTGCTCGAGATCGGCTGGGCGGTGCCGCTGGTCGAGCGCGGCGATCAGGTGTGGATCGCGGTGCACCCCGATCTGCCCAACGAGCGCCTCGGTGCGCTCTATCGATCGGTGCCCAACGTGCATCCGTTCGTGATCCCCGAGTGCTGCCTCGAGAAGGTCGCCGCCGAGCGCTCGGCGTCGGTCGTGCCGCAGCGCTACGCGGTGTTGTGCGTCGCGTATCTCAGCGCGTTGCGACGCCGACCGTCGATGTCCGACGTCGGCTTCCCGATGCTGCACGATCCCGGCTCGGGTGGTTCCGCGGGCATCTCGCTCGATCTACCGCCGCCGCGCGCCGTGATGCTGGTGCCCGGTGGCGACGACACCGATCGCGCTGCGATGCCGCAGCCGCCGGAGCCGACGCGCGACGAGCACGAGGACGAGTTCGAGCGCCGCGCGACGATGGTGTTCGAGCCGCACGAGCACGCGCTCGACAGCGGCCCGATCATGCCGCCGCGCGACGAGCCCGAGCCGACCATCGCCGACGCGAGCGCGACCATGCAGGCGCCGGTTCCGGCCGACGACGCGCCGGCGCCT
>DASZPU010000654.1:0-2032 GCA_035550195.1 Nannocystaceae bacterium
GCTAACGAGCTGTTGCGCACCATTGAGTGGGCGACCTCGCTGCCGACGATCCAGCTTAGCTCAGGTTTCCCGCATCGCGGGTCGTGGCCGCTTCGGCCGCGGTGGGGAACTAGCTACACGAGCCCGCTTCGACCGACGACCAGGTGTCCTGCATCGCCGGCCACGGCAGATCGCCGGGCAAACCCGGAGACGGGCCCGAGTAAATCAGGCAATCGTTGGTGGTGATCGACGACGACGTGCACCACAGCGGCAGCTCGTAGTAGGTGCCGGAGGTGACGCCGGGATCGTAGGCGATCGCGTTGCCGTAGATCCGGCGGTCGACGAAGTCACCCGCACCGTCGGTCGGCACGTGCATCGCGAAGCTCATCGTCCACGTGTGCTTGTTGCCGCTCTTCGTCACGACGATCCACGGATGACTGATCTGGAAATTCAGCGACGCGTTGACCGACGACGGCGTGCCCCAGCTCATCGACGTGTTGGTCGGCTCGCCCGGCGTGTACGTGATCGAGCCGGCGTCGAGCGCGATGCCGTCGCCGTCGCAATCGGTCCACACCGGGCAATCCTCGAGCGGATGGAACTCGACGAGCAGCTCGGGGAACTGCTGCGCGGTGTCGGAGATCGCCATCACGAACGCGTCCTCGTCGTCGAGCGAGAGATCCGTCGAGACCCGCACCTCGACGTAGATCGTGTCCGCCTGGGGCGACCACACCGATCGCAATCGCGCGCTGCGAACCCCATTGGTCGCTTCGCGCACGTCGGCGCCCGACCACCTCGCTTCGCGTTTCGCGGGGCTCATGTTCGGCGTCCACCAGTCGGGGTGCGGATTCGCGGTCGGGACGCAGATGTCGTCCGGCGCCGCGGCGGCCGTGGAAGGGGCGAGCAGGTGGAGGGGCGCGAGGATGAGGAGCGGAAGCAGTCGGTGCAACATGGTGCTCGGGGAAACGCCGGGCGCGAGCTGGCGGATCACCAGCGGCAGTGCGAGCATCGCGAAGCGCGATGGAAGGCGACTCGGACATCGAGCTGCTCGCACAGTGGCAGGCCGGGTCCGATCGCGCGGGCGATCTATTGCTGCGGCGCTGCTTCCCGCTGCTCTACCGATTCTTCATCAACAAGGTCGGCGACGCGACCGACGATCTCGTGCAGCAGACACTCATCGCCGCGCTGCGTCACCGCGAGAAGATCCTCGACAGCGGTGCGTTCCGCATGTACCTGCTGAAGATCGCGCGCAGTCGGCTCTACGATCACCTGCGGGCGCTGCGTCGCCACGCCGGGCACGTCGACGACCACTTCGAGCACATCTCGGTCGCTGCGGCCGGCACGTCGAACACGAGTCGCTTCGGGCGCGCGCAGGCGGCCGTGCAGGTCCGCGATGCGCTCCGTCGTCTGCCGGTCGATCTGCAGCTCGTGGTCGAGCTGCACTACTGGGAGGAGCACTCGACCGCGCAGATCTCCGAGCTGCTCGAGCTCGCGCAGGGCACGGTGAAGAGTCGGCTGCGACGCGCACGCGAGGCGCTCGAGCAGGAGCTCGGCACGACCGCCGAGGTGACCGAGGCGCTGCTCGGGCGCGCGCGGCCCGACGTCGAGGCCGACGCAGCGTCACCGTGATCCGGTCGGGGAGCCGCAGCGTTTCCTCCCGGTGGTGACCCCCATGCTCGAACGCGACGAACCCACGCGTGTGCTCGAGGGCGAGGGGAGCCCGGCGAGCGCCGACGCGCTCGACGCTTCGGTGCGGCTCGCCCGTCTGCGTCGCCAGATGTTCGCGCGCGTCGACACGCCTCGCATCGCGCAGTACCACGTGCTGCGGCAGATCGGCGGCGGCGGGATGGGGCTCGTGTTCGCGGCCTGGGATCCTGCGCTCGATCGCGTGATCGCCATCAAGGTGTTGCGCGATCCGTGGGCCGGGGCCGGTGATGCGTTGCGGCGCGAGGCGATCGCGCTGGCGCGACTGCGGCATCCGAACGTGGTGTCGGTGTTCGAGGTCGGCGAGCACAACGGGCAGCTCTACCTCGCGATGGAGTACGTCGAAGGCGAG
>DASZPU010000655.1:0-6491 GCA_035550195.1 Nannocystaceae bacterium
TGATGCCGGTGATGGATGGCTGGCAGTTCCGCGAGGCCCAGCGCAACGATCCCCAGCTCTCGAACATCCCGGTCGTGGTGATCTCCGCGTATCGCCATCGTCCTAGCGTCACCGAGCTCGACGCCGCGGAGTACCTGAACAAGCCCGTGCAGATCGACTCGTTGATGGATGTGATCCGTCGGCACTGTCCCGACGCCGCGAACAGCGGTGCGTCGACGAGCGAGTGAAGTCGACGGAGCGGTCGGGGCCACCGATGCGCGTCGGAGATGTGCAGTATCGTCGGCGACATGCGTTCATCGCTGCTCGCCCTCGTGATGCTGCTCGGCTGTGAGCCGACCTCCACCACCGCACCGACGCAGACTCCGGCCGCGAGCGATCCGCCGCCTGTGACCACACCCGAGCCCGTCGCGCCCGCAGGTCCGCGCGAGCTGTCGAGCGCGGAGCGAGCGACGTGGGCGCTCCTCGACGTGGAGCTGCCCGACAAGCCGCGCGCAGTCGTCGCGAAGCGTGGTGCGTTGCGCTTCACGAAGGACGGCGCAGTCGCGATCGACGGCAAGGGCGAGCCCGCGTGGGATCCGTTGCCGGTCGTCGCCGTCGACGGCGAGCGCGTGCAGATCGTCACCGACACGCGCAACTTCAGCGGACGATTGCTCGTGTGGGTCGACGTCGCCGACATCGCCCCGCAGCTGCAGCGCGTCGTCGCACTGCGTCCCGGCACCGGTGCGGCGAAGAAAGGCGAAGGCGCCGTGGAGCTCGGGCCCGGTGAAGAGGTCGAGATCCTCGAGCGCAAGGAGGCGATCGTGCGGGTGAAGACGCGCGACGATCGCTTCAGCGGATGGATCGAGAACAGCGCGCTCGGACCCACGTATACGCGGCAAGAGTTCCCGATGCCGATCGTCGACGCGTTGCTGCCCGGTGGCGCGACGATCGCAGTGCGGCCCAACGGACGAGCGCTCGCGGTGTTGGAGCCCATCGAGAACGGCAAGTGGGTCGCGCACACGCTCGCGCCCGCGAAGAACGGATGGATCGAGCTCGAGCACGTCGACCTGTGTCACGCCACCGTGCGCGTGCATGGCTACGCGCGCACGAAGACGGTCCAGCTGGTCTCCGCCGACCAACCGAGCTTCGGTTGCGCGGGGTCGCGCGGCACGGTGCCGATGAAGTGGGGCGATCTCGAGAGCGCGGAGATCGTGAAGCTGCCCGCGGACGCGCGGCTCTACGCACCCGATGGCGCGCTCGTCGGTCGCACGCTCGGACCCGCCGAGCTGCGCCGCGGTAGCGACGGTCTCGTGCGCGTACCGACCTTCTGGGGCTTCGTGCCCGTGAAGGTCGACTCGCGAACGGAGTGACCGCGCGCGCGGGCCTCACGCGACGAGCTCAGGCTCACGTGAGCGCCTTCTTGATCGCGCTCAACGCCGCGTGCGTGCGCTGCTGCTCGGGCAGCAGCTCCGCACGCACGAACGCCTGCAGCTCCGCCGAGAGATCATCGAGATCGCTGTAGAGCTTCTTGCCGTGGTCCTCGCCTTCTTCGAGGGCGCTGATGGCGGCCCGCTCACCGAAGGCGGCGGCACCGGCTTCGACGAGCTTCGCGAACGAGCCCCACGCGCCCGACGTCGTGTCGGGTTCCCCTCCGCGCTCCGTGATGCGACTCGTCAGCGTGGCGACACGCGCGGCGTGAGAGGCCCGTAGCGCCGTCAGCTCGCTCGCGAACCGGCTGGTGGCCAGCTTCTCGATGCACTGCGCGTAGGTCTCCATCGCCGAACGCTCGCCGCGGAGCATCGCGTTCAAACGATCGATGTCTCGTTCCGTCGTCTTCATGCCGCGTCGATGAAGCAGGTTCCGTGCCCCGCGATCGACGGTGGCCCGTGATCACCGACTGCGCCGCGTGCATCCTCATCGCGCATGTCGTAGGTGAGGGCAGCGCCGCGTCGCCGATGCGACTCAGTGTGGGTCGGTGGATAGTGACGATCGCGTCGAAGTCGAGGGCGGTGGTCGCGAAGCGCAGCCGTGCACTTTCGAACGAAGGGTGGCACTCGGGTTGCACGATTTGCGATCGGGGAGAACGAACCATGGCTCGACAACAAGCTGCGAAGCGCGACTCAGACACGACGGATCAACGAGCTGACACGACGAGGAACCCGTCGCCGCCGAGCGCGACGGAACCCGAAGCAGAAGGCGACGAAGGCGAAGAGGGCGAGGAAGGCGACGAAGGCGAAGGCGAGGACGAAGCGGAAGACGCGGGCGACGAAGACCCCGCTTGATGCGTTGCTGCCCGGTGGTGCGACGCTCGCGTCGCCACCGCCGAGGCACGTCGATTGCAGCCCGCGGCGATGATGAGGACAGACGGAGCCGGCGAGTCGTGAGCGTCGATCGCCGCGGCGCGGCGCGCTTCGAGCCCGATGCGAGCCTGCAGCGCCGTGCGAGTGGAGTGTTGCTGCACGTCACCAGCCTGCCCGGTGCAGCCGCGGGCGGTGATCTCGGCGGGGCCGCGCGCCGATTCGTCGGTTGGCTCGCGCGTGCGGAGCAGACCTTCTGGCAGATCCTACCGCTCAATCCCGTCTCCGCGGACGGCTCGCCCTACAGCGGGCCCTCGACGTTCGCGGGCAACGCTGCGCTCATCGATCGCGAGCCGTTGCTGCGCGAGGGATGGTTGCGGCGCGACGAACCGCTTTGGCGCGCGTGCGAGCGCATGCTCGAGCTGCGTGCGCATCACCGTGCGCTGGAAGAGCTGCGGTACCGCGCGCGCTGCTGGCTGCCCGACTACGCGCTCTTCGTCGCGCTCTGCCGTCGCTTCGGCAGCTCCGATTGGACGACCTGGCCGCTGCCGCTTCGAGTCGGCACCGGGTCGGCGAAGGCAGCAGCACGTCGCGAGCTCGCGCGGGATATCGCGCTCGTCGAGCTCGAGCAGCTGTTGTTCGCGCAGCAATGGGACTCGCTTCGCGACCATGCCGCGAGCCACGGAATTCGGATCATCGGTGATCTTCCGATCTACGTCGCGCACCACAGCTCCGACGTCTGGGCGCACCAGCATCTCTTCGCGCTCGACCAACGCGGTCAGCCCTCGCACGTCTCGGGAGTTCCGCCCGACGCGTTCAGTGCCCGCGGCCAGCGCTGGGGCACGCCGATCTTCCGATGGGATGCCATGCGTGCAGACGGCTACCGCTGGTGGAGCGATCGCGTGCGCACGATGTTGGACCGGGTCGACCTCGTGCGCCTCGATCACTTCATCGGCTTCGCGCGCTACTGGGAGATACCGGCCGAGGCGGACGCTCGTGCCGGTCGTTGGGTCGACGGCCCCGGCGTCACGCTGTTCGAGGCCATCGCGCGCGCGCTCGACCGCCGCTCGCTGCCATTCATCGCCGAGGATCTCGGCTGTGTGTCGGAGCAGGTCATCGCATTGCGCGAGGCGCTCGCGCTCCCAGGCATGAAGGTGGCGCAGTTCGGCTTCGGGATCGACGGCGCGCACGAGCATCACCCCGCGGCGTGGCCGGTGCACAGCGTCGGCTACACCGGCACGCACGACAACGATACGCTGCGGGGTTGGTTGGCCGCGGGGCCGCCCGAGCTTCGGCGCTCGGTCATGCGTGAGCTCGGAGTTGCACACGACGATGACGCTGCGCAGCGACTCATCGAGGCCGTGCTTCGCTCGCGCGCGCGCACCGTGATCGTGCCCATGCAGGACTTGCTCGGACTCGGCGGCGAGGCTCGGATGAACACGCCCGGTCGCGCCGAGGGGAACTGGAGCTGGCGCATGTCGACCACGGCTCGACTCGACGAGCTCGCAGAAAGGCTGCGCGGTATGACGCGTGCGGCCGCACGCATGCGCGACGGCCCGGAGACGTGATCGCGATCTCCAGCGCCGACGATCGCTCGAGTCGCGCGGACCCGAAGCGAGTGAACGGCGCTCAGAGCTCGGTGGCGCACGCGCGTGGGGGTCGCGACGTTGCGCGGACGCGAGCACGTTGCATTACGTCGATCATGAACGCGCAGACGGTGCGACAACCACCGCGTTCACGGCTTCTGCGTGTTCTCTACGAGAATTCGCTGCTCTTGGTGGTGACGCTGATGTTGCTCGGCAGCCTTGCCGGGCAATTGGCGACGGGGAAGGTCGTATACGACGAAGAGCTCGCCGAGCTCGGCCACGCCCCGCTTTCCGTGCGCGACTATCTGCGCTCGGGCCACGCGCTCGAAGCCACCTTCGAGAACTGGGAGAGCGAGTTCTTGCAGATGGGCATGTACGTGCTGCTCACGGTGTGGCTACGCCAGCGGGGATCGTCGGAGTCGAAGAAGCTGTACGAGCGTGCCGAGGTCGATCGCGAGCCGGACCCGCACCGGCCCGGCGCGCCTTGGCCGGTGCGTCGTGGAGGCGTGGTCGGACGTCTCTACGCGCACTCGTTGTCGATCGCTTTCGCGTCGCTCTTCGCGGTCTCGGTGTGGCTGCATGCTCGCGGCGGAGCCGAAGTCGAGTCGATCGAACGGCGCGCCCGCGGCGAGTCGGCGATCAGCACCTTCGAGTATCTCGGCGAGGCGAAGTTTTGGTTCGAGTCACTTCAGAACTGGCAGAGCGAGTTCCTCAGCATCGTCGCGATCGTGTCCCTCTCGATCTTCTTGCGCGAGCACGGCTCGCCGGAGTCGAAGCCAGTCGATTGCCCGCACGCCGAGACCGAAGAATGAACCGCCACCTCGGCCTCGGAGCTCGCGGGCGGCGAGACGCAAGACGATCGATCGCGTCTCGGGCAGCGCACCGTCGGCGACGATGCGCTCGGTCAGCGCGCGCCAGCTCCGACGATCATCGGTCGCGACACGAAGACCCACCGGGAGAGCTCGAGAGTGACGCGTCGCGATCCTCTCCGCCGACCGCCGTCGCCCGAGGCGCGGCGGAGACGATCGCTCGCCGCGATCACAGCCCGCGCAGCAGCATGCGGATGTAGCTCTCGACGAACTCGCGGCCGATCGGCGAGTCGTTCGCGCTCGCGGGCTCGGTCGCGACGAGGCCGTTGATCGCGATGCGCAGCTGCAACGCAGTCTGCTCTGCGCTCGCGCTCTGCGATCCACCGGCGTCGAGCAACGCGACGATGCGCGCGACGAACGTCTGCGTCAGGTTGCTCGTCGGTGATTGCACCGCCGGCTCCTTCGCCGCGGGCTCGTACAGCCAGCGATGCTGACGCGCGAACTCGACGTATGCGACGCACACGCGGAAGAGACCTTCTTGGGGAGTGCCGGCGCCATCGACTGCGCGTGCGAGCGTGGTCTCGAGTCGCGGCTCCGCGAGTCGTTGCATCTCGCGCAGCAACGCGGCCTTGCCGGTGAAGTACGTGTACAAGAGCGCAGGGCTGACGCCTGCACGCGTGGCGATGCTGCGGATCGTGAGACCTTCGGGCGTGTGCTCGTTGCCGATGGCCCACGCCGCATCGACGATGCGCGCACGTAGATCGGATTTCGGTGACTGAGTCGTGGGTGAGTTGTTCGTGGCGACGGCGATCGACATGTCATCGATGGCATCATGGTCGAGCATCGAGAACAAGGCGCTAGAGGGGTCTACGGGCCTGCGAACAAGCACATCGAAAATCGACGCCCGAGCGCTTGCGGGGCTTCGAACCTTTGCCATTCTCTCGCCCGCGTCGATGCGCGGCGCTTCGCTATCGCGCCGAAACCGGGCGAAAGCGTGTCGCAACGACACCGAGCGAGGTTCGCCCCTAGGGGAGTGACTGATTTCCGTCGCACGTTACCGCGAACGGACATTCGCGCACGAGGGCGAGCAGGTCGGGATCACCCGCGAGTGCCGCGAGGGCGCGCTCGCGATCCTCGGGGACCAACGGCATCAACGTGGTGTTGAGCAGCTCCACGAGCAGCGGACCACCGCGGCGATCGAAGTGCGCGAGCACGAAGTCGAGACCCACGCCGCGCAGATACGGGTCGCGCACGAGCACGGCGATTTCCGCGAACACGCGAGGGTCGTCGAGCAGCGTCGGATCGCGATCGAGCGCCTCGTCGAAGGCTGCGAGCGCACGCACGCGCGTCGCGGGTGATTCGGCGAGTCGGCGTGCACGCACGAGCGCGGACGCGTCGAGCGATCGCGGTGCCGGCTCGACCGCGCGCTCGACCTGCATCGCTTCGCCGAGCGCGACCGCGGCCTCGTGGGGTGGGGTCGTCGGCTTGGCTTCGCCACTGGGCACGAGCAACGCGACGCCGAGCACCGCCGCGCACGACAGCGATGCCGCCGCGGCTGCCGGTCGCAGCCATGCCCGCGACGATCGCGTCGGCGCGTGGGTGCGCGGCGGCAACGTGTCGCCGAACGCCGGCTCGGGTGCCACGGCGACGCGGCGCGAGGCGGGCGGCACCGGTGCGAGCTCGTCCTCCGACGCGAGCGTGCCGGTCGACTTGCGCGAGCGCGTCGCACTCGTGGTGCGCGTCGCGATGCGCCGCGAGTGGGCGAACGCCGCGTCGAGGTCGGCACGCGCGGCCTCGGCATTCGCATGGCGATCGTTCGG
>DASZPU010000656.1:0-12341 GCA_035550195.1 Nannocystaceae bacterium
CGCGACCACGTTGGGATGCGAGAGCTTCGCGATCGCCTGCGCTTCACCGAGCAGCCGCGCGCGCGCACGATCGCTGCGCGAGCGCGAGCGCACCACCTTGATCGCGATGTCGCGCGCGAGCTCCGGATCGTGCGCGCGGAACACCGCACCTGCACCGCCGCGCGCGAGCCGCTCGGTCGCAACGTAACGACCGAGCGTGAACGGCAGATCGATCCATTGCGCGGCCTCGACGTCGTACGAGAGCTGCGTATCGTCCGAAGAGCCGTCGTCGGACGCATCGGGCAAAGCGTCGGGCTCGGCCACTCCGATCAGTCTACGCCCGCCGCCGCGGAGTGCGCCGCATCACCGTTCAGGGGAACCTGCATCGGGGAACTTCGCACTTCGTAGTCGTGACGATGCGGCGGCTCGGCTCGTTGGTGCTGATCTCGATGGTGTTCGCGTGCGGCGAGTCGGGGCGCGACCCCGAGCAGACCAGTGGTCCGATCCTGACGACTGCGTCGTCGATCGAGACCGGGAGCGAAGACGAGCCCGGCGACTCGACCTCTGTGAAGCTCGATTTCGGCGACGGCGACGGCACGGCCGAAGGTCAAGCCGAAGGCAGTGGCGACTGCGTGCCCGATCCGACCAACGCGACGCTGCGCGGAACCGTCTACGCGCCCAATCTGCAGATCCCGATCAGCGGCGCGCTGGTGTACGTGTCGCATCAAGATCCCGAGCCGATCCCCGACGGCGTCTACTGTGCCGAGTGCGTCGGTGTGCCCTGCGACGCGCAGTTCGTGCTCACCAACGCGGATGGATCGTTCGAGCTGCCGGCTGCGGCGGGCTCGGGCCAGCTGCTGATCGTGCAGAAGGGCGAGTTCTTGCGCGCGACGCCGATCGAGATCACCGAAGGCGACAACGCGGTCGCGCCCGAGGTGTCGAGCTTGCCGGGCGAGTGGAATCCCGACGCGGGCATGTGGATCCCACGCATCGCGGTGGTCGACACCTACTACGACGCGATCTATTCGATCCTCGCGAAGATCGGGCTCGGCTCCGTCGATGGCAACGGCGCGCTGCAGGTCGGCAGCCAGCGCTTCGACTTCTACGATCAGCCCAGCGGTGGCGCGCTGCTCGACGACCTCGACGCGATGCGCCAGTACCACATCATCTTCATCCCGTGCATGGCGCAAGAAGGCATGGGTCAGCTCAGCGAGCTGCGCATGCTCAACATCCGTCAGTGGGTCGAAGAGGGCGGCAAGTTCTACGTGACCGACTGGGCCAACGAGTACGTCTACCAGACGTTCCCGAACTACCAGACGCTGCACAACCAGAACATCGATCCCGATCTCGACTACTACGACACGACCGGCACGGTGCTCGATCCGGATCTGCTCGCGTGGCTGCAAGCGTTGCCGGCACCGCTCAAGGACATCGGCGGTGGTCATCCGAACCTGTTGTCGTTGCCGCAGGTGCAGCTCGTCGACAACTGGTCGGGCATCGATGCGATCCCGCCGGTCATCACACAGGACGAGATGGGCAACGACGTCGACGTCGGCCACTATCCTTGGGTCGAAGGCCCGTGCGTGTCGTGCTCGCCGGGCAGCACGCGCCCGATGACGATCAGTGCCGACTACGGCTGCGGCCGCATCATGTTCAGCACCTACCACACCGACGAAGGCGCCCACGCCGGGCTCACGCCGCAGGAGCTGATCCTCCTCTACATCATCCTCGAGATCGGCGTGTGCCACGACCAGCCGCCGCCACCACCACCGCCGGTGGGTTGATCACTGCGCGCGCTTGCGCAGCGCACGAAGGCCGAGCGCCAGCCGCGACTTGACGGTGCCGAGCGGAAGCTCGACGACGATCGCGATCTCGGCGAGCGAGAGATCGTCGAGGTAGTGCAGCGCGAGCACGCTGCGGCTGCTGGGCGGGAGCTCGATCAGCAGCAACGGCAAGCGCGCGCGCAGATCGTCGGGCGGCGGTGGCTCCTCGACGACGTCACCGAGCTCGTCGTGCGCGTGGCGACGTTCGTGACGCAGCGTGCGGAGCAGCTCGCGATGCGCGAGTCGACGCACCCACGCATCGAAGGCCCGCGGATCACGAAGCGTGGCGAGCTTGCGATACACGCGTAGAAGGACCTCCTGCAGCACGTCGGGCGCGAGGTCGCCCAACGCGGCGACGAGCCAGCGCTGCAACAGCCGTTCGGCGTGGACGAGGATCTCTTCGAGCGCGCGGCGATCACCGGCTTGAGCGCGCAGCACCGACCACGCGAGCTGATCGCGCGTGCTCAGCGATCCTCCCTCGTGCCGAGCAGCTCGAGCGCGCGCAACAAGCGGAGCTCGCCCGCGCGGCGACGCGCATCGACGACGACGAGGCCGAGCGTCAGCGTGCCGTAGACGAGCACGGCGAGCACGATCGCGAGCAGGTGCGTGCGATCCGAGAGGTCGGCGATCGCGAGCGCGGCCGCGAGCGCGAGCGCTTCGAAGAGCGCGGCGCCGAGCAACAGCGTGCGGCCGGCTCGCTCCTGGCGATCGGCTTCGGCGAGCGCCGCTTGGGTCGGGTTGCCCATCATCCCGCCACCATCCTCGCGACGAGAACGGACAGGAACGCGAGCGCTTCGAAGATCGCGAAGACGATCACGGCGCGACGTAGGGTGATCGCGGTGGTCATGGCGTTTGTTTCGCTTTCCGGCGGCGCTTGGCCGCACACCGCTGAGAGGCCGCGCGCGGGTGTAGCTGTTCGCTGGCCCGGCGCGGAGAAGCCTCACACCTCGACGGGCGCGCGCGACGCTGCGATCATCGATGCAGGCAGATGATCGACGACGAGCTCGAGGCGCGCGCGCGCGAGCTGCTGGCCCCGTTGGGGATCGGCGACGTGCTGCCGGGCGGCACGGTGTTGCGATCGATCGCGACGGAGCTCGGGCTCTCGCTCGTGCTCGAGCGTGCGGGCCGTTCGTTGCGGATCGACGTCGTGCCGCGCGCCGCCGCGCGCGAGCACAAGGTGCTGACGCAGCACTTCGCGATCGGCCACGACGCGGGCTCGGATGCGCTCGCGCTGTGTCGCTACATCGCGGGTTTCGTCGAGGCGAACGAGGCCGCGGTGCTCGCGACGATTCGCGCCGGTGCGCACGACGACGAAGGTCGCGTGCGAGAGGTTCGCAGCGCGCATGCGCTCGTGCGCAGCCAAGACGGCAGCTTCTATGCGCTGAATCCCTATAGTGGGTGCACGATCGGGTGCCGCTTCTGCTACGCGCAGTCGCGACTGCAGCCGCTGCGAGCGTTGCTCGGCCTGCGCGAAGCCGCGTGGGGCTCGTGGGTCGACGCGCGCGTCGATGCGCCGACGCTGTTGGAGGGCGAGCTGCGCACGCTCGCACCCGCGCCGATCAAGCTGTGTCCGATCGTCGCGGACCCGTGGCAAGCGATCGAACGCAAGCTGCGGATCACGCGGACGTGTCTCGAAACGATCCGCGACGCGCCGTCCGTATGGCCGACGCTCGTGCTCACGCGCTCGGCCGCCGTGCTCGACGACCTCGCGTTGCTCGCATCGTTGCCGCGTGCGTTCGTCGGCGTCTCGCTGCCCACCGTCGACGACACCGTGCGCGCGCACTTCGAGCCACGTGCCGCGAGCGTCGACGAGCGCCTCGCAGTCCTTCGTGCCGCGCGCGACGCGGGCCTGCGCACCTTCGCGGTCGTGCAGCCGCTGTTGCCGGGCCCGATCGACGCGCTCGCCGATGCGCTCGCGCTCACCACCGATGGCGTCGCGCTCGGCGAGCTCGACGGCGAGCTCGACGCGACCGCGCTCTTCGACGATCCGCGCTACGCCCACGCGCGCACGCATGCCTGGCAGCACGATGGTCTCGCGCGATTGCGTGGGCTGCTCGACGCGCGCGGCATCGCCGTGTGGCGCGGCGAGCTGCCCGACGGAGCACACGCATGAGCGTCGACGTGCTCGTCATCGGTGCCGGTCCAGCCGGCAGCACTGCGGCGGCCAAGCTCGCGCGCGCCGGTCTGCGCGTGCGCGTGCTCGAGGCCGGCAGTCATCCCCGCGCGCACGTCGGCGAGAGCTTGCTGCCCGGCATCATCCCGATCCTCGCGGACATCGGCGCGCTCGCGGCGATCGAATCCGCCGGCTTCGCGCACAAGAGCGGCAGCACGCTGTGGGGTTGGGGCCAGACGCCGCGCTGGGATCTGTGGTTCGCCGACAGCGACGCGTACGATCACGCGTGGCTCGTCGATCGCGCGCGCTTCGACGACATCCTGTGCAAGCACGCGATCGCGTGCGGTGCCGAGGTACGCGAGCGCACGCCGGTGCGCGAGCTGGTGTGGGACGGCGATCGAGTCGTCGGCGCACGCACGCGCGACGAAACCATCCACGCACCGTGGGTGATCGACGCGAGCGGTCAGTCGGCGCTGCAAGGTCGCGCGCTCGATCTGCGCGAGTCGATCGCCGGCCTGCAGCACCAGGCGATGTGGGCCCACTTCGAAGGCGTGGCGCGCTTGCCCGCCCCGCGCAGCCAGCAAGCGCTCTTCGTCGCGGAGGCATCGCAGTGGTGGTGGATGTTCCCGCTCGCCGACGGTCGCAGCTCGATCGGCGTCGTGCAGATCGACGCCGGCGATCGCCGCGGCCCGGTGCGCCCGGATTTCGACGGCGAGCTCGCACGCTGCAGCGAGCTCGCACCGCTGCTGGCCCACGCGCGTCGCGTCAGCGAGGTTCGCAACGAGCGCGACTGGAGCTGGCGCATGCGCACCATCGCCGGACCCGGCTGGCTCGCAGTCGGCGACGCGGCAGGCTTCATCGATCCGGTGCTGTCGACGGGCGTGATGCTCGCGCTGCACTCGGCGTGGCACGCTGCGACCACCCTGCTCGACGTCCGCAGCGGCGCGGACGAAGCGATCGCGCTCGCTCGCTACCGCGAGCACCACGCGACGATGTTCGGCGATCTGCTGCGGATGGTCCGCTTCTACTACCAGCAGAACCTGCACCGCGAGGACTACTTCTGGGAGAGCAAGCGCATCCTCTTGCAGGAGCACACCGAGCTGCGTCCGCAGAAGGCGTTCGTCGTGCTCACGTCGGGGCTCGTACAGAACCTCGCCCTCGACGACGCGCAGGCGAAGATGCTCGCGCGCCGCGAGCAGATCACCGGTGAGCACGCGCCGACGATCGACGATCCGGATCGCCTCGGCTTCGTCTGCCTACACCTGCGCAGCGGTGCACCGATCGCCGAGGGGCCCGATCGCGGCGACTCGCTGTTCGTGCTGATCGAGCCCGCCGATCCCGCGCAGCCCACCCTTTTTCGCACGCGCAACTTCCACGTCAACGCGATCGCGCCGAAGCACGGCAACGATCCGATCGCCGTGCCGCTGCTCGCGGCGCCGCTACGCCGGGTCGCTGGGTGGGTCGACGCGCTCGATCGCGAAGACGACGACACGCTGGCGGGCTTCTGGCGACGCGCACGCAGCGAGCTCGCCGCGCGCTTCGCCGGCGATCCGCTCGACGGCTTCGTGCTCGTGCGTGCGTTCGGCGAGTGACTACGGGTGCACCAGCTCGACCTCGAGCTCGCCTTCGACGGTCGCTTCGCCGCCGCGCGCGAACGTCCAGGCAGCGACGATGTCGCGCACGCAATCGGCGATGTCGGTGATGCCGGCGACGGAGACGTCGCTCGTGCTGCCGTCGTCGGCGATCGTGAAGGAGAACTGCAGCGCGCCCATCACCGGCGGATCGATACCTTCCGCGCACACCGGCAGCGCCCGCACCTTGGTGCCGACGCTCTTGCGCAGCGCCTTCGCATCGCGCGTGCCGCTGCTCGAGAACGTGCCGACGCGCACCGCGACCAGCGGGCCTTTCTTCGCGCTCCCGATGCGGGCCTCGCCGACACCCCCACCGGCGCCGAGCTCCGCGGCCCCGAGCGCGCCGACGCCACCGCCCGCTTCCGCGAGCTCGTCGAGCAAGCCCGACGGCGGCGCATCGAGCTCGGCGAACAGCGACGCAGTCGACGACGACGACGACAACGCGGAGAGCCCAAGCGCGCTCGCCGGATCCACGTGCTCGACGTCCTTCGCCGCGAAGCACAGCTCGACCGGCTCGAACACCGACGATGCATCGCCGATCGCGAAGCAACGCAGCTTCTTCTTGATCTTCGGCGGCGTCGTCCAGTGTTGCGCGGTGAGCAACTTGCCCGCCGACACGCCGTTCTTCCAGCTCGCGGGCACGCCTGCGGGCACCGTCCAGCTCTCGGTGAACGAGCTCGCGTAGAGGCTGCCGATCGCCGACGGGTGCGCGGGCGGCACGTCGTCGCGCTCGCCCAGCGCCTCGGGCTCGACACGTGCACGCACGCTCGCACATGCCGCGACGAGATCGACGAGCTCGTCGTCGCCGCTGCGATTGCGCGCGAGCACGTACGGTCGACCGAGCGCGTTGCGATGCAAGCGCTCGTCGGAATCCGCGAGCCGATGTGTGCCGTAGCGGATCGTCGCGCTGCGTGCGAGCGAGTCGGGTGTGGACTCCGGCGCGTTCGCGACCGCGGGCAGGAACGCGTTGCCGACATCCGCGGGATCGATCGCCGCATGCAGTCGGAGGCCGCCGACATCGACGATGCCCCGCGCACCATCCAGCACGATCGCCGCTCCGGCGCGCACGCGCACCCAGGTTCCGTCGTCGAACCGCGTCTCGCGTTCGCGCGCCAGCACGGGCGCGACCGCAGCCATCGCGAGATGAAATCGCGGCGCGTCGACATCGAGGCCGACCAGCCCGCGATCGCAGCGCGCTTCGGGTTGCGCCGGCGCGAGCACGAGCACGCCGTCGATCGCCGTCTTCACCTCGAACGCGTACGCGAACGGATCGTCTTCGTCGGCGGCGCGCAGCTTCAACGTCGGGGCATCGGGCTCGGGCCCCAGCGCGAGCTCGGTGCCCGCCGCGACCAACACGTGCTTGCCGATCATCGCTTCGGCGGTCGCGTAGCGCTCCACCGGCACGCGCTCGATCGGCGCGTCGTCGACCTCGCGCGTCGTCGATTCCACCGGGGCTGCGACGGCGGTGCCGGCCTCCGTGGGCGCCGGCTCGACCGCGTTCGCCCCACATCCGAGCGCGAGCGCAGCGATCGGCAGCGCACGCACCACGAGCGACCTCAGGCCGCGCCTTCGACGAACTTCGGCAGCGTGTCGCGCACGTTCAAGCCCGCGGACTTCGCCTTGCCGATGACGACGTCGAACGGTGCGTCCTCGGGCACGGCGGTCCACATGCGCTGCGTGCCCGACGGGCCGTGCACGATCTCGAGCGAGCTGAGCTTCTCGAGACACTGACGGACGGTGCCTGCGTCGGTGCGCAGCTCCGCGGCGATCTCGTGCTCGGCCATCTCGGAGCCGACGAGCTGATAGAGAAGGTCGCTGATCATCGCCATGACCGTTCGAAGGTGCATCAAACGCGGCCGCCTCGCTACGGCTGCGCCGCCGCTGCCAAACCCGGTTTGGTCACGTCCGTCGTTCCATCACGCCGTCACCACACATCGCGGCGGCCTCGGCGGTCATTCGTCCAGCTTGCGCGCGCGTGCTCTCACAGTGCGCGCGTCCTTCGGGCCGAACATCGCATCCAGCTCGCCGAGCACTGCGCCGTAGAGCCGGCCCGCGTAGTCCTTCTGGCCCAGCTCCCACGCCAGATCGGCACGCGCCAGCACCGTCGCGGCAACGCGCGGATGATGCAGGCCCAGCGCCGACGTCATCGGCACGTGCGCGTCGTCGAAGAGCTCGAGCGCGCGCTCGCGATGACCATCGGCCTGCTCCAGCGCGGCGAGATCCCACTGCAACTCTGCCGTGCGCGGCCCGTAACCGAGCGTCTGCTCCGCGAGCTCGATCGCGCGAGTGAGCGTGCCGCGAGCTTGCGCGATCTCACCAGCGCTGCGCTCGGCGGCCGCCGTCGCGCGCAGCGTCGCGAGCAGGCGCGGATCCTCGACACCGATCTGTGACTCGAGCTCCGCACGCGCGGTGTGGACGCCCAGGATCCCCGCCGCGCGATCGCCCTTCGCGATCAGCGAGCGGCCTTCCCACAGCAGCGGATCCGATCGCGTCGGGCCGACGTAGAGGCCGATCTTCGCATCGCGATACGCGGCGAGCGCGTCGTCGTGCGCACCGAGAGCGGTGAGCGCGTCGCCGAGCACACCGTGGAACGTGCCGCTGTCGCGATCGTGGCGCAGCGACTGCGAGGGGAACGGGACCTTCAGCGCGAGCTCGGCGTGCGTGCGCGCGGCGGACGGATCACCGGCAGCGATCAGCGCGCGCGCGAGCGCAGCCTCGGCGGCACCGGTGCGCAGATCGGTGGGGCCGAGCGTCGTGGTGAGCGACGCGAGCGCGAGCTCGGCCTCTCGCTGCGCGCGCGCGGGATCACCGAATTCGATCGCCGCAGCCGACAACGCCAGCCGTGCACGCGCGAGCTCGGGATGGTGCTCGCCGAAGAGCTCGCGCAGCTTCGGCAGCGCCGCGTCGAAGCGCGCGACCGCGGTCTCGAGCTCGCCGAGCGCACCGAGCTCGATGCCCTCCGCGACGAGCGTCAGCGCGGCGAGCTCGGGATCGGCGAAGCGCTCCGCGTGCGCCGTCGCGATGCGCAGCCACCGAGCCGCCGCTTCGGGGCGCAACAACGCCGCGCCCTGCTCCTGCACCAACAGGATCGCCGCGTGTGCGAGCACGCGATCGTGCACGCCGTCCTGCGCGAGCGTGGCGGCGGCTTCCAACGCCGCGACCGCCTCGTCGTGATCGTACTTCGCCGCATACGCGCGACCGAGCGCGAGCTGAGCCTCCGCGACGAGCGGCGCGTAGCCGAGCGACTGCGCTTCGCCGACGATGCGCGTGAGCTCTTGCGGCGCGGGCGTGAGCCGATCGAGCGCGACCAAGGCTTCGCCCGCCGCGAGATCACCCGCGAGCAGCTTCACCTTGCCGCGCTGCTCGGGCGCGGGCTCGGCCGGCATCACCGCGAGCCACGTCGGTTGCTCGCACGTGCGCCAACGCGGTAGCGCATGTGCGGCCGCAGCGAGCGAGTCGTCGACCTCGAACGTGGGCAGCTCGAGCGCTTGCTGCACGAGCGCATCGAAACGCGCGCGCGCATCGGCGAGACAGCGATCGACGGCCGGTGCAGGTTTCGTGCATGCGGCGGTCGCGAGCGCGGTCCAGCGCGCGGCCCATGCGTCGAGCGGCGGCAGCACACGCGCGGCGATCTGCTCGCCGTCGTGCATCGCTTCGATGTGTGCGACCAGCGACGCACGACGTCGCGCGTCCCAGCGACCATCGATCGACTTCGCCTTCGCGACGCAGTCGTCCGCGACGACCGGCGCAGGCACGGGCGTGGGCGCGGGTGTCGACGCCGGCGTGAGCTCGTCGACGCTCGGCACGTCGACAGAGGGCGGTGTGCCGCTCGACATCCAGCCGAGCACCGCCACCGTCGCAGCCGCGCTCGCAGCCATCGCCGCGACGATGCCGGCCGCCCGCGCGACGCGACCGCGATCGCGCTCGAGCGCGTCGAGCAACGGACCCATCGCGGGATGACGCGCCGCGGGATCACGCTCGAGCCCGCGCAGGATCGCGGTGCGCAACCACGCCGGTGCGCTGCGTGGCGGCGGCTTCGGGCTGCCGCGCAACACCTGCTCCGCGAGCGCATAGAAGTCGCCGCCGGCGAACGGTCGCGTGCGGAACAACGCCTCGTACAGCGCGACGCAGAAGGAGAACTGATCGCTGCGCGCATCGGCGGGCTCGCCCCGCCACTGCTCCGGCGCCATGTAGGCCGGCGTGCCGACGATCGCACCGTGGGCCGACGTGCCCTGCGTCGTCGCGCCGAGCCCCGCAGCTTCGGCGGCCGCGACGATCTCGTCGCCGAACGCATCGGGCCACGCGAGGGTCGGACGTGCGAGCCCGAAGTCGGTCACGCGCGCGCGGATGCCCTGCGGCTCTTCGCCGATGAGCACGTTGTCGGGCTTGAAGTCGCGATGCACGAGCCCGACCGCGTGCGCCGCTTGGAGCCCGCGCCCCGCCTGCACGAACACCTCGAGGATCTGCGCGAGCGTGCGTGGGGCCGCCTGCAACCACTTCGTCAGCGTGGTGCCTTCGACGAGCTCCATGGCGACGAACACCTGCTCGCCGACGCGACCGACGTCGTGTACCGCGACGACGTTGGCGTGCGCGAGCTGGGCCATCGCTCGCGCTTCGCGGAGCATGCGTGCGCGCGTCGCTTCGACATCACCGCCGACGCCGGGATGCAGCAGCTTCACCGCGACGCGACGATGCAGCTCGGGATCGTGGGCCTCGAGCACGATGCCCATCGCGCCCGATCCCAGCCGACGTCCGAGCTGATAGCGACCGAGCTGACCCGGCGTGCTCGCTTCGGCCGATGGCGTCGCAGGGATGCTCGCCGACACCGTGCCGTACACGCGCGCGAGCTCGGCCATCGTCGCCGCGCACTGACTGCAGCCGTCGAGGTGCAGCTCGAGCGCATCACGCTGCGCGGCGTCGAGGCTCCCTTGCAGGAACCCTTCGAGCACCGCGGGATCGGGGCACGCCGACACGCGACGACGACGCTACAGGGGCAGCGCGAGCGCGTCGAGCCGCGCCGTGCTGCCGGCGTAGCGTTCGGCCAACGCACGCATCGCGAGCACGTTGCCGATCACCACCTCGCGCAGCACGCCCGCCCATGCGGGCGCGACGGCGGCGATCGTCGTCAGCAGCGCGCGCAGCTCGGCGCACAGCGCATCGTGTTGCTCCACGAGCGAGCGCGCCGCGAGCTCGGCCGTGATGCCCTGCTCGCGCGCCATCGTGATCGCGAGGTTGAGCTCGGGTCGCTCGCGCGACGCTGCGAGATCACGATCGAGCGAGCCGAGATCGTTGGCGTAGATGATGAGCTCGCGGCCGATCCAACGCGCGCGTGCACACTCTGCGGCGAGCGGTGCAGCATCGACGAGCGCGAACCATAGATCGAGATAGGGATCGATGAACGCGTTGCGCCGGCGCAGATCCAGCTGCTGCGCGACGGTGATCGCCGCGCGATCGAGCGCGAGCTCGTCGCCCAACGCAGCGAGATAGATCCGCAGCGACTCGGACCACGCGCGTGTCAGCTCGGGTCGACACGCGTCGAGCTCGCGCGCGTCGGCGCGCCAATGCGACAGCACCGGCATCCGCGCCACGGGCTCGGCCAGCAGCTCGGCGAGCTCGCGCGGGTCGGCGTCGTCGAGCCAGAAGAAGATCACCGTGAACGTCGTCGCGAGCGCGAGCTGGCGATCGCTGGCGTGAACGGGTGCACAGAGCGAGGCGTAGGTCGCAGCATTCACGCATGCGCGCTCGCCGACGGCCGCTTGGACACTGAACAAACCCTGTTTCGCGGCCCAGGCGGACGCGACGTTCACGAGCGCGCGTCGACGCGAATCGTTCACGCTGCACGTCCCATATCGAGCCCGTCATCGCGTCCGGGCCGCTGTATCATCCCAGAGGTCACATGCCAGGATCGGTCATGCTGCGCGAGGGGAAGGTGGTCGTCGTGGTCGCCGGCTTCCACTCCGAAGAGGACGCGAAGCGATGCGCCGAGCAGGTGAACGATCTGCTCGATCGCAAGACTGGTGGCGAGCTCGTCGTCGACCTCACCGAGATCGACGGCTTCTCCCGCGAGGCCCGCGAGGTGTGGCAGAGCTACTTCAAGATCTACGCGAAGATCGTGCACACGCTCACCATCGTCGGCGGCACTGCGCTCGCGCGCATGGCCAGCGCGGCGGTGTGTCTGTACGCCGGCATCAAGATGAAGACCGCGAGCAAGCTCGCCGACGTGTTCCCCGAAGGGGCACACCCGAGCTGACGCGATCATCCGATGCACGCGAAGATCGGTGCGACCCACTCCGCGCCACGGCGCTGTGCGAGCGACGGACGCACCGGCACCGGCGACAGCGCACGCACGCAGAACGCCGCCGTGACGAGCGGCGAGCCGAAGTGCACCGGTAGACCATCGGCGACGCTGCCGAGCGTGAACAAGCAATCGTAGCCGCGCCAACGTCCGTCGTCGGCCTGCGCGGCGAGCAGGCGCACGAGCTCGGGCTCCGCGGAGGTGTCGACGTTGGCCGCCGCGATCGCACGCAACGCCGTGTTGAGGATGCGCTCGGGATTCGCCGCACCGTCGCACGCCGGCGTGCTGCGGCGGCGATCGATCGCATCGCGCAGCAGCTCCGCGACGCCGAACGGCTCGGTGAGCTCCGGATATGCGCGCGCGAGCTCGGAGTAGAAGCACAGGAACGCGTCGGGCGAGGGATAGTAGCGACAGCCGCGCTCCCACTCGCCGGTGAGGAGGTGGCCCGCGACGTAGCACGCGTTGGCCGCGACGATCTCCGCGACCGTCGCCGAACCTTC
>DASZPU010000657.1:0-2089 GCA_035550195.1 Nannocystaceae bacterium
CACGGGTGGCGGAGCTCGCCGATGCGATCGACGCCGAGTCGATCGCGATCGGTGCGAGCGTCGACGGTGAAGCGATCACCGCCGTGCGTGTGCCCGCGCGCGCACGCACGGCCGACGCGAAGGTCGTCTGCGTCGCGAACATCCACGGCATCGAGTGGATCGGTGGCCTCGTCGCGCTCGGGTTGCTCGAGCGCCTCGGCGGCAGCGATCGCGAGGTCGATGCGCTGCGCGAGCGCGCCGAAGTCTGGCTCGTGCCCTGCCTCAACCCCGACGGCTATCGCCGCACGTGGGCAGCGGGCGGCCGCGGACGCCTCGTGGATCTCCGCACCAACGCGCGCGGCGTCGATCTCAACCGCAACTTCCCGCTGCCGCCGGGCATGCGTCGACTCGCGCTACCCGGCGCGGGCTCGCAGAAGCCCGGCGACGGCACCTACTGCGGCCCGTCGGCATTGTCGGAGCCCGAGACGCGGGCGCTGCACGAGCTGTGCGACGCGCAGCGCTTCCATGCGGCGATCGGCATGCACTCGTTCATGGGCACGATGATCCACGCGCGCGTGCAGACGAAGGCCGCGTGGCAGAGCTACGGCGCGCTGTGCCGCGCGTTCGCGGACGCGCAGCCGCATCGTCGCTATCGCAGGCTCGCGAGTCGCTTCTTCGACGCGTGGACCGGCGAGCAGGAAGATCATCTGCACCACGGTCACGATTGCTGGGCGATGTGCATCGAGACCTTCGCGTTCACGGCGAGCCTCGGCCAGCACCTGCGCGCGCCCACGAGGTTCTGGCGCTTCAATCCCTACGACCCGCAGCCGTGGATCGCCAACGACGTGCCCGGCCTGCTCGCCTACTTCGGCGCCGCCCTCGATCGCCCACGCCCGAGCAAGCTGGGCTAGGCGGGCGCCCTACCCCTTGTGGAACGGATCCTTGAGATCCGGCGACGACGAGCCACTCGGCTTCTTCGGCTCGGTCTTCGGTTCCGTCTTCGGCTCGGTCTTCGGTTCCGTCTTCGGCTCGGCCTTCGGCTCCGTCTTCGGCTCCGACTTCGGCTTGCCGCCGTCGGCCTGCGTGCCGCCGTTGGGCTTCTTCTTCGCGTCGCCCTTCTTCGGCTTCTTCGGATCCTTCGGGTCGACGGGGGTCGTCTCGCCGGCCGGAACCGCCGCGAGCTTCTCGAGCGTGTACGAGATCTTCTTGTTCGCGTCGGGCGTGATCTCGAAGCTGAGATCCTGATAGCCCTCGGCGCGCACACGCACGCCGAAGCCATCGCTCGCGCGCGGCAACGTGAACGGCACATTGGTGCGTCCGAGCAAGCCGTCGTCGGTCTCGCTGTGCACCTCGGCGTCGACGCCAGGCGTGAGGATCGTGATCTCGACCATCACCGGCGCATCGGGTGCCGCGGCCTTGGTCGGCTCCGGCGGATTCGCGACGACGGCGGTCTTCGTCTCGGGCGGGTCCGTGGGCGCCGTGGTGACGACCGGCGTGTCGTCGCCGCCGAACGCGTTCGCGAGGATGAAGCCACCGAAGCCGAGCACCGCGGCCGCGACGCCGAGCCCGATGAACAGCCCCAGCCGCGACTTCGGTGCGACGGGCTCCTCGTACGGCTCGTCGCCGAGCTGGATGGCAGTCGACGAACCGGCGAAGCGAATCTGCCCCTGTCGCGGTGCGCTGACCGATTCCGCGACGACGCTGACCGCAGCGGCACCGGTGCCGACCGCTTCGATCGCACGCGCCATCTCGGCCATGTTCTGGAAGCGGAACTCGCGATCCTTCTGCAGCGCCTTGAGGATCACCGCCTCGGCTTCGTACGGGATCGTCGCATGCGGGACGAACGAGCTCGGGGCCGCCGGCGCCTCGAACATGTGCTTCGTCAGGATCCCCATGAACGTGTCCGCGGTGAACGGCACGCGCCCGGTGAGGAGCTCGTACATGATCACGCCGACCGCATAGATGTCGACGCGATGATCGACGCGCTCGCCCTTGGCTTGCTCGGGCGACATGTACTCGGGCGTGCCGAAGATCATGCCGGTGCGCGTCAATGCGCGGCCGCCATCGCCTTCGTCGCTCTGCACCTTCGCGATGCCGAAGTCGAGCACCT
>DASZPU010000658.1:0-2494 GCA_035550195.1 Nannocystaceae bacterium
TCGACTCGGAGCCCTTGCCGAGCACGAGCCGCACGCGCGTGCCTTCGACCGCGCGCATGCAGGGCTCGATGAGGTCCTCGGCGTTCGGGCGCATCTCGAACGTGACGGCCGCGGAACCCGTGCCCGACTCGACGCGCAGCACCTCCGGATCGAGCGCCATCGCAGCGTTGAACGCGAGCGCGAGATCACGGCGCGCCTGGATCTCCGGCGCGCGCGAGCTGGCGAACATGCTGGCGTAGAGCTCCTCGAAGTCGCTGCGCGACAGCGGCGGACCGTCGAGCTCGACGATCACCGCAGACGCGTCGATGCTCACGCGCACGCGCGTCGCTCCGCGCAACAGCGCCGCGCGCACGAGCAGCACGATCCAGCGGTGCGGATCAGCGAGCTGGAACTGGCGCATCTTCTCGCGCGCACGCTCGCGATCGAGCGTGAACGTGCCGCTCGCAGTGTGCTGCGTACCATCGCGGAGCCGCGCGAGCAGTGCGTCGACGTCGTTCATCGCGACAGCTCCAGTGCGACGCGGGCGAGCTCGCCGTCGAGGCGCGGATCGAGCCGCCCGCCCAACCAGAACGACTTCGCCAGCAGGTACGCCGCGAACGCCGGTCGCGTCGCCGCGAGCGGCACGAGCGAGACCACGACCGGATGTGTCTCGTTGACGACCAACACGCGCCGACGCGCGAGCCACCATGTACCCACGGTGCGCGCGGCCACGAGTGGTGTCGGAGTGCCGGTATCGCGCTGCGTGATCGCGACGAGGTCGGCGGCCGGCGAGCCCGGCGGACCGGTGCGGCCGAGCATGACCGCGGAGAGCTCGGCACCGCAACGCACCAGCAACCACCGCAACGAGGCCGCGAGCGCGCGCCCGCGATCGTCGTCGTAGCGGCCGTCGCTCGGCCCGGCGAGGCACCAACGCGCGTCCACATCGGCGACGTGCACATCGGGGCGCACGAGCGCACGCAGCAAGCGCGCATCGTCCTCGCCTCGGACGCGCACGACGATGCGGCCGTCGCGTTCGAGCGCATCGGTGAGGCGACTGCGATCGCGTGCGAGCAAGAGCTCGCGCCCGCGCACTCGCCCTGCACACGTGCGCATGCTGATGCCCGCGCCCGACGGCGAGCGGAACACCTCCATCTTCCACACGCGCTGCAGACCGACGCGGCCGTGCTGCAGATGCCAACGCACCGCGTCGCACAGATACGCGAGCAAGGGCTCGGGCCCGGGCCGCTCGAGCGCCACTGCGAGCATCGCGACCGCGAGCTCGGCGAGTCGCGAGTGCACGAGCCCACGCACGCGTCCGGTGATGCGATCGTAGCCGTCGTCTTCGATCACCTTGTCGCGGGTGAGCGTGTGCTCGAGCTGCGGCGACGAAGCCTTCACCGCGATCGCGCTGGTGGCCTGCTCGTCGGGCGCGCCGGCGAGCCACTCGGGGTGTTGGTCGCCTTCGAGCAGCGTGAGCCCGGCGTTGTAGAAGCCGAAGAACGGACGAGCTTCGCGGGGATGCCCGACCACCAGCGTGTTGACGCCATCGCTCACGACGACGCGACAGGGTGCGTCGGGCAGATCGACCGGCTCGTTGATGCGCGCCCCGTCGACGCGGATCTCGCAGCCGGTGTGGCGACACCACTTGCGCACGGTCGCGGGCACGCGCGCGCGGAGCTCCTCGAATTCGGCGCGCGTGTTGGCCTTGATCACGCGCACGCGCGTGCCTTCGAGCGGCTCGTGCAGCTTCCGCAGCTCGTAGGTGCGATCGCGGGCGAAGATGACGCGCCAGTGCTCGCCCTCGCGGGAGGTATCGACGACCACGACGTCGGGTGCGATCGCGAACACCGACACGAAGCCGATGCCGAACTTGCCGATCTTGGTGTGATCGCCGTCTTTCGCCGACGCGAACAAGCGCGTCAGCTGGGTCTCGATGATCGCGCGGGTCATCCCGCAGCCGCTGTCCGCCACCTCGATCGTGGTGACGCCGGCGTCGCCCTCACCGGGCGCGAACGTGCACGAGATCGCGACGTCGCTCGTGCCGGCATCGATCGCGTTCTGCACCAGCTCGCGCAGGAACGCGAGCGGGTCCGAGAACTGGTGCACCAGCCCGTCGAGCGCTGCGTCGACGTCGCTCGGCGGTGGTGCGGCCTGCTCCGTGGCGCTCATGACAATCGAACCGCCGTGGCGGCGCAGCCATTACGGCTACCACGTCCGCACGCGCGTGCGCAGATCGAGCACGTTGCGTCTCACTTCGTGCGCGTGCCCGCGAATGCGAGCAGGCCACCCGCGAGCGCGAGGTCCTTCAAGAGCGCGATCGTCGAGTACTGGCTCGTCGCGGGATCGCCGAGGCCGGGGATGTGCACGGTGAGCACGAACGTCGCCATCAACAGCGCGAGCCCGAGCGCAGCAGGTACGGCAAAGCGTCGCGTCCACAGTCCGACGCCGCCGGCGATCAGCGCTGCGCCGGTGAGGTAGACCCAGAAGACTCCACCGGGCAACCAGCTCGGCACGA
>DASZPU010000659.1:0-8770 GCA_035550195.1 Nannocystaceae bacterium
TCGCTTGCCGCCGCCGGAGCTCGGTGATGTCGAGCTCGGTGCGCTCGTCGGTCGCGTCGCTGCGCTCGAGCGGCGCATGGCGATCGCGGTGGAGCCGGGTCCGGAGCTCGGCGTGCGAGCGGATCGCGATCAGCTCGAGCAGCTGCTCATCAACCTCTGTGCGAACGCGGTCGATGCCGCGTTACCCGAGCACGGCAAGGTGGCGATCGCGTGGGGCCGCGAAGGTCGGCATGCTTGGGTGCGCGTGCGCGACGAAGGTCCGGGCATCGGCGAGACCGCGAACCTCTTCGTGCCGTTCTTCTCGACCAAGCCCGGCGGCAGCGGCATCGGTCTCGTGCTGAGCCGGCGCATCGCGGAGTCGCACGGCGGCAGCGTCGCGCTGAAGAACCGCGACGACGGCCGCGGCGCCGAAGCCCTCGTGCGCCTCCCGCTGCCGTGACCGGCGCCGAGGAGCGTTGGACGGCGCGACAAAAAAAATCGAGAGGCGTCACTCGAGGTCGCGCGGCTCGACGCCCAGATCGATCGCGTGCAGCCGTCCGCCCGGCGGATCCGTCGCGGGATGCAGCGAGCTCGCACCATCGGGATGGCGCACGCGCTCGCGCTGCTTCGGCACGATGGGGATCGCCAGCGACGAGCTGCTGCTGCTCGATCGCCCCGCGAACGCGCCGGAGGTCGGTGCGCTCTCGACCGGGCGATCGCGGCGGGCCAGCACGGTGCCGATGATCCAACAGACGATGCCGGTCGCGATGCCGTACGTCACCGTCTCGGCGGTGAGCGTTTCGGGCGAGATGCCGGCCATGCTCAGCTCGCCGGCGCGCGGCGCCATGCGGTTGTGCACGAGCTTCGCAGCGACGAGCGATGCGGCGAAGAGCGTCAGCGCGAAGCCGCGGCCGATCCATACATATTGGATCCCGAACGGCCGGCGCCACAGCACGAGCGCGAGCAACAACGCGGCGGGCACGAGCCACCACACCAACGCGATCGCGCGCCAACGTCCGTGATCGAAGGGGCGCACCGGCGTCGCCGCACCTGCGAGCCCGGCCATCGCCTCGTCGAACGCGCGCGCGTAGAGCGGGAGCTCGTCCGCGAGCACCGCGAGCACGACCAGCGCACGATGATTGCCGGCCGGCACAAGCGCGACGCGATATGCGACGCTGCCCTTCGTCCATGCGGCCGTGACGATCGTCGGGCGCTCGCCGCTGCTCGAGATCGCGACCGTGCTCGCGTCATACGGTATCAGCTCGTCGAGCGCGCGCTCGAGCTCGAGCTCCGGCGTGCGCGTCTCGTCGTACGGACCGTCGAGCTCGATCACCGCGAGCGCCTCGGCGAAGTCGTCGGCATTGCCGGTGCTGAGCACGGTCTTCACGCGCGCGTCGGTGCGACGCGCCAACCACGTCGACACGCGCTCGCGCGCACGATCGTCGGGGTCGCGCGTCGACCACCCGATCGGCGTCGCGATGGTCACGCTGTCGGCGGCGCGTAGCTCGCTCGCGACGAGGCCGAGCGCGACGACGAGGACCGCAAAGAGCAGCCGTGCCGCGAGGATTCGCCCGATCACCCGCACTCGACCAGTAGACCACGCTGGGGCTTGCCTGGGCAGCCTCCGGGGCCTAATATCTCCCGATACGGATGTAGCGATAGAGTGTCCTCCCGACCCCAACTCGACGCCCGCGCCTCGCTGGGCGACACCGCGGCGCTGCTCGGCCTGCTCGCCGACCCCACGCGCATGCGACTGCTCGCGCTGCTCGGTGCGCACGAGCTGTCGGTCGCAGAGCTCACGCGCGTCACCGGCGTGCCACAACCGCGCGTCTCGACCCATCTCGGCAAGCTCAAGGACGCGGGGTTCATCCGTGATCGGCGCTTGGGGACGTCGACCTTCTATCGCGTCGACGATGCGCGCGTGCCCGAAGCCGCGCGCGCGGCGTGGCGCACGATCGCTGCCGGCCTCGACGACGCGGTGCTGCACGACGATCGCGAGCGCTGCGACGAGGTGATGCGCGCGCGGGCGGGCGAGAGCGAGTGGCCCGACACCGTCGCGGGGCGCATGGAGCACCACTACTCGCCGGGCCGCACGTGGGAAGCGACCGCGCGCGCGTTCGTAGGGTTGGTACAGCTCGGCGACGTGCTCGACATCGGCAGCGGCGACGGCGTGATCGCGCAGCTGCTCTCACCGCGTGCGCGCACGTACACGTGCATCGATCGCAGCGCGAAGGTGATCGAGGCCGCGCGCGCACGCTTGCGCAGCTCGCCGAACGTCGAGCTGCTCTGCGGCGACATGCATGCGCTGCCGCTGCCCGACGAGTCGTTCGATCAGGTGCTGTCGTTCTCGGTGCTCACCTACGCCGAAGATCCGCGCGCCGCGCTGCGCGAGAGCCTGCGCGTGCTCCGACCCGGTGGCACGCTCATCCTCGTCACGCTCGACGAGCATCGTCATCGCGAGATCTCGAGCGCGTACCAGCACGTCAACAGCGGCTTCTCGCCGAGCGACCTCCACGCGTTGCTCGAAGAGGTCGGCTTCGTCGTCGATCGCTGCGACGTGAGCGCGCGTGAGCGTCGCAAGCCCTACTTCGATGTCGTCTGTGCCTACGCGCGCCGGCCCGAGCGCGCGCAGAAGCGACGCGCGCCCACGCGAGCGCGCCGCCCGACTCCCTCCCGCCGTGCAGTGCCCACAGGCCCGTGAAGGTAGAACCCGTGAACGCTCCCCATCGTCGTGCCGACCTCGAACGGATCCTTCGCCAGCGCATCGCCGTGCTCGACGGCGCGATGGGCACGCTGCTGCAGCAGTACAAGCTCACCGAGGCCGACTACCGCGGTGATCGCTTCGTTGATCACCCGCGCGACCTGAAGGGCAACCACGACATCCTCGCGCTCACGCGACCCGATGTCGTGCTCGCGGCCCACGAGGCGTATCTCGAGGCCGGCAGCGACATCATCGAGACCAACACGTTCACGTCGACTTCGATCGCGCAGGCCGACTACGGGCTCGAGCACATCGCGTACGAGATGAACGTCGCCTCGGCTCGCGTCGCACGCGAGGCTGCCGACAAGTGGTCGACGCCCGAGCGGCCGCGCTTCGTCGCGGGCGCGGTGGGTCCCACCAATCGCACGCTGTCGCTGTCGCCGAAGGTCGAGGACCCCGCGTTTCGTGCGGTGAGCTTCGACGAGGTGCGGCGCTCGTACGCCGAGCAGGTACGCGGGCTCATCGACGGTGGCGCCGACGTCATCCTCGCCGAGACCGTATTCGACACGCTCAACCTCAAGGCGGCGATCGTCGCCATCGAAGACGCGTTCGCCGAGACCGGCGTTCGTCTGCCGCTCATGCTGTCGGTCACGATCACCGACAAGAGCGGACGCACGCTGTCGGGCCAGACCATCGAAGCGTTCTGGGTCTCGGTCGCCCACGCGCGGCCGCTGTCGGTCGGCGTGAACTGTGCACTCGGTGCGCTCGAGATGCGGCCGTACGTCGCCGATCTCGCCCGCATCGCGCCGGTGTTCGTCACGTGCTACCCGAACGCGGGCCTGCCCAACGCGTTCGGCGAGTACGACGAGAGCCCGCCGGCCACCGCCGCTGCGCTCGGCGAGTTCGCGCGCGCCGATCTCGTCAACGTGGTCGGTGGTTGCTGTGGCACCACGCCCGATCACATCCGCGCGATCGTGAAGGCGATCGACGGCCTGCCGCCGCGTCAGCCGCCCGCGCCCACGCCCGAGCTCGCGCGCTTCGCCGGGCTCGAGCCGCTCACGCTCGGCCCCGGTGCGAACTTCGTGATGATCGGCGAGCGCACCAACGTCACCGGCAGCAAGAAGTTCGCGAACCTCATCAAGGCCGGTGACTACAACACCGCGCTGGAGATCGCGCTCGAGCAGGTGCGCAACGGCGCGAACATCATCGACGTCAACATGGACGAGGGCATGCTCGACTCCGAGGCGGCGATGGATCACTTCCTGAAGCTGGTCGCCAGCGAGCCCGAGATCTCGCGCGTGCCGATCATGATCGACAGCTCGAAGTGGTCGGTCATCGAAGCCGGCCTGCGCTGCGTGCAGGGCAAGGCGGTGGTGAACTCGATCTCGCTCAAGGAAGGCGAAGAGGATTTCCTGGCCAAGGCGCGCACGGTGCAGCGCTTCGGCGCGGCCGCGGTGGTGATGGCCTTCGACGAGAAGGGCCAGGCGGACACCGTGCTTCGCAAGGTCGAGATCTGCGAGCGCGCGTTTCGCTTGCTGGTCGACAAGGCCGGCTTCGCGCCCGGCGACATCATCTTCGATCCCAACGTGCTGGCGGTCGCCACCGGGCTCGAAGAGCACGCCGACTACGGCGTCGCGTTCATCGAGGCGGTGCGCATCATCAAGCAGCGCTGTCCCGGCGCCCGCACGAGCGGCGGCATCAGCAACCTGTCGTTCGCGTTCCGCGGCAACGACCGCGTGCGCGAAGCGATGCACTCGGCGTTCCTCTTCCATGCGATCCGTGCGGGGCTCGACATGGGCATCGTCAACGCCGGACAGCTCGTGGTGTACGAGGACATCGCGCCCGAGCTGCTCGAGCACGTCGAGGACGTCATCCTGAACCGCCGCCCGGATGCTACCGAGCGACTGGTCGCATTGGCCGAGCGCATCCGTGGCGCGGGCAGCAAGAAGGTCGCCGACCTGAGCTGGCGCGATCAGCCGGTGCGCGATCGTCTGGTGCACGCGCTCGTGCACGGCGTGGTCGATTTCATCGAGGCCGACACCGAAGAAGCGCGGCAGCAGCTGCCGCGCCCGCTCGACGTGATCGAGGGCCCGCTGATGGACGGCATGAAGGTCGTCGGCGATCTCTTCGGCGACGGCAAGATGTTCCTGCCGCAGGTCGTGAAGTCGGCGCGCGCGATGAAGCGCGCGGTCGCGTACCTCGAGCCCTACATGGCGGCGGAGAAGCAGGAGAGCGCGTCGCGATTCCGCGGGCGTGTGCTGCTCGCCACCGTGAAGGGCGACGTGCACGACATCGGCAAGAACATCGTCGGCGTCGTGCTCGGCTGCAACAACTACGACGTGGTCGATCTCGGCGTGATGGTGCCGATGCAGACCATCCTGCAGACCGCGAAGGAGCGGGGCTGCGACATCATCGGGCTGTCGGGGCTCATCACGCCGTCGCTCGACGAGATGGTGAACGTCGCGGGCGAGATGAAGCGGCAAGGAGTCGAGCTGCCGCTCTTGATCGGTGGCGCCACCACGAGTCGGCAGCACACCGCGGTGAAGATCGCACCGGCGTACCACGGGCCCACCGTGCACGTGCAGGACGCATCGCGTGTCACCGACGTCGTCGGGCGGCTGTTGGATCCCGAGCGACGCGCACAGCTCGATCGCAAGAATCGCGACGATCAGACCCAGCTGCGCGAGCTGCATGCCAGCAAGCACAACAAGCCGCTGGTGCCGCTGGATCAGGCGCGACGTGGCAAGCCGTCGATCGACTGGCGCGCGGCCGACATCTCCACGCCGTCGTTCCTCGGGCGGCGCGAGCTCGAGCTGCCGCTCGGCGAGCTGGTGCGCTACATCGACTGGACGTTCTTCTTCACGGCGTGGGAGCTGCGCGGGCGCTTCCCCGGCATCCTCGAGCATCCGCGCTACGGTGCGGCCGCGCGCGAGCTGTTCGATCACGGCCGTGCGTTGCTCGATCGCATCGTGGCCGATCGCAGCTTCGTCGCGCGCGGGGTGTACGGATTCTGGCCCGCGCACTCCGAAGGCGACGACATCGTGCTCGACGACGGGGTGCGCTTCGCGATGCTGCGGCAGCAGCAGCACCGCGCGACCGACGAGGCGTACCTGTGTCTCGCGGACTTCGTCGCGCCGGCGCAGCGCGGGCTCGGCGATCACATCGGCGCGTTCGCGGTCACCACCGGCATCGGCGCGGACGAGCTCGCGGCGAAGTACGAGCGCGAGCACGACGACTACCACGCGATCATGGTGAAGGCGCTCGCCGACCGGCTCGCCGAGGCGTTCGCGGAGCTACTGCACGAGCGTGCGCGCCGCGAGTGGGGCTACGGCGCGACCGAGCAGCACACCATCGAAGAGCTGATCGAAGAGAAGTACCGCGGCATCCGTCCGGCGTTCGGCTATCCCGCCTGTCCGGATCACACCGAGAAGCGCAAGCTGTTCGATCTGCTGCGGGCCGAGGACGTCGGCATCACGCTGACCGAGAGCTACGCGATGAGCCCGGCCGCGTCGGTGAGCGGCATCTACCTCGGCCATCCCAGCTCGCGCTACTTCACACTGGGCCGCATCGGCGCCGATCAAGTCGCCGACTACGCGAAGCGCAAGGGCATGAGCGTCGCCGAAGTCGAACGCTGGCTGGCCCCGAACCTCGGCTACGATCCCGCCGCAACGTCGGCGGCGTGATCGTCAGTCGTCGACCCGGATGTCGACGGTCGCGGCGTTGCACTCGTCGGCGCACTGGCCCGACTTCGCGTCGTCGTAGTTCGGGGTGTGCTGCTCGTCGTAGATGATCTCGTCGTTGCGGTCGATGCGGACGTCGATCTTTGCAGCGGGCACGTCGGAGGCTTCGTCGGCCTCGAAGCCGAATTCGAACGACTGCAGCGGTGTGCCCGGGAGGCCCGCGCGCGCGACGATGTCGAGGTCGCCGTCGCAGTTCGCGATGGGAGCCGCGGCCGAGACATCGCAGGTTTCCGAGACCGGATCGCCGGCGTCGCGTACGACGGTGAACGTCCATGTGCCGGCCGCCAGCGGCAGATCGCCGGCCTCGCGTACGGTGACCGTCAGCTGTGCGCGGCAGTCGTCGTCGCACACGACGCAGCTCCCAGCGCCGACGAGCAGCGAGGCGAGCGCGAGCGCGGGACGCGACGAGGTGGGCACGACACTTCTATGATGCCATGGTTCGACGCGATGCTCGGCCGCTACACGATGATCAGAGGCGCAAGCGCGGCGAGCCTGCCGCGCGGCATCCGGCAAGACTCGCGCAAGCACACGCGGCATTGCTTGCGGCCCACCGCGGAGATGGTCGCGCGCGCGCGCGCCGACGACGCGACTGCGGCCGATTGGCGCAGCTTCGCGGCCGAGTACCGCGAGCTGCTCGCCGCGCGCTTCGCCGACGATCGCACGCCGTTCGACGAGCTCGCCGAGCTCGCGCGCACCAATGACGTGTGGCTCGGCTGCAGCTGCCCCACCGCGAAGCAACCCGACGTGACGCGCTGCCACACCACGCTCGCGCTCGCCTTCATGAAGCAGCACTACCGCGACCTCGACGTGCAGTCGGTCAAGGCTCGTCGATGACGACGTCGATCGACGCGAAGAGACAGTCGGGATCGCAGCGTCGCGGCTTCGTCGCGGGTCCGTAGTCGGGCTCGTGACGCCGGTCGTGCACCGTCGTGCCGTCGATCGCGACGCGGACGTCGACGGTCTCGGGCTCGCCGTCGAACGAGACCAGGAAGCGCGTGAACGGGTTGTCGGGGTCGTCGAAGATCAGCGCCGATATGCCGCCTTCGTCGTCGCAGCGGGCGCTCTTCGAGAACGCCCCGATGGTGCACGTCGTCGTGATCGGCTCGTCCTCGTCGAGCACGAACGTGAAGCTCCACTCGCCGGGTGTGAGCGCGCGGCGCTCTTCCATGCCGATACCGATCGCTACGCGGGAAAAACACTCGATCTCGTCGCACGGCATGCAGCTCGCCAGCGCGAGCAACGAGACGACGACACGGCGAACCACCACGCGGTCAGGTTAGCACGCGCGTTGCCGATGTCGCGTCACAGCGCAGCGACGAACGCAACCAGGTCGTCGAGCTCGGCGTCCGACAGGAAGAGGGCAGGGCCGAGCGCGAGCATGTCGATCACCGCGTCACGCACCGTGGCCGAGCGACCGTCGTGCATCAGCGGCGCGCGGAACGAGGCCGCCCGCAGGCTCGGCACCTGCAGCATCTCCTGGCCCACCAGCACGGTGAGGTCGTTGGTGTAGCGCTCGCCCGCGTGACACGTCACGCAGCCCGCGCGCACGAACACCTCCGCGCCGCGGGCGATCGCATCGGCATCGTCCGTGCGCGGCTTCATCGCGCGCAGCCCGAAGACGTAGCGCGTGAGCGCATCGGTCTGCTCCGCCGACAGTCGCTCGCCGCACATGCGCTCGCCGTGGATCTCGTCGGCGATCTGCGTGAGGTCGGCCATCTCGCCGTGCCAGTGGAACGGCTCGCTGCCCGCCATGCCGATCGACAGCGCCTGCGAGCGCCGCGGCTCGTCGTCGACGCGCCACGTCACGCCGTCCTCGCGCCCTTCGGGGTGGCACGACGCGCACGCGATGCGCGACGAGGTCGCGCGATGGAAGAGCTCGTGTCCGCTGTCGGCGACCGAGACGTCCGACAGCACGATCTCGGCCTCGCGCTCGAGCGTCACGGGATCGATCGCGAGCAGCAAGGCCGGCTCGCGCAGCTGCACCCACGCGAGCCCGTCGGCAGCGAACGCGACCGCCGTCGGTGCACCGGGTAGATCGTCGACCGGCGCCATCACACCGGCCGGACCACCCTGCGAGATGCACGACGGATCCCAGGCGACCGCCGCAGGATCGGTGCTGCCGATGTCGATCGCCCAGCCCGCTGCGCCGCTACCGACGAGCGCCAACCACTTCGCATCCGCCGAGATCGCGAAGTCGAACGCCGGCGCGATGCGAGAGCTCGGCAGCGAGATCGGTGCACCCTCGCGCACGCTGTGCCAGGTCACGACCGAGGTCTGCACCGGCAAGCAGCTCTCCGAGCCCCAGCCGTGCGGCTTGCTCTGGATGCGATCGTGGAACGCGGCTTGGTGC
>DASZPU010000660.1:0-12993 GCA_035550195.1 Nannocystaceae bacterium
CACGCGCCGAGCGTCTGCGCGTGCCGCCGCCGGGTGGCATCGTGCTCGGCGGCGTCGGCCTGCGTCACCGCCTGCTGGTGATGGCGCAGAGCGAGGACGATCCGAACCTCTTTCTCAGCCTGCCGCGCGCGCTGCAGTACCGCGCCGATCATCCCGGCGAGCTCGCGCTGCACATCGTGTCGCGTGGGCAATCGCTGGGCGCGACGATCCTTCGTCATCGCCTCTGTGCCGCGCGCAAGATCGATCGCGAGCTCGACTACGCACGCCTGCTCGCCGCGCCACCCGAGACGCGACAGCGCCCCGACGACGACACGGCCGCGCTCATCCGTGCGCTCGACGCAGTGCCCGAGGAGCTCTGCGAGAACGAGCCCGATCCGGCGCGCGCCAACCTGCCCGACGGCACCTGGCTCGACGGCCTCCCGCGCTCGCCGACCGAGCTCGAGGATCTCGCGGCGCTGTTGAAGGTCTCGTCCGCGACCACGCGTCCGCTCGCGCCGTGGAGCAGCGCGGCCGCAGACAGCTCGGGCGCCGACAAGCCCTGATATCATCCGGACCCGCATGGAGGTCCGCTACTTCGCCGCCACCGACGTGGGGCGCAAGCGCTCGGCCAACGAGGACAACTTCCTCGTCGACCACGATCTGCGCTTGTTCGTCGTCGCCGACGGCATGGGTGGCCACGCGTCGGGCGAGATCGCGAGCGCGATCGCGGTGCATGCAGTGCGCGACGTCGTCCACAAAGAGCGCGCGCTGTTGCTCGAGTACGACGACGAGGATCCGCGTAGCCACGTCGAGGTGTGCACGCTGCTCGAGTACGCGGTGCACTGCGCCGGCGAGCGCATCCACGAGCGCGCGCAGAAGGAGCCCGAGAAACGCGGCATGGGCACCACCATCGTGGTGCTCTTGCTCATCGGCGCGCGCGGCTTCATCGCGTACGTCGGCGACAGCCGCATCTATCTCGTGCGCGCGGGCATCGTCTACCAGCTCACCGAGGATCACAGCCTCAAGAACGAGCTCATCCGCCTGGGCAAGATCCGCGCGGACGAGTTCGAGGACAGCCCCTACGCCAACCTCAAGAACGCGATGACGCGCGCCGTCGGCGTGTACCCGATGGTGGAGGTCGACACGCTCGACTTCGACGTCATCCCCGGCGATTCGTTCCTGCTGTGCAGCGACGGCTTGTACGAGTACCTCGACGACGGCGACATCTCACGCACGCTCGCGCTGCCGGAGATCCGCGAGGTGCCCGGTCGGCTCATCGAGCTCGGCAACACGCGCGGCGGCAAGGACAACATCACCGCGGTCACCGTGCAGATCGCCGGTGAAGCCGGCGATCACGATCGCGCGAGCGAGGTGAACTTCACGCTCGATCGTCTGAAGGGCGTGCCGCTGTTCCGCCAGCTCAGCTACCAGCAGCTCGTGCGCATCATGAACGTCGCGCGCAACCGACAGCTCGACGTCGGCCAGGCCATCTTCCGCGAAGGCGACGAGGGCACCGATCTGCACGTCATCCTGCGCGGCAAGGTCGAGCTCTCGCGCGGGGGCGTGCGCATCGCGGAGATGCCCGCCGGCACGCACCTCGGCGAGATGGCGCTCATCGACGCGAGCGGGCACACCGTCACCGCGACCGCGGTCGAGCCCAGCAAGGTGCTCGCGATCTCGCGGCACGACTTCTACGAGATCCTGCGCAAGGAGCCCGCGCTCGCGGTGAAGCTCTTGTGGAGCTTCGTGCGCGTGCTCGCCGAGCGCCTGCGCACCACGACCGCCGAGCTCACGCATGCGCGCGCGCCCGAGCTCGAGCCCGACGACGCGCCGGCCAACGAAGAAGAGGATCCATTCGCCCAATGAGCGCCGACGAAGCCGAGCTGGTCGCAGCCGCATGGCAAGCGCGCGACGCCGCGATCTGCACCTACTCCGGCTTCGCGGTCGGAGCCGCGCTGCGCGATTCCACCGGCCGCGTGTGGACGGGCGCGAACGTCGAGAACGCCAGCTACACGCTGGGCCTGTGCGCGGAGCGTGTGGCGATCTTCGCCGCGCTCACCCACGGCGCTCGCGATTTCACCCATGTCGTCGTCGCCACCGACACACCGCGGCCCACCACGCCGTGCGGCGCGTGCCGACAGATCCTCGTCGAGTTCGCCCGGAACGCCGAAGTGATCATGGTGACGAAGCAGGGCGAGCCATTGCGACTCGGCGTGACCGATCTCGTGCCGCATGCGTTCGACGACGCCGCGCTGAAGGGCGGCTGATCGCCCGCGGCGCCGCGCGACGGTGGTAGCCTCGGCGCATGTCGAAGGCTTGGCTCGTCCTGCCCATGCTGCTCGCGCTCGCGTGTTCGAGCGAGGAACACCACAAGTTCGAAGCGGAGATCCGCTGGACCGACTTCGGCATCCCGCACATCACCGCGAAGGACGTGCCGTCGGCCGCGTACGCGCAGGGCTTCGCGTTCGCGAAGGACGGCGGCTGTATCCTCGCCGATCAGATCGTGAAGGTCCGCAGCGAGCGTTCGAGCTTCTTCGGCCCCGGTGCCGACGACGCGAACCTCGACAGCGACTTCGTGCTCCTGCACCTCGGCGTCTACGAGCGCGCGATGGCGGCGTTCCCCGAGCAGCCGCAGGAGATCCAGGACCTCGTCACCGCATACTCACTCGGCTACAACGCGTACATCGAGGAGCACGGCGACGATCTGCCGTGCGCGGGCGAGTCGTGGCTGCGCCCGATCTCCGAGATCGATCTGTTCGCGCACTACGTCGAGCTGGGCACGCTCGCATCGGGTCGCGCGCTGGCCGACTACATCGCGAGCGCACAGCCGCCGAACGCGGGGCTCGTGCTCGATCCGGATCCGATGCCGCTGTCGCGCCTCGCGGCGACGAAGCCCGGCAGCAACGGCTGGGGCCTCGGGGCCGAGCGCAGCACCAGCGGCGGCGGCATGCTGGTCGCCAACCCGCACTTCCCCTGGCAGGGCGAGCTCAAGCTGTGGGAGAGCCACATGCGCGTCGAGGACGAGCTCGACATCTACGGCGTCGGGTTGATGGGCGTCGTCGGTGTGCTCATCGGCTTCAACGAGAACGTCGCGTGGACGCACACCGTGAGCGACGGTCAGCGCTTCACGATGTACAAGCTCACGCTCGATCCCGCGAGCCCCACGCGCTACCTCTACGACGGTGCGTACCGCGACATGGAATCGCAGACGTACACGATCGACGTGAAGGATCAGGGGCAGGCCACGCGCACGATGTGGCGCAGCCACTACGGCCCGATGCTCAACACTCCGTTCGGTTGGTCGACCGAGGTCGCGATCACGTATCGCGACGCGAACATCGGCAACACCGAGCTCATCGCGCAGTTCCAGGGCATGGACGCCGCGAAGAGCCTCGCGGAGTTCAAGCAGGTGCACGAGGACATCCAGGGCATCCCGTGGGTGAACACGATGTCGACCTCGAAGGAAGGCAAGGCCTGGTACATCGACAGCACGCCGACGCCGAACCTCAGCCAGGCGGCGATCGATGCGTGGCTCGCTGCGCGCGACACCGACTTCCTCGTCGGTGCGCTCGCCGACAACGACGTGGTGTTGCTCGACGGCAGCAGCTCGATGAACGAGTGGGTCGAAGAGCCGGGCGCGCGCGAGCCCGGGCTCGTGCCGTTCGCGAAGATGCCGCAGCTCGAGCGCGACGACTTCATCTTCAACAGCAACGACAGCCACTGGCTCACCAACCCCGCGGCGCCGCTGGTCGGGTACTCGCCGCTGCACGGCTTCGAGGGCACGCCTCGTACGCCGCGCACGCGCATGAACATGACGATGCTGACCGAGCTCGGCGCCGGCTCGCCGCCGGGTGACGACAACAAGTTCGATCTGCCCGAGCTGCAGGCGGCGATCCTCGCCAACCGCGGCATGATCGCGGAGCTCGTGCGCGACGAGCTGGTCGCGCGCTGCACCGGCGTCACGATGGTCGAGTACTTCGATCAGGTGTCGGGCACGACGCAGATGGTCGACATCTCGGCGGCCTGCAGCGCGATCGCGGGCTGGGATCTGCGGCTCGACCTCGACAGCGTCGGTGCGATCGCCTTCCGCGAGTTCATCGGCGAGTACCCCTACCCCGACATCTTCGACGCCGGAGTGATGTTCGCGGTGCCGTTCGATCCCGCGGATCCGATCGGCACGCCCAACACGCTCGCGCCCGCCGACATGGACGGCACCGACTTCGCGCTCGGAGCCTTGGCCGGTGCGACGCTGCGCTTGCAGCAAGCCGGCATCGCGCCCGCCGCCACGCTGCGCGAGCAGCAGTACGCGAAGAAGGGCGACGAGCGCATCCCGATCCACGGCGGCGGCCGCCCCGAAGGCATCACCAACCTGCTCGACTACGACATCCTCATGACCACGCTCGAGGAGCCGGTCTCGCGTGGCGACGTGATCAACGAGCTCACCGGGCTCACCACCGAGGGCTACGTCGTGAACTACGGCACGAGCTTCATCATGACGATGCAGTTCACCGACGACGGGCCCGAAGCGGCGGCGTTCCTCACCTACTCGGAGTCGAGCGATCCGCGCTCGGAGCACTACACCGATCAGACCAAGCGCTTCAGCGAGAAGAACTGGCGCCCGATCCTCTACAAAGAGGAAGACATCGAGGAGCACACCGAAGAGCGCCTGTCGGTGAAGGCCGACTGAGCTCAGGGTGCGCGGCGCAGGCACTCGAGATAGCCGGCGACCGTGACCTCCGCATCGACGGCGCGCAGCCGATCGGCGAAGGCAGCGGCCTCGTGCAGATCGGACGCGCTCGTGTCCGGCAGCGCGGGCAGCCACAGGCGCGGCTGCAGGCCGGGCTCGGTGCGCGCGAGCTCGACCGGGGCCGCGTGCCAACGATCGATGCCGAGCGTGGCCCCGTGCTCGCGACCCGCCGCCGCGCGGACGATTCGCGTCAGCCACTGCCGCGTGCGCGTGCCGGGATCACAGGTCGCGGTGAACCATCCGACCACGAGCTCGACCTGCGCGTCGACGTCGTGCAGCAGGTGCGCAGGACCGCAGCACGCGCGCGCGGCCGCGAGGAACTCGAGCGCGAACCGACGGGTCGCGTCGGTGCTCGCGTCGGCGATCGTCTGCAGTCGGCCGAGCGTGGTCGCGAGCCACAGCGCGACCTGCTGCAGCACGTCGAGCACCTCGAGGCCGAACACATAGCGAAACGCGCGGGCCACCGGCGCGTCGGCGGGTGGAGGCTCGCGCGCGATCACTCCGACGACCGGTCGCCCCAGCGCAACCGGGAGCTCGAGATCGAGGAACCGGCCGTCGATCGTGAAGTTGTTGTGGATCGATCCCCACGCGACGCCGTGCACGAAGAACGCACGGAAGTTCTCGACCAGCCGCGCGATCGAGCGATCGAGCTGCTCGACCAGCGACGCGGGCGTCGGATCGTCGTCGTGCATCGGGCCGAGGTAGCGGTGCAGCGCGCGGAAGAACTCGCGCAGCCCGAGCGGTCCGCCGTCGGGCGCGGCATGGTCGAGCAGCCACAACAGGTTCGACATGCGCGCGAAGCCGCCGGGCTTGACGCTCACCGCCGCGAGCTCGCGATCGGCCGGCGCCGCACCGGCAGCCGTGGCCCCCAGTGCGCGCACGGGAAAGCCCGCGAGCGCGGGCGGCAGCGGCCGACACAGCACACCTTTGCACGGCACGATCGCGTCGCCGATCCCTCGCGCGTCGAGCCAGCGCGTCACCCACCACTCGCGCGCCGCCGCACTCGCGCACATGTGCCCGGTGCCGTGATAGGCGTCCCGAGGGTCGCGCCAGTTCCCGGCCAACATCGTGCGTCCGACACCCTTGAGATAGTGACCGCGATAGCAGCCCGCGCGCCCCGAGCCGAGTCGGCGCGGCATGCCGCCGGAGGTCTGCAGATCGCACCACAACAGCGGCTCCGCGGGCCCATCGGCGATCGCGAACGCGGCGATGGCTGCGAGGTCGACCTCGACGTTGAGCTCGGCGTGCTCGTCGTGCAGCGGCTCGAACGAGGAGCGTCGCACCGGCACGGGGATCATCCACGGTACGTCCATCAGTTCAGCGTGAGCAGATCGCGGGGCTCACCCGGCAGGGCCGACATCGCGCCGGCACGTTCGACGAAGCGTTTCACGAACGGATAGTCGTGGCGCAACAGCGCCGGGCGCAGCGACTCGCACAGCAGTGGATCGACGTCGGCCATCTTGCAGCGGCTCACCAGCTGGAACGCGAGGTGGGCCGCACTCTCGTCGCCGAGGCCGTCGAAGCCACCCGCGACCACGTTCGCGTTGATGAACTGGAACTCGCGCTGCTTGTGGGGCGGTGCTCGCCACGCGTCTTCGGGATCGACGAGGCGAGGCAGCCGTTCGAGCTCGTCGTGCTTGATCTTCGCCCACAAGAGCTCGGTGATCGCGGCCGCGAGCGCGCGCTGCCACGGCTCGTCGCAGCGAACCGGGGCCGCGAGGCTGGGCGCGACGAGCACGTGCTCGCGCGACAGGTGGCGCAGCCACGAGCGCGTGATCACGCGCTGACGCTCGCCGTAGCGCAGCTCGTGATTCAGCCACGTCATGAGCAGCGGCGAGCACTGCAGATCGCTGGCACTGAATCCGGACCACACGCCGTCGCAGTAGAAGCGGGTGAGCTCGGCCAAGAACTCCGGGCGCTGGATCACGAAGCCGCTGGCGAAGCGTCGAAACTCGCGCGCATGCGCTTCGTGATAGCTGACCGCGAGCCCGCGCACGGTGGTACCGAGATCGCAGACGTCGTTGAGATCGATCGTGCTCAGGTACCAGTAGTCGAGCCCGGCCGTCGCGACGGCCTCCGCCAACAACATGCAGTATGCGTGGCGCTCGACGTTGCGCGCATCGATCGGCGCATGCGCGAAGCCCAGCTCCGGCGCGAGATTCTGGATCGCGACGGTCGACCACAGATGCAGGTAGTCGTGCAGCGCGAAGAGCAGCTCGCGGACGAGCCGATCGTTGGGATTGCGCGCGCGTGTCGGCCCGCGCGGATCGGCGACCCAGCCCGCGAGCGCCGAGTGCGAGCCGTAGTAGATCGCATCGCGAAACGGATTGAAGCCGGCGACCGAGACCGGCACGACGCGCGCGTACTCCCATGCGCGGTCTACCGCTCGCGGCACCAGCCGAACCGTCGTGTCGGCCAGCAGCTGACGCGCGAGCGGTAGCCGCAAGAGGCTTTCCGCGTGCAGGCCGGTGTCAGTACCAGCCCCCACCGTATCCGCCGCCTCCGCCCCATCCACCGCCGTAGCCTCCACCGTAGCCGCCGCCGTATCCGCCACCGTAGCCGCCGCCCCAACCGCCGCCGTAGTCGGAATAGCCCAGCGGCTCGCCACCGCCGGACTTGTCGTGGCCGCGATATCCCCACGTTTCGACGCCGGCGCCACCACTGACCTTGTCGAGATCCGCGAGCGTAACGGTCTTGGGTAGCGAATCCGATTCGCTCTCCACGTTCTTTTTCATCACACCTCCTCCATTCATCGACGTTCCGATTCTCACCAGCGAGGTTCCCGACGAGCGCGACACTGTTCCGATCGCGGTAGCATCGACGCGAATGGCCGGCCTGCATCCCTGCGCGCGCGACTACCTCGCGCGTCTCCCCGACGGACTGGCTTCGTACCCGTATTGCGTCGCGAAGGCGGCACTGTTGCGCGACATCCTCGGCTCGCGCCCGCTCGATCCCGATGGCGACGGACTGCCCGAGCCATTGCGATCGCTGGTCGCGACTCCGCCACCGGTCAGCAGCTGGATCCCCGAGGTCCACTTCGTCGCGACCTCGCTCGCGATCTACGGTCGACACTTCGGCGGCGACGACGTGCAAGCATTCGAGGACTGGGTCTGCGTGCGCAACGCGACGCTCTTCGGCAAGCCGCTCTATCGCGTGCTGATCGCACTCATGTCGCCCGAGCGGTTGCTGGTCGGCGCGAGCAAGCGCTGGACCGCCTTCCATCGCGGCTCGACACTCACGTTGCTCGAGCACACGCCCGAGTACGCGCTCGTGCGACTCGACTTTCCCGCGGAGCTGTTCGAGCGCGTGCTCATGCATGGTTTCGCCGCGTCGATGCGCGCGGCGGCGCAGGTCGCAGGCGGCCGCAACGTTCGCAGTGGGCTCGACACCGCGAGCCCGACGCGGGCGGAGTATTGGGTGCGCTGGGAGTGAGTCACGGCCGCGGCAGCGCGCTCAGCTCCGCCGCGTAGACGTAGCGCGCGCCCTGGGCCTCGGACAGGCTCCACAACCATCCCGCACCGTTGTCGACCATGAGGTCTTCGGGCGAGTCGCTCCAGTCCGAGCTCGCGCTCGCACCGACGCTCGCGCGGTACAGCTCGCCCGCACCACCTGCGGGTGCGCTCGACGAGAGGAACGCGACGCCATCGTGCAGCGCTCCACCTTGGATCTGGCGCTGGCCCATCAACCACGCGTCGGTCGGCCACACGCGATCGGCGAGCAATCCTTCACCTGTCGCCGCGAGCGGGAAGCGGAACAAGCGCCCCGTGAGCGCGCCCTCGCACGACGTGTCGCTGCAGTACTCGCCCGACACCAGCGCGAGCTCCTCGGCGCCGCGATCGAGCGCGACGAACGAGAAGCGGATGCCGCACGCGGAGTCGTGCTCGGCGCGCCCGATCTGCGGCACGATGTACTTGTAGAGCCCCCCGCGGCAGGTGCCGCCGCTGCAACCGATCGCGTCCTCGTCGGTGGCGACCTGCATCATCCGCGCGAGATCGAAGATGCGAAAGCCGTGCGAAGTGTCCGCGACCCACAGGCGATCGCCGATCCACGCGATGCCGCCGGCGTGGATCTGCACGGGTGCGAAGTCGGGCGCGTCGGGTGTGCCGGTGGGATCGACGAGCAGCGCCATGCGGTAGTGCGGCGCATCGGGATCGGTCACGTCGACCCACGAGATCCGCACGCCCTTCTCACCGGTGCTGCCGGCGTGCAGCTCGATGTCGTAGTACCAGCTCACCGCGATCATCCGGCGGCCGGCGACGAGCCCGTCGGCGCTGGCATCCGCCGAACCGCTGATGCCCTGCGGGATCCACCAGGCCTTGTCGTTCTCTTCGTCGTCCCACGCGAAGGCGTACGCGAGTCCGTCGGGGCCGCCGGGCACCGCGCCCACCGGCACCACGTCGCGGTTGAGATCGGCGACGATCGTGTCGAAGCCGACCACCGTGAGCTGCTGGGCGAGCGCGTCGACGACCGCGTCCTTGCTCGGATCGATCGCGATGTCGTCGAGCGGGAAGCCGCAGCGATCGATCTCGACCAGGCCGCCGTGCTCCGGCGCAGTCGCGCGCGCCGGACACATCGGCGCCCGATCGGCGCACGGGTCGACGTAGGGCGGCTCGCCGGTGGATTCGTCGGTCGAGCCCTCGCCCGCGCTGCTCGCCTCGCCTGCCGATGACGTGTCGACGTGGGTCGTGCTCTCACTGCCACGGCTGCCCGATCCCTCGGTCGACCCCGAGCTGCTCGCAGCGCCGCTCGTGCCGTCGGCGATCGTGCCGACGCTGCTCGCCTCGGTCGCTGCCGTGCCGTCGTCGCCACATCCGTGCACGAGCACGAGAGCGATCCCGACGGCGCGCGCGAGCATGGCAGCGTCCATGCGACCAGCCTTATCGCGGCAGCTCGTCCGAGTCACGCGAGCGCAACCCGCGACTACGTCGGACTACGGGCGATCGGGCGCTTTCGTCCACGTGAAATCGCGAGACCGAATCGCGGCTCGCGTTACTTCCGAGGGGGTCCCACGTGAAGGCTGTTCGCATCGTCGCCGCGCTCGCGCTTCTCTCCGGCTGCAAGGCCGACGCCGGGCCCGACGAGGGCGCCGGCTCCGACACGGGCACCAGCGGGTCCGGAAGCAGCGCGGGCACGACCGCGACCACGAGCGCCGCATCGAGCACGTCGCCGACGACGTCGAGCACCGGGCCGGCAGACGACAGCAGCGGGTCGGACTCGGCAGACGCGAGCGACGGCGGCAGCAGCAGCACCGGCGAAGCGGGGCTCGTGCCGATGTTCGTCGCGCAAGGCATGCTGGGTCGCACGACGATCTCGTGCGACGACGGCACGAGCTGGATCGCCGATCGCTCGTGGGATCAGGAAGGCGATCCGCTCTTGTGCGGCAGCACGGATCCGATCCGTTGCGACGAGACCGCGTGCCAATACCTGGACATCACCGGCGAGTGCGCGACGTCGGATCCCTGCGACTGCGGCCACAACCCCGGCTTCGCGAAGGGCATCGCGTACGGCAGCGGCCACTTCGTCGCGACGTGGGGCTGGGGCCATCCCGGATCGATCCGCCGCAGCAAGAACGGCATCGACTGGGAAGAGACCTTGTCGGGCGAGGACGCGATGTTCGGCGGGCTCGTCTTCGGCGCGGACACGTTCGTGCTCTCGTCGCGCTACCCGTACCACTCGAACGACGGCACCGGCTGGATCGAAGGCGACGAGGCCGACTTCCGCGGACCGGGCGGCGAGATCGTGTGGAGCGTGCGTCGGCTCGGCTTCGTCGACGTGGACGGCGGTCGCTTCGTCGCGACTGCGAACCCACCGCAGTCGGTGCTGATCACGAAGGATCTCGGCGCGACCTGGATACCACCGCTGTCGATCGACGACGCATGTCTCGCGAGCGTCGGCAGCTACGGCGGCATCGCCTCGGGCAACGGTGTGATCGTGGGCGTCGGTGACGACGGCGTCGCATGTCGATCGACCGACGGCGGTGACACGTGGACGCTCGGCAGCGTCGGCGGCGAAGGCATCTACGCGCGCGTGCTGTGGACCGGCGACGAGTTCGTCACCTGGGCACCCGGCGTGCGGTACACGAGCCCCGACGGCGAGACGTGGTCGTCGACGACGATGACACCGGAAGGCGTGTGGCTCGGCGCAGTCGCACAGAGCGAAGCGACCGGCACGTTCGCGGCGAACGGTCGCGTGTGGGACGCGTACGAGAACCAATCCTTCTATCGCAGCAGCAACGGTGTCGACTGGGAGGTGTTGCCGGCCGGCTCGTTCACCGGCGGCCACTACATCTTCGAGATGGCGTTCGGCTGGGCCGAGCCGAGCGAGCTCTGCCCGCGCTGAGTCCTCGCGGTCGCGTCGGCGCGGAACCGGCGTCCGGCCCCGGGATCGCGATGCTCGGCGCTTTTCGCAATCGATCGCGGTGCGCGTGCATCGGTCCGCGCGAACATGTCGACGACCCCCGCTCGGATCGCGCTCGCGATGGCCTTCGCGTGTGCAGCGTGCAGCCCTTCGCTCGCGGTGCAGCTCAGCGACGAACGCTCCGCCGACGGCGAGGTCGCACGCCTGCTGCGGCTCTACCAGATCCGCGGGGCCGAGGTCGCGCAGAGCGGCAGCGAGGTTCGCGTCTGGACGAAACACGATCGCGATCGCGGCACGCTCTACGACGTGCGCAAGGCGATCGACCGCATCATCGCGATCGATCCCGTCGCGCCCGAGCCGCTGCCCGTGCTGCAGCCGGAGCACGGCTATGCGCTGCCGTTGCGATTCGTGCACGACACCGGTGAGATCGCGATCTACGGCGGTACGTCGATGCAGCCGATCGGATCCCATCGTTTCTGCGTGTTCGAGATCGATCTCGGCACCGACGTGCCCGACGTCGCGCTCGGCGAAACGATCGGCGACGAAGCGTTCGTCGGCGCGGCACACTCGTTGTCGCTCGACGGCGTCGTCTGGGAGACCGGCGCGCGCGGGCTCGAGACGAAGCGCGGCCGCGGCCGCTTCGTGTTCGAGCGCAAGAGCCAGGGGCCCGTCGAAGCACAGCTCGCGATGACCAGCGAGGCGGAGCTCGAAGAGTGTGCCGAGCAGGTGCTCGCGAAAGCCTCGGACGACTTCATCGCGCGCGCGATGTTCCCTCGCTTGGTGGAGAGCGCCGTTTCGCATCGGTGAGCGGCGCATCGACGCGTCGTGTCGCAGTCCACTTGCGCACGGCGTGCGGCTGCGTTGTGCTTGCGCCTCCCGAAGGAGGCTCTGATGACCACACGACGCATCCTCGCGCTCGGCTTGCTCATGGCACTGCCATGCGCAATCGCGACGCGCTCGGCCCTGGCCGGCGACGATCCCCCCGCGGCCAAGACCGCGAAGCCCGAGGCCGAGCCGGCCGCACCCGAAGTGACCGACGCCGCAGCGCTCGACGACGACATCCTCGCCGTCATCTCGTTGCCGCTCGCGGCCGACGATGCGCGCGACGCCGGTGTCGATCCGGTCGAGGTGCAGGCGGCGATCGATGCCGTCGACGCTGCGGGTGGCTCGCCCGCGGATGCGAGCGAAGTGCTCGGTGCCGAGGCCGAAGCGACCCGCAAGCGTGGTGCGAAGCCCGGCTTCGGCTGGTGGGTGCGCGCCCAGGTCGCGGCCGGCAAGCGCGGCAAGGAGCTCGCCGATCTCATCAAGAAGAAGAAGGCCGAGTACAAGGAGATGAGCGACGAGGAGCGCGCGGAAGTCGACGCGAAGCTCGCCAAGCTCAAGGAGACGTGGATCGAGCACCGCAAGCAGCTGCACGAGCGTCGCAAAGAGCTCGTCGCCAAGGGCAAGAAGGCCAAGGCCAAGGGTCAGGCCGAGCTCGCGAAGCTCGAGAAGCTGATCGCGAAGAACGAGAAGCGAAAGCAACGCCTCGACGAGGCCGCCGCATCCGATCCGGCGCGCAAGGAGAAGCTCGAGAAGATCCTCGCGAAGGCGGAGAAGCGCGAAGACAAGCTCGAAGACAAGGCCGACAAGCTCGAGGACAAGGCCGACAAGCTCGAAGACAAGGCCGACAAGCTCGAAGACAAGGCCGACAAGCGCGAGGACAAAGCCGACAAGCGCGAGGACAAGGCCGACAAGGGCAAGGGCAAGAGTGAAGGCAAGGCCGACGAGGCCAAGCACGAAGGGAAGCACGGGTGAACATGCGCAACGTCATCATCCCCGTCGCGCTCGCGCTCGCGCTGCTCGGCTGCGGCAACCCGCCCGGCGGCGACGCCAAGGGCAAGACCGCACAGAACGACAAGAAGGGCGAC
>DASZPU010000661.1:0-6217 GCA_035550195.1 Nannocystaceae bacterium
TCATCGCGATCGTGCCGAGCACCAGGAACACCCAGCTCATCCCGATCATCACGCGGGTCTCGTCGCTCGGCATGCGCGGACGGGCCTTGCTCATGCGGTGTGTGCACAGGGTAGGCCGCGGCCGTACCGGTGTCCAACCCAGGTGGCCCGCATCGCACCTGCGCTGGCGCTCTTACGCGCAAGAAGGGGCGCGCACAGTAGGCGCGCACACCCCTTTTCGTCTTGGGCGCTTCAGCTCCGTTCGCTATCCTGACGATGAGGATGTCGGTGCGGAAGGTCCATCGCCGAATGCTCGCCGTGATCGCGGCGGGCGTCGCGTGGAGCCGCACCGCGCGCGCCGACGAAGGCGAGCCGCCCGCCGATGGCGCGACGCTCGTGCGCGTCGAGCCCGATCCGCCGCGCATCGAGCTGCGTCCGTGGCGAGGTCTCGAGGCGCGCTACGGTCGCGAGCTCAACTGGGCGCGATGGATGCTCGCGGACGTGCCGGTGGACGGCGGCGACTATCGCTACGCACCGTGGTTGGGCGTCACCGATCTGCGCGCGGATGCGTGGCAAGGTCGACCCGAAGCAACGACGTCCGCCGTGTCCGCGATCGGATCGGTCGCGACCGCAGGCCTGCCGATGTTGGGCGTGCGCCGAAACGGCAAGATCGTGCAGCGCCACTTCCTGCGCGGCTACTTCCGCACGCGCGGCGTCGCGATCGTGTGGCGCATCGAGTTCTGACGTACGCTGCCGCGGTGCCGGACGACGCCGAGCTGCTCGAGGCCTGGCGCGCGGGCGATACCGCGGCTGGGCGCGCGCTGTTCGAGCGCCACATCGGCATGCTCAGTCGCTTCTTCCGCAACAAGGCCGGCGACGAGACCGAGGAGCTGATCCAGCGCACCTTCCTCGCCTGCGTCGAGTCGCGCGATCGTCTGCGCGACGGCGCAGCGTTTCGCACGTACCTGCTGAGGGTCGCACGCAGCAAGCTCTACAAGCACTACGCGGCCGTGCGGCCCGCGGTCGCGCTCGATGCGATGTCGGTGTCGATCGCGGATCTGCAACCGTCGCCCTCCGTCGTCCTCGCGCAGCGTCAGCAGGATCGCGTGCTGCTCGAAGCGTTGCGTCGACTGCCGCTCGAGCTGCAGCTCGCGCTCGAGCTGCACTACTGGGAAGGCATGAGCACCGCCGAGCTCGCCGACATGCTCGAGCTCCCGCAAGGCACCGTGAAGACGCGGCTGATGCGTGCGCGCACGCAGCTGCGCGAAGCGGTCGCCGCCGCGATCGTCTCCGGTGTTCCGGACGAGGACGAAGCGCTCGACGCGTGGGCTCGTTCGCTGCGCGCGCTCGTCGTCGCGTGACGTGCTAGCTTCGAAGCGCATGCCGAGGTGGGCGGCGCGAGTGCTGGCGGTGGGCCTCGTTGCGGGCTGCGAGCCCAATCCCGATTTCGACGGTGCGATCGACGGCGGTGGCTCGAGCGGCGATTGCACGCCGCGCGCACGGGTCTCGGGTCTGCACGCGGCGTGGAGCACTCCGAATTTCATCCGCTGGGCGTGGGAAGTCGACGAAGGCACGACCGACACGCTGCAGGAGTTCCGACTCGAGCTCGCGAACAGCGAAGCCGAGCTGCTCGCCGGTGACGTGCGCGTCGTGACGCGGGTCGACAATCCCGAGCTGGGATTCCTCGAGCTGCCGGGCACGATGGGGGCGGATCCGGTGGTCGCGACGGTCGTCGACGAGCTCATGCCCGACACCGACTACGCGGCGCGCTTGCTGGCGATCGACGACTTCGGTTGCACGCACGCGACTGCGATCGCGTTCGAGCACACGCCGCCGCCTCCGGTCGGTGACATCACGATCTTCGCCGACACGTTGCCCGGCTACGTGTTGCCGGATGTGCTGCGCTTGATCGAGGATCCGTCGCGCGCGCACGCGGGCGCGGCGTATCTCGAGTATCGACCGCAGGAGGATCCCGAGTGCGCCGACGTCACGCCCGCGTGCTGGCAGAACCTGCGCATCCAGGGCATGGCGATCCCGCTCGCGCTCGGCGAGGCATACGACAAGACCGCCTACGTCGAGCTCGCGCTCGCGGCCGACACCGCGAACACGCCGTACTGGGCGAATGCGTGGTTGCGCTTCACGGAGGTGTGCAGCGCGTGCAGTGGTGGCAGCGCAGAAGAGTGTCCGGAGTGCTCGGGCTACTACGACGCGTGGACGGTGCGCCCGTCGTCGGACTATCGCGTGTTGCAGTGGCCGCTGCGCGCGTTCCTGCGCGGCGATGACCCGATTCCTGCGGCCGAATCCGACGCGGGTCTGTTCGGGTTCGCGTTGGGGGCCGCGTGGGATCCGAGCGCTGTGATCCGCATCGACGAGATCCATGTCCGGTATTAGGCGCTTCGCGTGGTTCGTGTTGCTCGCGCTGCTGTTCGCGCCGCTGCGACTGCATGCAGCGCCGACCAAGGTCGCGGTGATCGATTCGCAGATCGACGGCGAGCTCGACGATCACCGCCGCGACGCGCTGGTCGAGCGCTTGGTCGCGGCGCTGCGCGACTCGGGCCTGGCGACGACGCGTGTGCTCCTCACTTGCACCGATGCGGGGTGTCGCAGCGCGCTCGCGAAGGCCGACGGCTTCGATCGCGTCGTGGTGCTGCACGTGAGCGTGGAGCGTCGCGACTGGGTGGTCGAGATCGAGGTCTACGGCGCCGATGGCAAGTTGCTGCTGTCGGCGCGCGAGAGCTGCCCGGTGTGTGGCTTCGGCGAGGTCGAAGCGTTGGTGTCGTCGCAGGCCGCGGCGCTGCGCGGTCGACTCGATGCGCTCACGCTCGAGGCTCCGCTGTTGGTGGTCACCAGCGATCCACCGCACGCGCGCGTGTGGGTCGACGGCAACGAGGTCGGCACCGCACCGCTCGAGCTGACGGTGACGACGGGTCCGCATCGCGTGCGTGCGAGCTTGCCCGGCTACGTCACCGCGGAGCGCGTCGTCGACGGTGCCGCCGGACTGCGCACGCACGCGAGCATGCGCCTCGTCGAGACCCCCGCATCGCGTCGCGCGGTTCGTCTACGCGCCGCGGGATGGTCGCTCTTCGGTGTCGGCGCGGCCGCGCTCGTCGTCGGTCCGACGCTCATCGGTGTGCATCATCGCGATGACACGACGCGCTGCAGCGGCGATCGCATCGATGCCGACGGCGACTGTGCATTCCGGCTCACGACGCGCGCACCGGGCATCGCTGTCACGGTGGTCGGCGCTGCATTGGTGACCGCGGGCCTCGTGCTCGCGCTGCACCCCCGGCTCGGCCGCCGTGTCGCGCTCGCGCCCTCGCGCGGGCTCGTGCTGCGTTTCTGAAATTTTCCGTGAACCGTTCGCCGCCGCGCGGGTCCTGTTCGCCATGGCCTCCAGCCGGCCGACGCTCTGCCTCGTCTGCGCCCTCGCGTCTGCGTGTGGCGGCGACGAATCCTCCGATCCCAGTCTCGGCAGTACCGCGGCATCCGGTTCGAGCGACGACGGCTCGAGCACCGACACGACGACGAGCGGCGACGGCTCGACATCGAGCAGCTCGAGCACTACGAGCGAGAGCACGAACGACGCCGAGAGCGGCCCCGCCGAGAGCTCCGATGGCACCACCGGCAGCGCGACGCCGGGCTACCAGCCATTCTTCGTCATGGACTGCAACGACGGCGAGCTGGGCACGCGCGCGCAGGGCCCCGATGCGCTCGCGGACGTCGTCGGCGATGCCGAGCCCAAGGTCGTGTACGACGATGCGCAGGCGGTCGATTCGATCGGTCAGTCGTGCCGATCGATCGGGCGCGCGACCGAGAATTTCTTTGGTGGCCGTTACGTCGACGTGCCTTCCGGCATCGGCGTGGGCGACGACGTGTGGATGCGCCACGCGTTGTTCTTTCCCGCCGGCTTCTGCTTCGGCTACGGCACCACCTCGGGCGATGGGTGGGGCAGCACGAAGTGGATGCGCATCGAGTTCGACAACGGGGATCCCGGCGATCGACTCACGCTGCAGCTCGGCAACTTCGCCGATCAAGGTTGCAACGACACCGCCGAGGTCTACGGTGCGACGCGCGAGTACGCCGGCAACGCGAATCTGCGCCCGCCTTCGCCGTCGCCGATCACGACCGACGCGTGGCACATGGTCCAGTGGCACGTGCATCTCGCCGACGACGAGAGCGGCTTCGTGCGCTTCTGGGTCGACGACGTGTATCAGGGACAAGTCGATGGGATCACCGTGGGCGCGGCCGATCGCGAGATGGCGTTCGTGCAGTACGGCGACTACTGGAACGGCTCGCCGTTCGAGGACGTCGAGTGGTTTCTCGACGAAGTGATCATGACCACCGAGCCGCCGGACACGCTGGACGCGGGTGGTCTGCCGTACATCGATCCGTCGGCGCCCGCCCACGACTGGGAGTGAGTCATGCAACTTCGCCGAACGATCCTGTGCCTCGCGCTCCTGCCCGCATGTGGCAGCGACGATTCCGCTACCGATCCGACGCTCGGCGGCGACGGTAGCTCCGACCCGACCGTCACCTCGGTCGATCCCAGCGAAGGCAGCGGCGATGCATCGTCCAGCGACGGCGGTGTCGATGCGACGACCGCGACGACCGTCGATCCCACCGCAGCTGCGACGACCGACGATCCGACCAGCACCACCGCCGATCCCGACACCACCGGTGACACCGGCAGCGCGGCGGACTTCGAAGCGCTCTGCGCCTCGCCCGGCGTGATCTTCTGCGACGACTTCGAAGGCGGCGCGGACGAAGCGTGGATGGAAGACGGCGGCGACGTGCGCTTCCCGGCCGGCGCCGCGGTGCCCGGCGTCGGCGAGACGGTGGTCGAGCTCGCGACCTACGCCGATCAGCAGAGCTCGAAGCTCATCTACGTCTTCCCCGACACCGACGAGATCTACATCCGCTTCGACGTGCAATACGATCCGACCTACGACAACACCGGCGGCAGCCACGGCCCGGTGCTCGCGGGCTCGATGGAACCACCGTGGGGTGCGTTCGGCACCGCCGGCATCCAGCCGCAGGGCGACGACTATTTCGTCCTCAACTTCGAGCCCAACAACGTCGTCGGTGAAGACGGTGTGTTCCATTTCTACGCGTACTTCGTGAACATGCTCCCCGACGGCAACGGCGACTACTGGGGGAACTACTTCGATTCCACGATGCAGCCGCCGCCGACGATCGAGGCGGGGCAGTGGCAATGCGTGGAGTATGGGTTGACGCTCAACGAGCCCGCGAGCGGCGACGGGCTCGCCGATTTCTGGGTGGATGGCGTGCACCACGGTCACTTCGACGGCTTCATCTGGCGCACGGTGCCCGAGCTGCAGATCAACACCTTCTCGCTCGACAGCTACAACCACTTCAACAACGGTCCGGTGTCGCCCGAGACGCCGAACCTCGTGCGCTACGACAACGTCGTCATCTCGACGCAGCCGGTCGGTTGTCTCGCAGGGCAGTGATGCGCCGCGCGTCGATCGTGCTGCCGTTATTGGTCGCCTGTGGCGCGTCGCAGGCGGCCGACGACGGCGTCGACGCGAGCGGTACGCCGACCTCGGGATCGACGAGCACGATCGGATCATCGGAGTCGACGACCAGCGACGCGACGACCTCCGAGTCGACGAGCACGTCGAATCCGAACGACACGAGCTCCGACGGCGCGACGCCGGAGCCGTGTGCACCCGCGGCCGCGCTGCAGATCGTCGACGTCGAGCTCGACGGCGCCGAGCTTCGCGTGCACGGCTGTGGGTTCGGCGACAAGGCCCAGGCCGCACCGCTGCACTTCGAATCGTTCGACGCGCGCGCGCCCGGCACGGCACCGACGGACTTCGGCTACCACGGCTACGGAGGCTTCGGCGGCACGGTCACCGTCGACGATCAAACCGCGGCGAGCGGCGAGCGATCGCTGCTGCACCAGACCGGCCACGGCACGCCCGACGACGCCGGCATCCGCGAGTCCTTCCCCCACGTCGCGATCAACGGCTTCGCCGCGAGCGAGCTGTACGTCACCTATCGACTGCGCTTCGCGACCCACGGGATCGGTCGCGTCCGCCAGCTCAAGTTCAATCGCGGTGGCATGGAGGTGCCGGGTGCGAACGGCAGCCCGTGCTACGGCGCGATGCCGAAGTACTACGAGAGCTACTACCCCGACGGCGACGCCAGCGATGCGCCGCTCGGGTTCGTGCAAGGCGGGATCGTGCGCGCCGATGGCTCGGTCTACGAAGGCTGG
>DASZPU010000662.1:0-3511 GCA_035550195.1 Nannocystaceae bacterium
CCGAACGAGCCCTTCGTGCCGATGCCACCCGAGGCCGCCCAGGTGAGCTTCGTCGCCGTCGGATTGCGATCGGCGGCGAAGTCGTTCAGCGAGCGTCCGAGCCCCGGTTGCACGAACTGTGCACCGAAGCCGAGCGCGAGCCCGAGCCGCAGGTTCGCCGCGACGAATGCACCGACCCCGCTACCGCGCACGAACCCGGACACCGCTTGGTAGCCGAGCACGGCGAGATCGAAGGTGGGCGCCGCGCTGAGCAGCGCGGGGTTGAGCTCCATGCTGGTCGCATCGCCTTCACCCGAGTAGTCGTGGATCGGGCGATCGATGCCGTCGCTGATCGTGCGCTCTTGCGCTGCGGGCGGTGCTGCGACGACGAGCGCAGCGAAGAGCAGCGGCGTCACTGGATCTCCTCTTGCGGGATCACGTCGACGATCGCGAGCACGTAGCGCACCTCGAGGATGCGCAGCGACTCGTCCCACGGCACGACCACGCCGCGCTCCTTCTCGAAGAGCACGTTGGCGCCGAGTGGCACGCCGCTGACGTTGGTGCCGAAGCTCTTGCGATCGTCGTCGTCGTCGTCGCGCTCGTCCTCGGTGAGCGCGCGCTCGGACTTCGGCATCGTGCGCGCGACCTCGACGACCTCGCCGAACAACGCCGCGGAGTGGGCATCCTTGACGCCCGCGGGCAGGAACAAGCCGGCCTCCGAGCGATCGGGCTGCTTGATCACGCGCACGAGCACGCGCGGGCCGAGCGGACGGATGTGGCGCGACACTTTCGCGGCGGGCTCGCCCGCGCTCGTTTCGGCTTCGTCGCCGTCGGTCTTCTTCATGCGGTGGCCTCGGCGATCAACGTGCGTCCGGTGGAGCCGACGATCGCGACGTCGACGAGCGCACCCGCGTCGCCGGTCGCGAGCGGCACGAGCACGGACTGCATGTGCGGCGTGCGACCGACGCGGCGATCGCCCTTCTTCGCGGGCCCGCCGAGCAACACCTGCGCACGCTTGCCGATCATCGCGTCGAGCGCGTCGCGGGTGTGCTGCTCCTGCAGGTCGATCACCTCTTGCAGGCGTCGGCCCTTCACCTCGTCGGGCACGTCGTCGACGAGCTTGCGCGAGGCCTGGGTGATGCCGCGATCGCTGTAGCGGAACATGAACGCGCTGTCGAAGCGCACTTCGTGCATCAGCGCGAGCGTCTCTGCGTGATCGGATTCGGTCTCGCCGCAGAAGCCGACCATGATGTCGGTGGAGAGCGCGAGCCCGGGCACCGCGTCGCGCAGGCGTTTCACCAGCGCGAGGTACTGCGTGCGATCGTAGCCGCGATGCATCCGCTCGAGCACCGCGTCGGAGCCCGACTGCAGCGGCAGGTGCAGCTGCGGCATCACCTTCGGCAACGTCGCCATCGCATCGACGATCGCGTCACCGAAGTCGCGCGGGTAGGGGCTGGTGAAGCGGATGCGTTCGATGCCGTCGATCTCGGACACCGCGCGCAGCAGATCCGCGAAGCCGACGTCTTCGTGGCGATACGAGCTCACGGTCTGCCCGAGCAGCACGACCTCGCGGTAGCCGCGATCGGCCAGCGATCGCGCTGCCCGCAGCACCTCGCGCGGCGGCACTCCGCGCTCGCGGCCGCGCGTGTACGGCACGACGCAGAACGTGCAGAACTTGTCACAGCCGCGCTGGATCGTGACCTGTCCGCTCACGCCGTCGTCGTCGGGGATGCCGTCGAGACCTTCGTACACTTCACCGCGATCGAGCACGACGTCGACGACGCGCTCGCCTCGCTGCGCACGCGCGACCGACTCCGCGATGTTGCGATAGCTGTCGGGGCCCGCGACGAGCCCGATGTACGGCGCGCGCTCGGCCACCTTCTCGCGCAGGTGCTCGGCCATGCAGCCGGTGATGCCGATGACCAGCGACGGATTCTCCGCACGATGACGCAAGAGCTGGCTCGTGCGACCCCAGACGCGATCCTCCGCCTTCTCGCGGATCGCACACGTGTTGATGAGGATGACGTCCGCATCTTGCGGCGCGTCGACCTTGCGATAGCCGGCGTCGTGCAGGCGCCCGAGGATCAGCGCCGAGTCGGCCTCGTTCATCTGGCAGCCGAACGTCTCGAGGTAGACACGCGCGCCGGCCTGCTCCGCAGCTCGCGGAGCGACTTCTGGCTCCGCCCTCGGCAGGCGGATCCGCACGAGTGACGTCACGGCGGGCGGCATCTTGCCCGCGATCTGGCCGGCTGGTCCAGCCGCGCATGGTCGATTCGCTTGGGCGGCCCCTGCGCGGCCCCGAGTGGCGCTTTGCCCCGACCCCGGATGTGTGCTTAGAATCCGCACCGCTATGCGCCGCATCCATTCGTTGTCGCTGCTGCTTCCGTGTTGGCTCGCCGTTGCTTGTTCCGATCCGCCGAAGCCGGAGAAGGCGCAGGACCTCGAGAAGATCCAGCCGAAGGAAGGCGCCGAAGGTGGCGGTGCGCTCGGTGCCATTCCCGAGGGCCCGGTCGCGACCGTGAACGGCGTCGAGATTCCCAACGCGACGTTCAAGGAGATCTACGACCTCAAGGTCAAGAAGTACGCCGACCGTGGCAAGGAAATCCCGGCGTCGGCCGATCGTCGCTACCGCAAGTCGATCGTCGAGCGGCTCATCTACCACGAGGTGCTCAAGCAAGAGGCCGAGAAGCTCGGCGTGAAGTACGACGAGGCGGCGCTCAAGGAGCGCGAAGATCAGCAGAAGCGGGGCATCCGCGACTGGGACAAGCACCTCGAGCGTCGCGGCGAGACCGAGCAGAGCCTGCGCGAGATGTACGTCGCCGAGCTGCGCGAGAAGGCGATCCTCGACAAGCTGGGCAAGCTGAAGGTCACGCCCGAAGAGATCGAAGAGGACTATCAGAAGATCAAGGGCAACTGGAAGAGCGACCAGCCGCGCGTTCGTGCGTCGCACATCCTGATCCCGATCGGTCCGCAGAAGGTGGGCGCCGATCCGCATGCGGAGCCGGGTGCGCCTGCGCCGGAGAAGGGCCCCGAGGGCACCGACGAAGAGAAGGCGAAGTGGGACGCCGAGGCGAAGACGAAGTCCGAAGAGCTCTACAAGTCGGCGACGGCTGCGGACGCGGACTTCGCTGCGATCGCGAAGGACAAGTCCACCGGGCCCTCCGCGGCGAAGGGCGGCGACATCGGCATCTTCACCGCCGATCGCATGGCCGAGGAGTTCAGCGAGGTCGCGTTCAAGATGAACGTCGGCGAGATCAGCAAGCCGGTGAAGACCAAGTTCGGCTATCACATCATCAAGCTCACCGGTAAGTGGCCGCCCGGCGAGCTGCCGAAGGAAGCGCTCGAGGATCAGATCGTCAGCCGCCTCGAGCAGCGCAAGCTGCATCAAGGTCGCCGCGAGCTGAAGGACGAGCTGCTCGCGAAGTACACCGTGGTCGACAACGTCGCTGCGACGCTCGGGCCCGAGCCGGAGCGCAAGGGCGGCGCCAAGAAGGGCGCGACGCTCGATCCCGCGGATCGCAAGGCCGCGCTC
>DASZPU010000663.1:0-14605 GCA_035550195.1 Nannocystaceae bacterium
TTTGCGACCGCGTGCGTCGACTGCATGGTGGCGTCGTCCGAGGCCAGCGGTGCTCCGCTCGGCACCAGTGGCGAAGCGTCGAGCGACGGCGCGAACGAAGGCGGCGACACGAGCGGCGACGACGGTGCACCTTCGACCGGGCTGCCGTGCGACGTGCTCGACGTGCTGCGCAGCGAGTGTCACCAGTGCCACGGCGACCCACCGGCGTTCGGTGGACCGATGCCGCTCGCCGACTACGACGATCTGCACGTGCCTGCGCTCAGCGATCCGGGGCGCGCGGTGTACGAAGTCGTCGGCGATCGCCTCGTCGACGACGCACATCCGATGCCACCGGGTGGTGCGATGGACGACGCGAAGCGCCAGATCCTGCTCGACTGGATCGCCGCCGGTGCGCCGCAGGATCCCAGCTCGCAGTGCGGTGACGGCCCCAGCGACGATGGACCCGACGTCGGCCCGGACGCGCTGCCGTGCGAGCCCGACATCACCTTCCTCGCGCACGATCCGATCGATTCGAACGCACCGTTCGCGGTGCCGGCGCAGGGCGCCGACGATCTCTACATGTGCTTCGCGTTCCGCTCGCCGTTCGCCGAAGGCACGCAGGGCACCGCATGGGCGCCGGTGATCGACGACGAGCGCGTCATCCACCACATCATGTTCTACAGCACGGTGCTGCCACCGATCGCCGACGGCGTGTACCCGTGCTCGGTGATGGAGCAGGTGGTGAATCGCTTCGTCGCGATGTGGGCTCCCGGTGGCGGCAACCTCGTGATGCCCGACGAAGCCGGGCTCGATCTGAGCGCGGGTGGCTACGTGATGCAGATCCACTACAACAACACCGCGCACCACGAAGACGTGCGCGATCGCTCCGGCATCGCGATGTGCACCACCGACGAGCCGCGGCAGTACAAGGCCGGCTCGGTGACGCTCGGCACGATCGGCGTGCTCCTGCCACCCGTCGTCGAGGACTATCCGATCTTCGGGCGCTGCGGCGTCGAGCGGACGCTCCTGTGGCCCGAGCAGGTGCACGTCGCGTTCTCGGCCCCGCACATGCACAAGCTCGGGCGCGCGTTCACGACCACCGCGACACGGTTCGAGAACGGTGCGTTCACGGATCACGTGTTGGTCGACGTGCCGCAGTTCGACTTCAACCAACACAAGGGCTACGTGCAGGATCCGCCGTTCGTGATCCATCGTGGCGACGAGCTGCACACGAAGTGCGTCTACGACAATCCCAATCCGTATCCGGTGATCTTCGGCGAAGGCACCGGCGACGAGATGTGTCTCAACTTCATGCTGGTGTATCCGATCGATGGGATCCTCGAGCCGAATTGTGGCGTGGTGCTGTAGCGCGCTCGTGCTCGCGTGGAGCGGGCATGCGCGTGCGACCAACGGGACCAACCCGGTCGCAGCGGCGTCGTTTCCCGACGCGGCGTGCATGACCACGATCGTGCGCGGCACCGCGGAGTCGATCGCGGTCGGGATCCCGTACGAAGACGTCGCGGTGACCGAGGACGAAGCGCCCGGTAGTCGGCGGCTGCAGCTGGTCGCGACCTGCCACGATCGTGCGGGCGTCGAGGCGCTGCCGACGTGGGTGACGCGTGCAGACGCGATCGCGGCCGCGACGATCGATCCCAGCGTGATGACACCCTCCGCCGACGAAGTGCTCGACGAGGCGAGCGCGTGGAACGAGGGCCATGGCGGTGAAGGCTCGGCATGCGTCGTGCCGATCATCGCGTCGGATGCACGCATCCCGATCACGTGCGACGCGACTGCGGATGGCGTCGCGTGGGACGGCGCCGGTGTGCCCGCGGGCGGTTACGTGGTGTGGGGCTACAGCTACGAAGGTGCGCGCAGCGTGTGGACGCGACGACCCGGAGTCGTGCGCGTCGTCGACGACGATCCCGATGCGGCTCCGCCGGCGGTCGCGTTCAGCTCGCCCGCGGGCGTCGGCGAGCTGCAGATCGAGGCGGGCATGATGATCGAAGGTTGTGCGGCGGGCATGCCCGGCACGACGCTCACGCTCGCCTGGGCACGTTGGGCCGAGCTCGACGCGGATCCCGACGCAGCGTGGACCGTGTTCGCGGAGCGCGACGCGGATGCGTTCGCGCTGCCGTTCATGCCGCCCGCCGACGCGCTCTACGACGCGATCGTGTTTCGTGCCGAGGTACGCGATCCGCAGGGGCGCACGTTCGCGATCACGAGCAGCGAGTACGTGACGGTGATGCCGGGCTGCGGTGCACCGAGCGGCGGCGTCGCGCAGTTCGCCGACAGCTGCGGCGTGAGCGAGGGCGTCGACGCGGCGACGCCGATCGCGGTCACCGATTGCAGCGAGCCCGAGGCGCCCGACGAGCCCGACGACGCGAGCAGCAGCTCGTCGGACGAGGGTGGCGAGTCGTCGAGCTCGGTCGCGGCGCAGGACGACGCGGGCGCGACCGGTTGCGGTTGCAGCTCGCAGCGCAACGGCGGCGCACACTGGCTCGTGCTCGGCCTCGTGGCGCTCGCGCTGCGTCGACGTCGGTTGCTCGCGACGCTCGCGATCGCGGCGTGTGGCAGCGACGAAGGCTCGCGCGGCGAAGGCGGTGGCAACGGCATCGGCAACGTCTCCTCGGCCGAGAGCACGGGCGGCAGCGGCATCGAGCTCGACGACGACGACGACGACGGCGGCACGGGCACGAAGCTCGACGCCGGCGCCGGCACGGGCGATCCCGCGGTCGGCTGCGATCCCGACGCGACCAGCATGGGCGACATGGTCGAGTTCAGCTACATCTGGATCGCGAACTCGCCCGAAGGCACGGTGTCGAAGATCGACACGCGCACGCGCACCGAGGTCGCGCGCTACTACACCGGTCCGACGCAGTCCGACGATCCTTCGCGCACGTCGGTGAACCTGCGCGGCGACGTGGCGATCGCGAACCGCAACGGTGGCATCGTGAAGATCGCGGCGCAGCTCGACGACTGCATCGATCGCAACGGCAACGGCACGATCGAGACGTCCACCGGCCCCGACGACGTGCTGCCGTGGACGGTCGAGGAGTGCTGGCTGTGGCATCGCGACATCCAGGTCGATCCCGGTCTGCCCACGCTCGACAGCAAGAACCCGCAGGGCCCGCGACCGACCGCGTGGGATCTCGGCGAGCACATGGATCCGTGCGCCGACGATCACCGCGTGTGGGTCGGCTGGTACAGCGCGACCTCGCAGGTCATGCATCTGCTGCGACTCGACGGAAAGACCGGCGACATCCTCGACACGATCGACGAGCCGCAGTATCCCAGCATGCTCGTGCCGACCTACGGTCCGTACGGCGGCGCGGTCGATCACGAGAACGCGATGTGGGTGCTCGGGCTCGGGGGGCCGCTCGCGCGCGTCGATCCGACCACGTTGGACATCGAGCGTTGGGACGTGCCCAGTGGCACGCAGCCCTACGGCATCGCGATCGACGGCAACGGCGATCCGTGGCTGGCTTCACTCACCGGCGAAGTGATCCGCTTCGATCGCGCGTCGTCGAGCTTCGACGTGATCGAAGCGACGACTGCGGGCCTGCGCGGCTTGCAGGTCGATCGCAACGGCATCGTCTGGGCCGCACATGGCGTGCCCGGTGGCAACCTCGGCTGTGGTCTCGTCGCGGTCGATGCCGCCTCGCGCACGCTCATCGACGGCGCGATCGATCTGCCCGGCTGCATCGAGCCCGTCGGCGTGAGCGTGGATGTCGACGGCTTCGTGTGGCTCCCCGACAAGGGCAAGGACGGCGCGTTCAAGGTCGACCCGACCACCTACGCGACCGACTTCGTGGGCGGGCTCGTCTCGCCTTATACGTACTCGGACATGACCGGCTCGGGCCTCGCGTTGGTCGCGTTCCCACCCGCGGGTTGATCCATGAGATCGTCGGTGCGCGCTCGCGCGTTGCCAACCAACACATGCGCCCACCCGTGCTCATCGCGCTCGCGCTCGCGGCCTGCTCGCCCACCGAGCCGACGAAGGCCGAACCCGCCACGCCGAAGATCGTCGAGGTCGACGCGGGCAGCTTCCACACCTGCATCCGCATCGACGACGGCACGGTGGAGTGTTGGGGACAGTGCGGACGACAGTGCGGCGTGCGACAAGGCGGCGCGACGGAGCGACTCGCGGTCGGTGGTCTGAGCAACGCGGTCGAGCTCGCGGTCGGTGATGCGCATGCGTGCGCGCGCTTGGCCGACGGTACCGTCGCGTGCTGGGGCAGCAACTACGGCGGGTTGCTCGGTCGCATCGATCCCGACGAGTCCGCGATGCCGCTGGTCGTGCCCGACGTGAAGGACGTCGTCGAGATCGCGATCGACGGCGGGCTCACCTGCGCGCGACATGGCGACGGCGGCGTGACGTGTTGGGGGCAGGCGCCGCGCGACTACAATCAAGGCTACGACGCCGCGCGCGAACGATTGCCGCGACGCGTCGTGGGGCTCTCCGACGCGCAGTCGCTCGGCATCGAGGGCGCGAGCGCGTGTGCACGGGGGTCGAGCGGCGCGTGGTCGTGTTGGAGCTGGAACGCGGTCGGACCGGACTACACGTTCCGCATGGACGCGCTGCGTGCCGACGCGCGCGGACCCGACATCGTGCAGTCGACGCGCGGCACGTGCGGGTGCGATCTCGGCAAGGACGGTGTCGTGCGCTGCGTCGGCACCGGCATCCTCAGCGCGCAGCTGGCCGACGGCAGCTCGCCACCGGTGCAGCTGCACGAGTGCCCCGCCGACGGGCTCGCGAACGTGCGCACGCTCGGCGACAGCTGTGCGGTGATGAACGACGGCACGCTGCAGTGTTGGGGCGAGACCTACGTCGGCACGTACGAGGATCTACGCAAGCCCACCGCGATCGAGGGCATCACCGACGTCGCGATGCTCGCCCAAGGTGCACGACACACCTGCGCGCTGACCAACGCCGGCGCGCTGCTGTGCTTCGGTGACGACACGCAAGGGCAGGTCGACGGCCACGCAGCCGAGCGCGGCGTGTGGCCGCCGAAGCGCATCGATCGCTAGCAGATCACGGATACGCGGGCGTGCACGAGGTGCCGTCGCCTTCGCGGCAGTCGTGGATCGCGACCAGCTCGAACGACCACGGGCACCACTGGTTCGGATTCTCGAACCACGCCATCGCGTCGTCTTCGATGTAGCACGGCGCGGCGTCGCAGACTTCGGTCCACACCTCGCCGAACGTCACCTCGGTGGGCACGAGGCGATACGAATAGCCGGGATTGAACGTGCCATCGAGCTCGGTCGGACCGCCGGGGATTCCGATCGGCACGTCGGGTTTCACCAACCATGCATCGACGTAGTCGATCGTGTCGGGGTTGTCGACCCACAGATGGGCCTGCTCGCCGACCGCGGTGAAGGTGATGAGGAATCCCGAGGTCGGCCACGCGTCGAGCTCGTGATCCGCACCACAGGCCGCGGATCCGGTGCTCTCGCTCGAGGTGTCGCCGCTCGACTCGCTCGACGCGGCGTCCGAGCTCGATGCGTCCGCGGTCGTCTCGCTGCTCGAGGTCGCCGCGGTGGTCTCGAGCGACGTCGAAGACTCCGCGTTCGTGGTGCTCGGCGACGTCGACGTCTCGTCGTTCGTCGTTTCGCCGTTGGTGGTGGGGTTGGTGGTGCCGTCGTCGTCGCCGCCGCATCCGGCGAGCGCGACCGCAATCGCTGCAAGGACCAAGCTCAATCGCATGTGCCTACATGGTCGCCCGTGCGCGATTCCATCGCGCGCACGCGTGACGGATTCGTGCGACCGTGCCCACGCACCACCGTGAAGCATCCCGCCTGCGCTTTCCTCCTCGCCCTCGCGCCGTTGGCCTGCACCCAAGACCCGGAGAACGACGACGCTCCCGCGGATACGAGCTCGGGCGACGAAGCGCCGAGCGACACGAGCTCGGCAGGCGAGAGCGGAAGCGGCGACGTCACGCCCGAAGCGATCGTCGGACGCACCGGCTGCGGCGAAGCACCGAGCGAAGAGCTCGCGCACTCCGGTTCGCTCATGGCGGACGAAGTGTGGTCGGCCGACGTAGTGCACCACGTCACCGCGGACTTCCGCGTGCTCGCGAATCTCACGATCGATCCGTGCGCGATCGTTGCGATCGATCCCGGCGTGCACTTCGACGTCGGCGACACCGACATCCCCGGTCAGCTCGTCGCGCGCGGCGAAGCCGACGATGCCGGCATGCGATCGATCGTGTTCCGCGCTGCCACCGACGGATCGCCGTGGGCCGAGCTGCGCGTGCGTCCGGCCGGCGTCGCGGAGATCGCCATCGCGTCGATCTCCGACGCCGGCGCGAACACGGGGTACGGCAGCGCGCTCGTGGTCGCCGGGCTCGCGGGCGGCACGAACTTCGCGGAGCCGATCGCGAGCACGAGCCTCGATCGCGTGGTGATCGAGAACGCGGCCGGTCACGGTCTCGAGCTCGCCGACTGGGGCGCGCTCGTCGACGGCTCGAGCGACGTGTGGATCCGCGGCAGCGGCAGCGAAGCGGTGCGCATCGAGCAGGGCGTGGCCGCGAGCTTGCCGAACGGGCTCGTGCTCGAAGACAACATGCGCGACGAGATCCTCGTCGCCAGCTCGAAGACGTTCATGCGCGACGACACCTTCCGCGACGTCGGCGCGCCGTATCGCAAGCGCGGTGACTTGCGCGTCGCTCCGTACGAGGACGGCGACGCGGTCACGCTGACGATCGAGCCCGGCGTGACGATCGCGTTCGAGGACGAGGCCGGCTCGGGCATCTACGTCGGCAGCAGCGACGCGCGCCAAGGCGTGCTGATTGCAGAAGGCACGGCGGAGTCGCCGATCACGTTCACGAGCGCTGCCGATGCACCCGTCGCCGGCGACTGGATGGGCATCGTGGTCGCATACGTGCCGATCTCCGGCACGCATCTCGAGCACGTGGTGATCGAGTACGCCGGTGGCAACAGCGGTCACGACAGCTTCGGCTGCGGACCGAAGGACAACGACGCTGCGCTCATCGTGTACGGCCAAGGCGTCGATGACGGCCCGCCCGATCCCGTGATCGAGAGCTCGAGCTTCGATCAGATCGCCGGTGAGACGGTGATCGTGAGCGGCTGGGTCGACGACGAGGGCCCGAACCTCGCGGACACCAACACGTTCGGCGACGCGACACCGGCGTGCAGGGTCTCGCGTCCGCAACGCAGCGGCACCGGCGACGTCTGCGACGGCGGCCGCGACGTGTGCTGGGGCTGAGCGTCACTTCGCGAGCGTGCCGAAGCGCAGCGCGCTCGCGTGCGTGCGCGAGCGGTGCACGCGATGCGTCGCGGCCACGAAGCCGTCGTCGGGTGCCTTCGCGATCTCGTCGTGCCACTTCTGCGGGTTGCGATCGACGAGTGGGAACCAGGTGCTCTGGATCTGCAGCATCACGCGGTGGCCCTTGCGAAACGTGTGCAGCACGTCCTGCAGCGGCACCACGATCTTCGTCGGCACGCCGCTGCGCATTCGCTTGGGGTGCTCGTAGCTGTCGCGGTATCTCGCGCGGAAGACCTCGCTGCGCACCATCATCTGGTAGCCGCCCATCGTCTGCACGCCTTTCGGCTCGCCGGTCGGGCAGGCGAAGGGCGGCACCTTGTCGGGTGGCGACAACGGCATCGTGGTGCCGTCGGGCAAGACATCGATGAGCTTCACGACGACGTCGCCATCGGCCGCGGTCGTCGACAGCCAGACGTCGGCGAACAGCGGGCCCGCCATCGTCAGATCCTCGGCGAGCGGCTCGGTCTGCCACTGCAGCACGTCGGCGCGGCGCGCTGCGAAGCGCTGATCCTCGACCATGTATTCCTTGATCATCCCGATCGCGATCGCCTGCGTGTACGGCACGGGCTCGTTCGGATCGCTCACCCACGCATCCGCGCCGCTCGCCGCCGTCGGTGCCTTCGAGGCCAACGCACCGCCCGGGCCCAGCCACAACGTGTGCGGCTCGAGCTTCGCCGGCGGCCAGCTCGGCAGCGAGTGCCACTTCATCGCGCCGGTGTCGAAGATCGAGGCTTCGGCGATCTCCGGCTCCGGTTCGCCATCGAGGTGATGCCGGAAGAACGGCGCCTCGATCTCCTCGCGATAGTGCTGCGAGGTCGCGCTGCCGAAGTCGATGCAGCCCAAGCGGCGCCCGTCGTCGCGCGCCCACCCACCGTGCCGCCACGGGCCCATCACCAGCTTGTTGTCGACCTTCTCGTTCGCTTCGATGGTGCGGTAGATCGCGAGCGGTCCGTAGAGATCCTCCGCGTCGAACCATCCGCCGACGATCAACACGTGCGGCGCGACGTCGTGCAGCGCCGGCAACAAGTTGCGCGACTGCCAGAACTCGTCGTAGTTCGGATGCGCCATCGCATCGGTCCAGAACGCGACCTTGCCCTTCATGTACTTCGTCTCGGCGTTCGCGAGCGAACCGAGCGCCATGAAGAACGCATACCCATCGGTCGTGCCGTACTGGAACTCCGTCGGCTTCACCGAGGTCGGCTGTGGTCGTGGCAGGCCGAAGGTCGCGAAGAAGTTGAACGTGTGCGGCAGGAACAACGCACCGTGGTGGTGGAAGTCGTCGAACCACCAGTCCGCGATCGGAGCCTGCGGCGACACGGCCACCAGCGCCGGGTGGTGGTGGATCATCCCGGTCGCCGCGTAGAACCCGGGATACGAGATGCCCCACATCCCGACCTTGCCGTTGTGACCGTCGACGTTCGCGAGCAACCACTCGATCGTGTCGAAGGTGTCGGTGCTCTCGTCGGTCGACTTCGATCCGCGCTCGTGCACGCGATGCGGGCGCATGTCGTCGAACTCGCCGCCCGACATCCAGCGCCCGCGCACGTCTTGGTAGACGAAGATGAAGCCGGCTTCCGCGAGCTCCATCGACGGGCCCACGCCGTCGCGCACCTCGGGGCCGTAGGGCGCGACGCTGTAGGGCGTGCGGTTGAGCATGATCGGCCGCGGGCCCTTCGCCTGCTTCGGCGTGTAGATCGCGGTGTAGAGCTCGACCCCGTCGCGCATCGGGATCTTCACCTCGCGCTCGTCGTAGTGCGTGCGCACCCACGCCGTGCGATCGAGCGGCACGACCGTGTCTTTCGCATCACCCGCGATCGCATCGCGTGCGAAGTCCGGCGCGGCCGGAGGAATGCCGTCGGGCGCCGTGCGATGGCAACCCACCAGCGCGAGCGCGAGGACCCAGCTCCGCCCGATCACGAGCCGCGCAGCTCGGAGAGCTTGCGTTCGATCTCGTCGATCTTCGCCATCGCGCGATCGTAGTTGTCCTTCACGATCTTGCTGCGGCCTTCGAACGCCTCGAGCTGCTTCTCCGGCTCGGGACCCTTCTCGATGCGCTCGCGCACCGCGGGCAAGCGATCGACGAACTTCTTGCGCGACTCCGCGTTCTTCTTCGCCGCGTCGAGCTTCTTCTCGTACCAGGCGATCTCCGCTTCCTTCGACTCGAAGGTCGGCGGCGTCTCGTCGGGCTGCGGACGATCCGGCGCCATGCCGACCGGCGGCAGCTTCACCGCGGGATTGCGTGCACCGGTGCGCGCCGCTGACGGCTCGTCGTACGCGCGCGCCTTCACGCCGCCGCGTTCGCCGTCGTTGCCGGCCGCCGCGATGGCGCCCGCCGCTCGATCCGCACGCTCGGCGGAGCCTCCGCCCTTGCCCTTGCCGCCCTTCGACTCGTCGCCCGGCCAGAGCGCGACGATGGCGAGCACGGCGACGAGCAGACCGATGCCCGCAAAGATGGGCATCATGCTCTTGCCCTTGCCCTCCGCGGGCTGCGGGGCGGTTTCCGACTTCGATTCCATGACCGCGGCAGTATACCGCACTGGCGATGTGCCGCCGCAGGACCACGGCGGAGAGTGGCTCGAGATCCCACTGCCGGTGGATCCGGCGCTGGATGGCTATCGCCTCGACCGCTTCCTCGCGGCGCGCATCCGACGGCTGTCGCGCACGCGCATCCAGACGATCATCGGCATGGGCCAGGTGCGATGCATCGAACGTCCCACCGACATCTTGCGGGCTGCATCACGCGTGCACCTCGGCGAGACGATCGTCGTGCGACGACCAGCGCCGATCGAGCCTGCAGTCCCGCTCACGGCGACGGTGCTCCATCGCGACGCGTCGCTGCTCGTGCTCGACAAGCCCGCGGGGTTGCCGGTGCATCCGAGCGCGCGCTTCCACCGGCACACGCTCACCGCGGTACTGCGCGCATGGTTCGGCAGCGGACACGGCTGGCAGATGGGCCATCGTCTCGATCGCGAGACGTCGGGCGTCATCGTGCTCGCACGCGGTCGCGCTGCGGGTGCGCTCAAGCGCGCGTTCCAGGAGCGCGCGGTCGAGAAGCGCTACCTCGCGATCGTGCACGGCGAGCTGCGCGAGGCCGGTCGCATCGACGTGCCGATCGGCGCGGCGGTCGGCTCGCGCGTGCGCATCAAGATGGGCCCGCGCAGTCTCGCGGACGGCGGTCTGCCGGCGACGACCGACATCACCCCGATCGCGTACGGAGATTTTCGCGGCGAGCCGATCACGCTGGTCGAAGCGCGCCCGCGCACCGGTCGTCAGCACCAGATCCGCGTGCACCTCGCCCACGTCGGTCACGCGGTGCTCGGCGACAAGCTCTACGGCATCGACGAGCAGGCGTTCATCGACTACGCCGATCATCTGCGCTTGATGAGCGACCTCGACGCGGAGCTCGGGCTCTCGCGCCAGGCGCTGCACGCCGCATCGATCGCGCTCGATCATCCCGAGCTGGGCACGCGCATCGAGATCGTCGCGCCGTGGCCCGCGGAGCTCGCGGAGATCATCGCGGCGCCGTAGCTTCGGGCGGCAGCTGCACGACGTCGCCTGCGACGATCCTGAGCTTCACGGTGACGCCGTCTTGCACGACGAGCTCGACCTGCGCGACGTCGTGCCCGGGTGCGAGTCGCAAGCGACGATCGGGCAGCACGATCTCTTCGACGCCGGGCTCGGCGGACGACAGGCCCAATCGCGCGGGGCCGTCGTTCCAGATCAGCTTGCGCGGACGCTCGCCACCTTGCAGCTCCGACGGCTGCAGCACGGTGTACTCGGGCTCCTTCGGCGCGCGCGCAGCTTCGGCCGCCTCGTCCTTCCAGCGCTTGATGGTCCACCCGATGCCGCCGAGCACCACGAGCACCGCGAGCGCGATGCCGAAGCGCAGCTTGCGTCCCGCCGCGTAGCCCTGGATGCCTCCGGGTGGTGCGCCCGCCGGTGGATCCGCGAGTAGCTCGTCGTCGGCGCCCGCCGTAGGTGCAGCTCTGCGCGCGACCTCGTCGTCGTCGCTCACGGACCGCCTTCGCGATTGCTCTCGTCCATCAGCCGCGCGCCTTCCATCAACAGATGCGTGGTCGTCGAGTTGACCGTGTCGGCCATCTCGACCTCCATCGCGTTGAAGGAGAACGCGCCCGCGCGCCACGTCAACATCGTGTACACCGACGCGCGACCGTCGAGCTCGGCGCGGTTGTCGACGCGCGCCGACACGACGCTGCCGCCGCGCAAGAAGATGCGACCGACGTCGCCGCTCTCGAGCTCCTTGAGCGTGATGACGCCGTCTTTGCGCTCCATCTCCATCATCACGAGCAAGCTCGACAGCCCGAGTTGCTCGAGCCGTCCGCTCATCGCGGTGTTGCGACGCTGCGCCGGAAACGATCCGCTCTGCGTGACGTGGGGTGGCGCGCCTTCGCGGGGCACACCGATCGGCGGTGGGCCCGACGTCGCGATCGGTGGTGGGCCCGACGGTGGTGCAGGCGTGGGCGCGCTCGCGGGCGTACCGATGCCGGGCACCGTCGCGACGCTCGCGGGATCCGGAAACGGCGGCGGTGCAGCGGCGGGTGCGGGTGCCGGTGGATAGCCGGGCGGATACGGAGCCGGTGCCGGCGGATATCCGGGATACGGATACGGCGCAGCTGCAGGCGGCGGGTAACCGGGCGGATACGGATACGGCCCGGCCGGTGGATAGCCCGCGGCACCGGGATACGGCGGCGGCGGATAGCCGGGCGGATACGGATAAGGTGGCGCGTGCGGATCACCGGGCGGCGGCGTCAGCTCGCGACCGACACCCGTGCGATAGCTGCCCGGCTGTTGGTTCGCGAGCGCCGACGCGACGCGCTTCTCGAGATCGGAGAAGCGAAACGGCTTCGCGAGATAGTCGTCGGGTGACAAGCCGAGCTCGCGCAGTCGGGCTTCGTCTTTGCCGAGCGCGGTGAGGAAGATGACCGGGATCGACGCGAGCTGCGGGATGCCGCGCAGCTGCTGCACGAACGTCCAACCATCCATCACCGGCATCATCACGTCGGAGATGATCACGTCGGGGCGCACGGCACGTGCGCGCTCGAGCGCCGCTCGACCTTCGCGCGCGGTGTCGACGACGTAGGATTTCTTCTCCAGGGTCGCGCTGACCATCCGGAGAATCCACGGATCGTCGTCGACGACGAGCACACGCGCGCCCACGGTTTGCACAGCGTAGCAGCGTCGCAGACACCTGGCCAACAGGGCCGGAACCCGTGTCCCGCTTCGGCACCGGGTACGGGCACGGGCACGGGCACGGGCACGGCGGCAGCGAGGACCCCTACGGGGTCGCGCTGCCGTGCGGAAGCCAGCTCGGCCTCAGCTGCGCCCACATCACCTGTGCGACGAGGCCGAGCTTGTCGCGCGCGAGCTCGGCGGCGCCGCGGGCCTGACGAACGCGATCCGACACCGGGAAGGCGCGCGCGTGCTTCGGGATCACCGACGAGCCCAGCGCATGACCGGCGGCGCGCAGGTACTCGGAGAGGAACACCGACGCGCGGGCATCGGCACACGACAACAGCGCCATCGATCGGCGGCGCGCGGTCTCGCCGCTGCGCCAGTAGTCGAACAGCGCGCGGCGGATCGCGCGGCTGCCTTCGGACTCGCCACGGAACGCCTCGTAGATCGCATCGGCCAACGCTTGCCGCGTCGGCACGTAGCGATCGTGCTCGATGCGATAGCGACGCAGCGCCGCTTCGTCGAGCCACGGCTCACCGACCGGTGCGAGCGCGCGACGTGCTGCTTGCTGACCGAGATTCTCGGCGTCGCGCAGACCCATCGTCATGCCGCTCGCGGTGATCGGGTGCGAGCAACCGGCCGCGTCGCCGACGAGCACGAGGCCCGGCACGACCGCGGTGGGCGCGGGCAGGTTCACGGTGGGCGCCATCTCGAGCTGGCCCTTCGTCGCGAGGATCGCGGCGGCGACCTGACCGGACAGCGGCGCCGGGATGAACGGCACGTACGCGGACAACAGGTGCTGCTTGATCGCGTGGCCCTTCACCGGCAGCTCGCGCGGCAGATCGAAGGTGAGGCGCGTGATGACGTCACCGTTCGCCTCGCGATGGATCGGGTACGCGAGGATCGGGCCCCACGCGCCCAGCAACACGTGCGCGTAGCCGGGTGCGGGCAACGTCGCGTTCTTCACCTCGACGCCGGCGGTGAAGCCGATCGTCTCGCGCGTGTCGGGGATGCCGGCGAGCTTGCGCACGCTGCTGCCCTTGCCGTCGGCGGCGACGATCAGATCGCAGGCGACCTCGATGGTCTCGCCCTTGCTGTCCTCGAGCACGACGCCGCGGAAGCGACCGCCGTTGTCGCGACGCAGCTCGACCGCGGCGTAGCCTTCGACGAGCTCGACGTGGCCGCGCGCGCGCACGACCTTGCGCTGCGTACGAACGAGCACCTTGTGGTGCACCGACAGACCACGTGGACGCTCGCCGTCGATCGCCGCGTACGCGAGATCGACCCACGGTGCGTCGGCGTTCTCGAACACCGCGAAGCCGGAGCCGTCGACCGCACCGGCGTCGCGCAGCGGCTGGTAGAAGCCGAGCTCGTCGAGCACCTGTGCGCCGCGCGGATGGATCCACTCGCCCGAGAAGCGCGGGTGCACGTCGGGATAGCGATCGACCAAGAGCACGCGACGGCGCTTCTGCGGATCGGCGAGCGCGAGTGCTTGCGCCGTGGCGCATCCGGCGAGGCCGGCACCGACGATGACGACGTCGTAGTGGGCGTGGATCGGTCTCACGTACGCAGCTCCTTCACTTGGTTCTGCTGGACGGCCCACGCCCGCAGCGCGAGCAGGGACTCGCGCGCCGGCGCGCTGGGATCGACGGTCTCGGGCGAGAGTCCGAAGCCGCCGGGCGTGAGCGCCGTGCCGTGCACGAGCTCGCTGTGCTCGCGCTCCACGGCGCCGACGAGGTGACGCGCGGCGCGTTGCGCTTGCACGCACGCGTGGCCGAGCGCGAGCAGTGCACGCAGCGACATCGCGGTGTCGAGCACGGTGCCGAAGCTGCCGTCGTCGCGCTGGCGCGTGCGGATGCGCCGCTCGACGTCGCGACGCAGCGGATGTTCTTCGGGGAGCAGCGCTCCGGTGGTGCGCGCGAGCGTGCAGAGCGTGCGCAGATCCGGTGGATCGTGGCGCTCGGCGACGGTGCGTTGCAGGTACGCGATGCCGCGTGCGAGGCGATCGTCGTCGGCGCGGAAGCCCGTCGCAGCGAGCCGCGAGAGCGCAGCCGCGGTGAGCCGCACGTGCGTGCCGTCCTCGGCACCGCCGTACGCGAGCAGATCGGCGTCGCTCCACGGCAGCCGACGCATCATCGGCGTCGA
>DASZPU010000664.1:0-7290 GCA_035550195.1 Nannocystaceae bacterium
TCCTCGAGCACCTTCTTCAGCTTGCGTGCGCCCCAGCGGCAGCGAAGACGCTCTTCGATGATCATCTGCTCGAGCTCGATCGGCGTGCGGTGTGGACACGTGTTGGGCGCACGGCTGCGCTCTTCGAACGCCGCCTCGCCCTCCGACGCGTAGCGCTTCAGCAGCTCGTAGCCGGTATTCCGAGAGATGCCGTAGCGCTCGCAGAGGTCGACCATCGTCCAGTGCTGCGACTGGTGGTCTTCGATGAAGCGTCTTCGCTCGTTCACGGGGTTCGTCTCGTTCCAGACCATCGCGCTGAGCTCCGCGCGCGTGATCTTGCAACGTGTCACCCATGTCCCCGGACATCTGTCACCAATGTACCCGGGTTTTACCCGACGCAGTCCAACGGGGCGTTGCAACGGACGGGCTCATCGGGCTTCGCCCGATGCTCCCGCCGCTGAACGCCTGCTATGTTAGCCCGACGAAGCACGATGCACTCGCGGGAATACGACGTGCTCTCGGCCGAGCTTGCGCGACTTGGCGCTGGGCTGGGAGCGTCGAACGTGGTTGTCTTCGACGCCTGGGGCAGTACTCGAAGCACTGCCCGTCCCGCTGATCCGAGGTGGCTCGCTCGATAGGATGTATGGCGACGACGAGCCGAAAGCATACTGCCGCTCGTTCGCGACCACCTACGTCCTCATTCTCTGGTTAGGCGCCGACGTGAACGAACTCGAGCTGCGGCGCGGGGTTCGGGACGCCTTGCGCAGAATCGAACAGCTCACCCTCGCTCTCCCCAAGCCGCCGAGCGACGGACCATACTCCGGCGCGCTGGGCAAGGACCGCGCGTGAGCGCCCGTCGCGTTACCCATGTGCCCGGACATCTGTCACCGATGTACCCGGGCTGTACCGGTGCGAGCCCACCCGCCGTTTGTAATTGTGCTGGATGAGCGTTCGGCTTTGGACGTGCTCCTGTCGCTCGGGTTTCTACGACTTCGCGACACGCTAGCGATCGCGGTCCTCGGGCTGGCCGGTTGCCGCGAGCCGACCGATCTGTCGAGCTACCCGTGGCACGACGGTGTCGACTGCTCGACCGCCGCGCCCGACGTCGTGCAGCTCTCCGACGACACGTTCGTCTTCCGCCAGCCTCTGTGCGCGAACTTCGAGGGACCGTTTCTCTACCTCTTCCTCGGTCGCACGAATGCGTTGCTGCTCGACAGCGGCACGGCGGCATCGAACATGGCGATCCCGGTGCTCGCGAAGGTCGACGAATACAGGGCGAAGCACGGGCTCGACGCCTACGAGCTCGTCGTCGCGCACACGCACTCGCACGGCGATCATGTGGGCGGTGATCGCTTCTTCGCCGAGCGCTCCGACGTGACGGTGGTGGGACGGCAGCAGAGCGAGGTCGCCCGGTTCTTCGGTCTCGATCGCCAGACAACCGGCGCTGGTGAAGCACGCACGTGGCCGAACACGTCCGCGCGCTTCGATCTCGGCGAGCGTGTGCTCGACGTGCTGCCGCTCCCCGGTCACGACGCGGCCCACCTCCTCGTCTACGACGCGAAGGAACGTCTGCTGTTGACCGGCGACACGCTCTACCCCGGGCGCCTCTATATCGACGTGTGGCCGGAATTTCGTGCGAGCACGAAACGCCTCGCCGAGTTCGCGGCTACGCACGACGTGCGCTGGGTCCTCGGCGCACACATCGAGCTGCAGCGCGAGCGCAACGCCGACGGCACCGCGAGCGACTACGAGATGGGAGCAGCGGTGCACGCGAACGAGCACCCGCTCGTGCTCCCACCCGACGAGCCCGCGAAGCTGTGGACCATGGTCGAAACGATGGGCGAGACCCCACGCCGCGAAGCGAGCGAGCACTTCATCGTGTATCCGGTCGATCGCTGAGCGCGAGTTTGCAGGGGCAACGCCCCGTGTGTGATTCAGGATGCTGCCCAACGAGCCGCCGCAACGGACGAGCCCCAGAGCTACGCTCTCGAACTCGCCGCTGAACGCCCTGTGCGTTGGACAGCGCAGCGGTGCTCACTCGGTTCGCGAGCAGTCGACGTTGTGAGCGAGTCGATGCTTCTCCATCGCGGCGTGGGCGGCTCGGACGCCGTGTCCGGACGCGGCGATGCTTGCCAAGGCGGGCGCCCGACCGCGCGCTGCACCGTCCTCGGAGGCGCCCACACGGTGGGCCAGGCGCGGCCCACTGCGCCAGGGTAGACTCGATCGTCATGGCCGCATCCGTCACTCCGCCGCCTGGGTTCGATGAACTCCCGATCGAGGAGAAGATCGCCTACGTGCAAGCGCTGTGGGACCTCATTGCGCAGGAGCCCAGCGACATCCCCGTTCCTGCGTGGCACGAGGCTGTCATTGCTCAGCGCTTGGCAGAAGCAAGATCGAGTGCTGCGCGGGTTCGGCCGTGGTCCGAGGTGCGGTCCGAGTTGCGGGCGCGACTGCACGCGGCGCGCAAATGATCCGAGTCGAGCTCACCGACGCCGCGGCGGAGGACGTACTCGCCGCGTCGCTGGCCTACGAGATGGACACGCCAGGTCTCGGATTTCGGTTCGAGGAGGAGCTCGACGCTGCGCTCAGCCGCGTCGCGGAACGACCGCTGCAGTACGCAGAGATTTCGCCGCTCGTCCGGCGCGTCCTGCTTCACGATTTTCCCTACTGTGCCTACTTTACGCTCATCGGCGATGGCGCACGCGTCTTCGCGGTGCTTCATCAGCACCGTGATCCAAGCACCTGGAAAACCCGCGTGCCGTAAGTCCGCCGTCCAACAAGGCGTTGCAGTGGACGAGTTCGAGCGCTACGCTCTCGAACTCGCCGCTGAACGCCCTGTGCGTTGGACGAACGTCGAGGCACCGTATCCGAGGCTTCGATGTGGACGACTCGAATGAAGCGGAGATATCCCATCTTTGTCCTGCTTGCCGCCGGGTGCGGCGTCGCAGACCCGGAAGAACACTGCCCGAGTGTGGACACGGCAGACCTCGAGTGTCCGGCCGAGATCGACGACTTCGAAATCAGCGCATGCGAGCGTGTTCCGGACGGACCTGGTGTGCCGCCGCAGATCGACGCGCTAGTCACGTCGAACACGTTGCATGTCGAGATAGGCGGCGTCTTGTTTCGCGACAACAACGAGGTCTGTGGATTCGCGGAGCGGCAGAGTGATGAAGTGCGGGTGCTGTTGCAACCGTGCGTGCTGGTCCCAGAAGGCGGCGTGAGCAAGGGCGACTGCTGGTACGCCTCGCTCGCATTCGAGGTCGGTGGCATCGATCCGAGCGGTGCGCAGAGCGTCACCATTCTTCATCGTGTGGATCGCTCAGTCGAGCTCCCACCGTATCCCGCAGAGGAGCTTGGGTCCGCCGCGCTGGATTAGGGCCTTTGGCGCGTGGCTGGTGCGGACGCGCCATCCAACGGGCCTCCATGAGAAGGTAGTGTTCGTCAAGCCCGGGCAGGAGGTCCTCTGGAGCGGGAGCGACGTGATCGCGAAGCGGACGATCGATCGGGCGGTTGCGAGGGCGCTCGTGTTGGAAAGAGCCGCGCCGTTCCTTGCCGAGGTTCCTCGTCGCGAGCCGCGGTAGGCCGGTTTGCAACCGACCAGTGCGAGCGCTAGGCTCGCGCTCGCCGCTGGACGCCCGCTCGCGTTTGTCCGGCAACGCTCGCCTTTCGCGATGACCTTCGACGACCTCCACGACGCGGTGCTCGAGAGCGTCGAGCTGAACTTCGCGGCCGGACGCCTGCGCTTGACGGTCAGGCCCGTGCAATGGCCGGGCGCACCTTCGACCGTGCACATCATCGCGCACGAGTGGAGTCAGTTCGTCTGCCCGCGAGAGGAGCCGTGGGGAGCGAGCGTCTCCGTCAATTCGTGCGACGGACCCGTCCCGATCGAGGGTGGCGGCTTCCGCATCACCGTCGCGCTCCAAAGTGGCGATTCCCTGGAAATCACCGCGAAGCGTATCGAGCTGATCGAAACGGGGGCTCAGCGCGAGACTTGAGCGATGCCGTCGAACGCCCGCGCGTCGGCGGCGAAGAACGCGAGCAGTCGCCATGGCAGACATCCCATCCGCAGAATCCGTCGTCCGGGAGTTCTGGCGTCTCATGGCCACCAACGACTTTCACTCGGTCGCGGCCGTGCTTGCCCCGGACTTCGTCGTGGAGTGGCCGCAGTCGAAGGAGCGCATCCGCGGCGCAGAGAACTTCGCGCGCATGAATGCCGAGTACCCCACCGAAGGCCGCTGGCGGTTCCGGATCAATCGGCTCGTGGCCTCGGGGGCCGACGTGGTCACGCAGGTCAGCGTCACCGACGGAACGCAGTCGGCCGAGCCCGTCTCCTTCTTCACCGTCGTCGGCGGAAAGATCGCTCGGCTGGTGGAGTACTGGCCGGAACCGTTTGCGGCGGCCGAGAATCGGCGCCACCTCACCGAGCCCAGCGCGTGAATCCAACGCGCGTGCCGTTCACGCGCGCGGCGTGCCGACGTCGCGGCCGCCGAGCATCGCGAGCACGCGATGCGACGCGCCGTCCCAGAAGCCGAACGGAGCTTCGACCTTCTCCGGATTGCGAAACGTCCCGAATAGCATGTCGAAGATCGGCAGCAGCCCGTAGTTGTACGCGTGCACGCCACGCTGGTGGTGCACCGCGTGTTGCTCGGGGCGGAAGATCACCCAGCCCACCCAGCGCGGCGTCTTCAGATCCATGTGCTCGAAGATCCCCAGCACGAAGCCGATGAAGCCTGCGATCGCAGCCGCGTCCGGTGCGATGCCGAGCAGTGCGATCACCGGCGCCGAGGCGAGCACTGCGAGCACGTGATCGATCGGATGGGTGTACGAGAAGCCCGCGATGTCGACGCGCTCCGCCGCGTGGTGCATCTGGTGCGACCATCGCCACAGTCGATCCGAGCGGTGCGTCGCGCGATGCACCCAGTAGCCGAAGAAGCCGGTCACCAACAGCACCAGCGGTACCGACGCGACCAGCGGCAAGCCCGACAGATCGATCGGCGACACGCCGGTCATCGCCGATGCGATCGCCGCCGGAAGCGGGATCCGGATCGCGGCTGCGACGAAGAACGAGACGATGCCGAGCACCGCCCAGCCTGCGCGCAGGCGGGGTTGATTGCGCTGCGGTAACACGCGCTCGAGCGCGAACGCAGCGAAGAAGACGAGCGGGAACGCGGGGCCGGGGATGATCTCCATGACCCTTGGGCGTGACTGCCGAAGGAACGAATGTTCCTTCGCCCGAGCCCACCGTTTCGTCGCAGAACCCCTGTCGTTCCGCGGGCTTTCACGGCCGGAACGTGCAGTACGTGCCCGTGCGGACCGCTGCGCGCAGATACGCGCCGAGCTCCGCGTCCGCCCGTTCCACGCGATCGATCGCGTCCTTCAGGCGGCGCTGCACGTTGATGCGCGCGCGCTCGCTGGTCGAGCCCGCGGTGCGTCGTCGACCGCCGAGGCCCACCGCGCGTGCGAGCTCGCGCTCGAGCGTCTCCTGCTCGCGCGCGAGTCGGCGCGCACGTTCGACGTCCGCGCGCGCGTGGGCATCTTCGATGCGCTCGGCCAGCTTCGCGAGCCGTGCACGGTAGCTCTCGATCGCACGCGCATCGAGCAGCTCACCCGCGTCGGACTCCGGTGCGGGCGCACCCGCGTCGGCCGCGAGCGCGAGCACGTGGATCTCTTCGCTCGGGCGCTCGACGAGGCGCGCGAGCAGCTCGAGGCCGCGTGCGTTCGCGATGCGGACGTCGCGACCGCCGAAGGCGATGCGCCACACCTCGCCGTCGCGCGTCATCGTGAGCGATGCGCCGACGCGCACGGTCGGCGTCGCGATGCGTTCCGGTGCGAGGCTGCGACGGGCCTCGCCGGCGAGCCAGTGCAGGCCCAACGCATCGGCTTGCTCGGCCGCGGCGCGCACGAGCTCGTCGTCGTGCACGAGCTCGCCGAGCTCGAGGCGGATGCGTGCCGCCCACGGGCGCAGGCCGTGCGTGTCGGCGATCGCGAGCGCGTCGCGATAGTGGCGTTCGGCGACGTCGCGTCGACCGGCACCGGCTTCGAGCGCAGCGATCACCGCGCGCAGTGAGCCGCAGTATGCAAAGGGAATGTGGCCTTCGACGATGTGGTGATCGGCTTCGTCCGCGAGCAGATCGGCGTGCTCGCGACACTGCGCCGCGTTGCCTCCGAGCGCCACCACGGCACCGACGACCGCACCGTGCGGCCCGCACAACACCGCGAGCCGTGCACCCTGCGCGGCGACGACCTGCGCCGCGATCGCGCGGTCGCGGAACGCGTGCGCGTACTGCATCTGCACATGCAAGCGCAGCCATTCCAGGTTGGGTACGTCGTAGCGCTCCAATCCGGCGAGCATCGCGTCGGCCTCGCTGCGGCGACCGAGGGCGAACGCGCGGGTCAGCGCGTGCGCGGGCATCGACATCGCGAGCGCGGGGTCGTCGGTGAGCGCGGCGAGCTGCTCGACCTCGGTGGTGAGTCGATCGGAGAGCGCGATGTCGCCGCGCATGCACGCGCGCATCGACGCGAGCAACAGTGGCCGCCACACCAGCCGCGGGGTGCCGACGCTGCGCGCGAGCCCGACGAGCGCGTCGAGGTGCGCATCGAAGGCGAACAGATCGCCGAGCGTCAGCTCGTCGACGACCAACCGTGCGCTCGCGCGCAGCAAGCCGGTCGTGTCGCCGGCGGCTTCGCACAGCTCGCGCAGCTCGTCCGCGAGCGCGCGCGTCTCCGTGTGCGGCACGACGTCGATCATCGCGGCCCCGGCGAGCAGCATCACTTCGCGCAACAGCGCCGCGTCGCCGAGCGTGCGTGCCTGCGCGATCGCGGCGCGGGCGACGTGCACCGGTGCCCAGCGATCCGTCGCGGGCTGCATCGCGGCCGCACGGCGCACCGCCAGCCGACACGCGTGGGCCTCGTCGCGATCGGCGAGCGCAGCCTGGGCCTCCTCGAGCGCGCGCACGAGCACGCGATCGACCGAGCCCGGACGCAGGTCGGCACCGAGCGCGAGCGCGGCATCGGCCAAACCGGCAGCGTCGCCGTTCGTGCGCGCGAGCGCGACCGCTTCGAGGCAGCGCGCGCGTGCGAGCGCGTAGTTGCCGGTGGCGTGGGCGAGCGCAGCGGCCTGCAGCAGATCCGCGACCGTCGCGTGCGGGAGCTCGCCGCGCGCACACGCAGCGAGCACACCCTCGAACAATTGCAGCGCGCGATCATGGGTGCCGTCGGCGACGAGCCGTGCGATCGCGGCGTCGACCATGGCCCGCACCTCGGATTCCGCGCCGGCGCGCAACGCCGCGAGCGCATGACGAGCGCGATCGA
>DASZPU010000665.1:0-1816 GCA_035550195.1 Nannocystaceae bacterium
GCTGCTTCGCGGCCGTCCGGTGGCCGCGCAAATTTACCGCGGCGTCCCCTCGCACGCGACGTAGCCACGCCGAGCGGCTAAGCTCTCGCTTCGCATGCGCTTGGCTTCGTTGCGTAGCTGGCTGCTCTCGGCGCTCGGGGCGATCTGCGCGTGCAACGACGACGATGGCGACGGCTCGGACGACGCCGCGTCGTTGCCCGAGTGCATCGACTACGACGTCGACGGGTGCGCGCCGCTGTACGAGCCCACGTATGCCAACGTCTTCGCGCAGACGTTCACGCTCGACTGCTCCACCGGCGGCAACGCGTGCCACGCCGACACCGATGCGCTCGGTGCCGTCGATCACGGACTCGCGTTCGCCGACGCCGACGCCGCGTACTCGCTGCTGCTGCAGGATCGCGGCGACGCCACCTTCGTGCACCCCGGCGACGCGAGCTGCGGCGTGCTCTCCGTGCGCCTGCGCACCGACGACGATGCGCTGCGCATGCCCACCGGCAGTATGCTGGAGCCCACCGAGGTCTGTAGTGTGCTGAAGTGGATCGACGCCGGAGCGATGCCGTGATCAATCGACGACTCTCGCTCGCCGTCCTCGTGCTCGCCGCGTGCACCTCCGAAGAGGAAGGTCCGCCCAAGCGCCTGCTCGACGCGGGCGAGTGCAGGGAGTGCCATCCCGACCACTACCAGCAGTGGCTCGGCAGCATGCATGCGTACGCGGCCGACGATCCGATGTTCCTCGCGATGAACGCTCGCGGCCAACGCGAGACCGGCGGCGCGCTCGGAGACTTCTGCGTGAAGTGCCACGCACCGGTCGCGGTCGCGCTCGGCAAGACCACCGACGGTCTCAACCTCGACGAAGTGCCGCAGGAGCTCAAGGGCGTCACCTGCTACTTCTGTCACAACATCGCGACCATCGACGGTCTGCACGACAATCCCATCACGCTCGCGATGGACGACGTGTTGCTCGGCGAGTACCCCGACCCCGTCGAGAACGAATTCCATCGCGCCGACTACTCGCCCGCGACCGACGGCGAGACGCTGAAGTCGGCGCAGATGTGCGGCAGCTGCCACGACATCGTCAACGGCCACGGCGTGCAGCTCGAGCGCACCTACGACGAGTGGCTCGCATCCTTCTACAGCGATCCCGACCCCGCGAACCCGGAGCTCAAGGTCTACTACGGCAACACCTGCAATGGTTGCCACATGCCGGGCAGCACCGGGCCCATCGCCGACTACGACGGCGTGAAGACGCGACGCTTCCGTGATCATCGCTTCGTCGGAGTCGACCTCGCGCTCACCGATTTCCCCGACGCCGAGCAAGGTCCTGCTCTCGTCGCCGATCAGCGCGCGACGATGGACGAGTTCCGCAAGCCGGCCGTGTGCGCAGGTCTCTGCGTGCGCCCGCCCGAGGAAGGCGACGGCACCGACGTGGTGGTGTGGCTGCACAACGAAGGCGCCGGTCACCACTGGCCGAGCGGTGCGACGCAGGATCGACGCGCGTGGGTGCAGCTCGAGGGCTTCGACGGCGACACGTCGGTGCTGCAGAGCGGCATCGTGGGCGCGCAGGACTCGATCGATGCCGCGGCCGAGGCCGATCCGACGTTGTTGATGCTGCGCGACTACGCGTACGGAGCCGATGGCGAGCACGCGTCGATGTTCTGGGAAGTCACCGACATCGACAGCCAGCTGCTCACCGTCGCGAAGGAAGCCGGGCTCAAGTACGACAAGACCACCTGGGCCGAGCAGACCTGGCACGTCGACGGCCCGGTCGATCGCGCGACGATGCAAGTGAACCTGCGGCCGGTGCCGTGCGAGCGCG
>DASZPU010000666.1:0-5018 GCA_035550195.1 Nannocystaceae bacterium
GCAACGCGAGGTTCGGGACGGGTAGCCCGCGCGACGGCGGCGGCAATACGTCGACCGGCGGCGGATAGACGGCGACGGTGCCGGGCAACGCACCGGGCGTGCGGAAGCCCTGGCCTTGGAAGCGCTCCGCCACCGCATCGCGTTGCGCTGCGACGACCTCGAGCAACGCACGCCAACGCTCGAGCTCGTCGACCGCGAGCTCGTTGCGTTCAGGTGCAGCGGGCAGCGCAGCCACGCGCGCACTGCGATGCATCTCGCTCGCGAGTCGCATCGCCATCGTCATGCGCCACGCCATGAACAACGGGATCAGCACCATCAACAAGCCCCACGTCGAGAGCACTTGCGCGAGCGCGAGCGCGGCGATCACGAGACACGCTCCACCCGCCGAGCACGCGAGCATGCCCCAGCGCGCGAGGCGGCGATCGGCTCGCAGCGCGAGCGCACCGGGCGACTCGCGGTGCGCGGCCGCGACGACGCGGATCTCCGAGCTGCTATCGTCGGCGCGGCGAGGGAAGCGCTGCACGCTGACGAGCGCATGGAATCCCCCGCGGTGGATCGCCGTGGACGAGCCTTCGAGCGCGCCGGAGAGCCGCTTCTGCGTGATGGTGTAGCCCTCGTCGTCGGGGAATCGTAGCTGCGCGTGCTCGCGGAACAGCCGCGAGAGATCGTTCATCACGCGCCCGCTCGCGACCTCGTCACCGGTCGCATCGCGTACGCTCCACGTCGAGCTCAGGCCATCGTCACGCACGATCTGGCAGCGTAGCCGCTGCTCGACGATCCGTCCACGCGTACCTCGAGCGCGCGCGACCAGAGCTCAGCGAAGGTCGCGACCGAACGGGAAGAGCGCCAGCGGGATCAGCTTGATGTGCTGGATCGCGAACGGAACACCGACGATGGTCAGCGCGAGCACACCCGCCCACACGAGGTGAGCGACCGCGATCTCCCAGCCGACCAGCACGAGCCACAGCACGTTGAACACGATGCGCAGCGTGCTGTTGGCCTCTGGCAGCTCGACGACGCGTTTGCCGAACGGGGCCAGCGTCGCGACGCCGATCTTGAACGCCTGCACGCCGAAGGGCGCGCCGATGACCGTGATGCACAGCAAGATCCCGACCAGCATGTAGGCCAGGCCGGAGATCAGACCGCCGAAAATGAGCCAGATGATGTTGCCGAGGAAGGTCATCTGCGAAAGCCCCGAAGCGCGCGCGGCCCGGACCTATTCCCCGGGGAAACGCCGCTACACGAGCATGACAGATCGAGATGGCGCGCAAGGGCGTTCGCATGGCCAGGAAGCGATATCCTCGAAGCTGCCGCCATGCGACGTCTGCCCTTGCTCCTCTCCCTGATGCTCTTCGGTGCCGCTTGTGCCTCGCACGATGGTCGCGAGCCCGACACCGAGACGCCCGTCACACAGCGCGTCGAGCTGCGTGCTTCGATCGCGTCGGTGCAGCTCGCGCAGAACTGCCCGGATCCCGCGGCCGCGCCCGCATCCGCCGATCAGGCGAAGCCCGCGGCGGCGATGCCTCCGAGCGAGAGTGCCGTGCCGAGCCAAGGTGCTGCGGCGCGCATGAAGGGCGACTCGAATTGGTCGCCACCGTGCACGCAGTCGACGGTGCAGCTGACGATCGCACACGACGGCAACGAGACGCTGCCGTTCGAGGTGAAGGCGATGCGGCTCACGCAAGCGGGTCAAGGTGGCGTGCTCGCGAGCGTGCCGTATCGCGGTCCGCAGCGTTGGGTCGACAGCGGCAGCCGCTACGAGACGTGGGACGAGAAGCTCGCGGCAAAGGCGGAGCTGAAGGTGAGCTACAAGCTCGGCGAGCCCGACTGGTCGCTGGTGTCGAAAGCGATCGGCAGCGACGACACGTACGGCAAGCGCTACGTGCTCGAGGTCGACGTGTCGTTCGCAGGTCGCACGATCACGCTGCGCTCGCCCGAGTTCGAGCGCGAGTACCCCCACGTCGTCGTGACCTGATGCGTGGGTGGCTCGTCGCGATCGTCGTCGTCGCCGCGTGCGACGATGCGCCGCGACCGTCGCCGCCGGTGCCGGTCGCGATCGATCCCGAGGCGCGCGCACGCGATGCGTTCCTCGGCGATCGCGGATTTCGTCGCGAGGCGCTCGAGCGATCGCTGGTGAATCCCGACAACGGCTACTCGCGCGATCGCTTGGCCGGCTATGCGCTGGCCGACACCGGCTGGGATCTCCTGCCGGTGTGGAATCCCCGCAGCGTGCCGATGACACGCGCGCTGGTCGAGCAGCTACGCGAAGGTGCGCTGCGCTTGCCCGAGGACGCCGCGCCACTCGTGGGCGGCGATGCACCCGACGATTGGGCGGCGCTCGGCGAGCGCGTGTTCTTCGAGCTGCCGCTGCGCCGCGACGATGCGCTCGCGGCTGCGCTGCTCGATGCGGCGCGGGCCGAGTCGCTGGGCTTGTTCATGGCCGCGGACGGCACGTATCCCGGGCTCGTCGCGTTCGAGGACACCGATGGCAGCACGCGTGTCGGCATCACGTGCGCGCTGTGCCACGCCGCGAAGGACGGTGACTCCGTGCGCGCCGGACGTGCGCGCCGCACCCTCGACTACGGCACCGCGCGCCTCGATCATCAGGCGCGCACCCGCGATCCGATCCCCGCGTCGCTCGCCGATCGCATGCAGCGTTGGGGCCCCGGTCGCGCCGACATCACCGGCGACGACGACGAGGATCCGGTCGCGATTCCCGATCTGTGGCGCGTGCTCGAGCTCGCGACGCTGACGCAGGCCGGCACGCTGCGGCTCGCCGACGAAGCACTCGCGGCCGACGAGCGCCGCGCTGCGAATCTCGTCGTGCTCGCGATCCGTCAGGAGACGCAGATCATCCAAGCCGCGGGCGAGCGCACGCGACCGCCACGCGAGCTCGCGTGGGCACTCGCGTCGTATGTCGCAGCGCTCGCGCCCCCTACCCGACCGCCGACCACCCGCGCGCTCGCGCAGCGGGGCGAGCAGCTGTTCGCATCGCACTGCGATCGCTGCCATCGTGGACCGAATCTCGGCGGCGCGTCGATCGATGCCGCCAAGGTCGGCACCGATCGCGCGCTCGCGGACTCGCGTGCGCGCGGTACCGGCAACTTGCGCGTCGCACCGCTGCTCGCGGTCGCCGCGGCCGCGCCCTACTTCCACGATGGCACGGTGCCGACGCTCGACGCGGTGCTCGACCCGGCGCGCCTCGCCGCCGACTATCGCGGAGGCGTGCGCGGCCCCGGAGCGATCGCCGGCCACGCCTTCGGCACCGACCTGCCCGCTGCCGATCGCGAAGCGCTGGTGGTTTTTCTCGCGACTCTCTGACGGGCACCCGGAGCCCCGCGCGATTGCGGTGTCAGATGCTCGGAACCTCCGCCATCGGCGGAGGAACGTGGAAGGCATGGCTTGGATGCGCATCGTAGGAATGCTGGGATCGTTCGTGGTTGCGCTCGTGCTGGTCCCTGCAAGCGCACGCGCCGATCTGCCCCTCCCGCCGCCGAGCTGCGAGATCGGCTCGGATCATGCGATGGCGCGCTCCGGGGTGCTGTTGCTGCGCCCGGACTACGACGCGCCGACCGAGAGCGTGCTCGCGCGCGTGCGCGACGTGACGGCCACGATCGGCGACACGACGATCGACGGCACACTCGTGCTCGTGCAGCTCGGTGCTCGCGAAGGCGAGCCCACGTTGATGTGGAAACCGAGCGCGCCGCTGCCCGCGACCGGCATGCTCGAGCTCGGCATCGAGCTCGATCCGCAGGACGATGTCACCGGATGCTTCGCGGAGAATCCGTCGCCGTCGATCGCGATCGAGGTCCGCGAAGATCCAACCCAGCCGTTCGCTCCACCGACCGCGTTACCGATCGCCGGCACCATCGACTTGGTCGAGCTGGTCTGCTGCGATGGTGCGATGCCGCGTGCGAGCACGCGCGGCTACCTCGCGCTCGCCGACACGATCGAGTGGGAGACCGGACACTGCATCGTGCCGCGGCCGATCACGCCCGGCGACGGCCAGCTCGCGTTCACGGTGCCCGATGATTTCGACGAGCTCTACCGCGGGCATTGGGTCGCGCAGCTGCGCGACGGTGACCGCGTGTTCACCAGCGACCGCGTCACTCGCGAGCTGTGGTTCGCCTTCGAAGAACCGTTCGAGGGGCAGCTCGAGTATCTCGACCTCGCATCGGGTCGAGTCATCGTCGGCGAGACCATCGCAGTGCCAGGGCCCGCGAGCATCGATGCCATCGACGCGGACGACGTCGCGAGCGTGCTCGCGGAGGCTTGCGAAGGCGAGCCGTATCAATGTGGTGTGCCGCTCGAAGAGGGCCTCGCGCGATGGGGCGACTCGTGCTCGCCCTACGACGCCGAGGATCCGGAAGGCGACCTGCATCCCTTCGGTCCCGATGCCACCGCGGAGCGCGACGTGTCGGGCTGCGGGTGTCGATACCGCGAGGCCACGCCCGCGGGCTGGGCGCTGCTGTTGCTCGCCTATCGTCGGCGCCGCCGGTGAACGGGTGGCGATCGCCGGTGACACGCGGTAGCGTCCGCGGCGATGTCTCGTTCGATGAGCCTGCTCGTCTTCGCGTGCCTCTCGTGTGGCACACCGGAGCAACCGAGCACTGCGCAGAAGGCCGATGCCCCCGCACCCGTCGACGACGCGAAGCGACGCTTCGTGTTCGAGGTTGCGACGAAGGTCGATGCGATCCGTGAGGCCGCGAAGGCCGGCGACTTCGAGAAGCTCGGCGCGCAGATGTGCGACGACTTCGACTTCGGCGGCGCGAGCAAGGGTCGCGATGCTGCACTCGCGAGCTGGCGCGCCGATGCGACGCGCTTGCCCGCGTTGGTGCGCACGCTCGACGGAGACTGCGAGCTCAGCTCCGACGAGGCGGCCGCAGACACGCGTTGGATCTGCCGCTCGCGCGCCAGCGATGCGACGCGCGAGCAAGCCGTGTTGCGCCACGACGATCGTGGCTGGGTCTGGTGCGCGTTCAGCCCGTGAGTGAGTCTCGAGCCCGCCGTGCGACGGC
>DASZPU010000667.1:0-2726 GCA_035550195.1 Nannocystaceae bacterium
TGGTGATCCGCGAGTCCGCAACGCACACGTGCTGGCACGTGCATTGCTCCTCGGGTTCGCATGCTCCCACGCAGTCGTTACGCGACCTGGGTCGCCGCCCTCGCGCTCGTGGCCGGTGTCCACGTCGGCGTGCTCGCCCACCAGCTGCTGCAGCCCGACGAAGAACCGCCGTGCGCGTCGACGGTGGTGGTCAACCACGAAGCCCCGACCGTCGTCGTCGCGCACGAAGCACCGGAGCGTCAGCTCGTACACTGCGCGAGCGAGCACGTGTGCGTGATCGATCGCGCCGCGCTCGCGGATGCGTTCGCACGCCGTGATGCGCGGTTGCTGCGATCGGTGCGCGCCGAGCCGGTCGACGGCGGGCTCGAGCTCTCGGGGATCCGTCGGCAGGGGTTGCTCGGCGTCGTCGGTCTCCGTGATGGCGACGTGCTCACGCGCGTCGACGAGCATCCGTTGCAGAGCGGTGCCGACATCGAGGTGCTGCTGCAGCGCGCGCAGCAGGGCAGCTTCCAGTTGGTGTACCGGCGCCACGATCGCCTGCTCTACAAGCGCTTCGAGCTGATCGACAGCGCGTCGTTCCACACCGCGAAAGTGCCGGTATGAGCCGCACGTACGCCCACCGTCATCGGCCGGTGATAGTATGGCCTGCGATGGTCGACCCCGCGCTGCGCCGGCGCATCGAGACCCGGCTCGTCACGATGCGCGACGAGATCCGTGGCATCGGAAATCTCGGTGTCGGTGCGGAGATCGACACGATGCGCAAGCCCGACGAAGACGCGGCGCCGCACGAGGAGATGAGCCAGGTCATCGCTTCGAATCGAAACCGTGCGCACGCCGAGGAGCTGCGCGAGATCGAAGCCGCGCTCGAGCGACTGGCCGAGGATCCCGAGGCGTTCGGCGTGTGCGAGTCGTGCGAAGAGGAGATCCCCGCGCGTCGGCTCGAGCTGCGGCCATGGGTGCGCCTGTGCATCGACTGCCAGGAGGCCGACGAGCGCGAGCACACCCCCGGCGCGCGCAAGCACATCACCGATTATCGGTGATCCGATCGCGGGCGAGCTGGCACTGCTAGCATCGATGCCCGTGGACGACGACGAGGCGCTCTACCGGGCATGGGCCGGCGGTGACCGCCGAGCGGGCGGCCTATTGGTCGATCGTCACGTGCCACCGATCTCGCGCTTCTTCGCCAACAAGGTGTGGCGCGGCGACGACGTCGAGGATCTCGTGGGCCGCACCTTCGAAGCCTGCGCGAAGGACCTCGGGAAGTTCCGCGCGGACGGATCGTTTCGTGCGTACCTCTTCGGCATCGCGCACAACGTGCTGCGCCGCTACTTGCGAGATCGTCGCCACGACGACGCCACCCCGATCGGCGACGGCGACGACGCGCGCAGCGACGACGGGCCGTCGCCGTCCGCGGTGATCGGACGCTGCCACGAGGAGCGCGTGTTGCTGCGCGCGCTGCGTTCACTGCCGCTCGATCTGCAGCTCGTGCTGGAGCTCAGCTTCTTCGAAGACCTCTCGCGCACCGAGATCGCGAAGGTGCTCGGCATCCCCGACGGCACCGTCGCGAGCCGTTTTCGCAAGGCGCAGGCCGAGCTGGCCGAGCACGTCGCGCGGCTGGCCGAGACCCCTGCGATCGCGCACTCGACCGTGCATGGGCTCGCGGACTGGGCCAAAGGGCTGCGTGCGCAGCTGTCCGAGGGCGGCAAGCGTCGGCTGGCCCGTCTGCAGAAGTGAAGCTATCGCGGCACTGCGGCGTCGGAGATCGCCTTGTCACGCTCGAAGTCGTCGCAGGTCGCGGTGTTGGGGCTGGCGCTCGTCGCCGTGATCACGCCGCGCGGTGCCGATGCGCACTGGAGCGCGAGCTACAGCCGATCGATCTTGGTGGAGCGCTATCTCGTGTGCGACGAGGACGTCGATCCGCGCTGCGTCGGGCCCGACGTCGCCCATGATCAGATCCTGCACGCGCTCGCGCTCGGGCCGATCGATCCCGATCGCAACAACGATCGCATCGTCGATCCCGCGCGTGACGCCGCGGTGCTGGCCGCGTACTTCGACCTGAAGGAGACGATCCCGGCGCTGCGTCGCATGTTGGTGACGCCGATGCCCGAGGGCGCGAAGGGCACGCATGCGTGGCTCGAGGTGCATGCGCTGCGGGCCGAGGCCGCGTACGCGCTCGCGCAGCTCGGCGATGTGCAGAGCGCCGACGAGATCGTGAAGCACGTGCGCGACTTCGAGACGCACGGTCACGGTACGCTGTGGGCCGACACGCTCGCGGCGCTGACCCAGCTCTCGCCCCCGCACGCGTCTGCGTACGCCCGTGACTTCCTCGCGCGCATCGAGCTGGCCGATCTGCGCATGAGCATGCCGGGCGGCAGCTCGCAGCTCGCCGCGCTCGCGCCGATCATCGCGACCCAGGATCGCGAGGCGTTGCCGGTGCTGCGCCGGCTCACCGCGGGTGAGGACACCGGCAGCACCAGCAAGCCGAGGATCCCGCTGTCGTCGGCGCACGGTTGGTGCCAGCTCATGGCCGCACGGCTCGCGATCGGCGAGCAACCACTGGTCGACGACGTGCGCGAGCAGTTCGCAGGCAGCTACAGCGGCACGATGGTGGCGACGTGCGACGGTGCGTTCCTGAAGACGTTCGGACGCGATGCGAAGGACGTCGACATCTTGCTGCGTCACCTCGGGCGCGACGACAACGGCTTCGATGCCGGCATCTCGCTCAT
>DASZPU010000668.1:0-14387 GCA_035550195.1 Nannocystaceae bacterium
GAGCTGCTCGCGCGTCGCGGCCACCTTCGCGCGCGTGGGCTCGTCGAGCTGCTCGCTCGGCGAAGCGACGAGGCAGCGCTCGGGTGGCGGCAGATCGGTCACCGTCGACACGACGTCGCGCAACACCGGCGTCTCGCCATCGCGCACGAGCTCGACCACCGTCGCGAGCGCGGCCCGTCCGCCCCGCAGGCACGCGATGCGGCGATCGAGCTCGCCGGGTTCGGTGCTCGCCGCGGTTTCACACACCGATCCGCGCACGCCGATCCACCGCGCCGACCACTCATCGATCACACCCGACGCGCTCGTCCACGTCGGTGCGGCCCACGGTAGATCGCTGGCGCCCACGCGCCGCTGCAGCTCGCGCTTCACGTCGTCGTCCCAGGTGCCCGCGAGCTCGCGCATCGCATCGTCGCAGCGCGAGCTCGGCGCGAGCGAGCTGGCGATCGACGCGCTGGCGATCGCTGCAGCACCACCGACGAGCCATGGCAGCGCGCGACCACCACGACGATCGAGCCGTGCGATCAGCTCGTCCATCGACGCGAAGCGCTGCTCGGGCCGCGGCGACAGCCCGCGCAAGCATGCGAGCGTGAGCCACTTCGGCACGCGATTGCCACGCGGCGGCTTGGGATCGTGCTCGAGCTTCGCGACGAGCAACGCATGCAGCTCGGCGCCGCGGAACGGTCGCGCGCCGTGCAACGCCTCCCACAGCGTCACGCAGAACGCGTACTGATCGCCGCGCGCATCGACGGCCGCACCGACGTGCTGCTCGGGCGGCATGTAGTTCGGCGTGCCCGCGCCCGCGGCGGTGTGCTCGGCGGCGACGAGCGGCGCGTCGGTGTCGGAGTCGCGGCTCGGCGCACCGGTCGGCTCGGCGTCCACGATCGCGTGCGCGAGCCCGAAGTCGCCCACCTTCGCATGGCCGCGATCGTCGACGAGGATGTTGCCGGGCTTCACGTCGCGGTGCACGAGCCCGGCGGCATGCGCCGCCGCGAGACCGCGCGCCGCCTGCAGCATCACCGCGAGCACCTCGGGCCACGGACGTCGCTTCTCCGCGAGCCACTGCGAGAGGTTGCGGCCACGCACGAGCTCCATCGCGAGAAAGACGTGCTCGCCGACGCTGCCGACGTCGAAGACCTGCACCACGTCGGGATGACTGATGCGCGCCATCGCCTGGGCCTCGCGCTTGAGCCGAGCGGTGCGCTCGGGCGTGCGGCGTGCGGGCCACAGCAGCTTGAGCGCGATCGTACGCCCGAGCTCGGGATCGTGGGCCTCGTACACGATGCCCATGCCGCCTTCACCGATGCGGCGCACGATCACGTAGCGGCCCAGCGCACCACCGATGCGCACGGCCGTCGCTGCGGCGAGCGTCCGATCGCCGCTCGGCTGCGACAGCTCGCGCGTGCGCGAGTCGGCCTCGCGCGCCGGAACAGGCTCGCTCACCCCATCACGATAACGCAGCGAGCGCGGCGGCGAGGTCGGCCTGCAGATCGGCGACGTCCTCGATGCCCACCGACATCCGCACGAGCCCCTCGCGGATGCCGATCGCGGCGCGCTCTTCCGGCGCGAGCTCGAAGTAGCTCATCAGCGCGGGTTGCTCGACGAGGCTCTCGACCCCACCGAGGCTCGGTGCGAGCTTGGGGATCGTCAGCGCTTCGATGAGCGCCGTGCCGGCCGCCAAGCCGCCCGCGAGCTCGAACGTCACCACTGCACCGCCGCCGGCGAGATCGCGCTTCGCGATCGCGTGATCGGGGTGGCTGGGCAGCATCGGGTACCACACGCGCGCGACCGCAGGATGGGCCTCGAGCAGCTGCGCGAGCGCGAGCGCGCTCTCGTTCTGCCGCTGCAATCGCAGCGCGAGCGTCTTGAGGCCGCGCGTCAGCAGATATGCGCTCAGCGGATCCGCGACGCCACCGAGCGTGCCGAGCTGCTCGCGGATCGCGTCGACGAGACCGCGCTTGCCGATCACCGCGCCGCCCATGATGTCGTTGTGCCCGCCGAGGTACTTCGTCGTCGAATGCACCACCAGATCCACACCGAGCGCGAGCGGGCGCAGGTTGATCGGCGTCGCGAACGTGGCATCGACGATCGTCTTCACCCGCGCCGCCTTCGCGACCTCGACCAGCGCGGGCAGATCGACGACGCGCAGATACGGATTCGTCGGCGTCTCGGTGAGCAGCACCTTCGTGGTGGGCCGCAGCGCGCCCTGCACGGCTGCGACGGTGGGCTCGACGACGTCGACCTCGACACCGAAGCGCGCGAGCGTGCCGGTCGCGAACAACCGCGTCTTGCGATAGACGTCGGAGGTGAGCACCGCGTGGTTGCCCTGGCGCAGCATCGCGAACAACGTCGTCGTGATCGCGGCCATGCCCGATGCCATCAGCACCGCTGCCTCGCCGCCGTCCATCGCCGCGAGCTTCGCCTCGGCGGCCGCGACCGTGGGGTTGCCGTAGCGCCCGTACTCCGGCGGTCGCGCGCGGCGACCTTCCATGTATGCGACCAGCTCTTCGGTGTCCGCGAACGGATACGTCGAGCTCAGCACCACCGGCGGCGTGATGCTGCGATCGTCGCGCACCGCCGGCTCGCCGCCGTGCACAGCTTCGGTCGACGGACCGCGCCGCTGCGCCATCGCTAGCTCTCCAGTGCCGCGAGCTTCTCGTCGCGCTCGCGATAGCCCGCGGGCACGCCGTAGAGCTCTTCGATCGCGCCGTCGGTGTTGCCGAGCGTCTCGTAGATCACCGCGAGCTCGTACTTCGCCTCGTAGAGCTCGTCTTCGTTGGTCGCGCTCTCGATCGCACGCCGCAGATCCGCGAGCGCGCGATCGGTCTCGCCGCGATGCACCCGCAGCGTGCCCGACATCACCAGCGCACGCGCTTCCCACCCCGGATCGCGCGCCGCTTGCTCGAACTGCGCGAGCGCATCGTCGACGAGGCCCATCTCGCGATACGCCATGCCGAGGTCGTAGGCCGTCGACGGATCACCGGGATCGACACCGGTCGTCGTCGCACGGATCTCGACGCTCTTGTCCTTCTTCTTCTGCGCCGGCTCGCCGCCGAAGATCGCCGAGAGGTACGCGTCTTCCTCCTCGTCCTCGGCGGAGAGATCGACGAGCGGGGTCGCGCCCGAGTGTTGCTGCGGTTGCGCAGTCTCGCGATCGAGCTCGCGCAAGAGCGCCGCGACCTCGGGGTGCCCTTTGTGGCGACGATCGAGCTCGGCCAGGCTCGCGCGCGCATCGTCTTCGAGCCCCTGATCGAGGAAGAAGCGCACCTCGGCGAGCTCGTCGCCGAGATCGGGCCAGCTGCCCGTCGCCGGCATCGGTGTGGCCGGTGCCGTCGGCATCGGCTTCATCGTCTTCGCGACCGCAGGCTTCGGCGGCTCCGGTGGCGGCAACGATTCTTCGTCTTCGAGCTGCACCGCGATCGCGGCGGCATCGAGCGGAACTTGCGGCAAGGTCGACGGCTCGACCTCGGACGCGGGCTCGACCCGCAAGCGCCCCGGGCGAGCACCGTGCACCGGCTCGGGTGCACCGGCCTCGCGCGTCGGCGCGAAGCGACCGGTCGTGCCGTCGGGTTGTCCGAGCGACTCGGTGGGCGCGTCGTCCTGTCCCGGCGGTCGCGCGCGATAGCCGAACAGCGGCGTCTTGTCGGCGTGCTCGGTGCGCTCGTCGTGCTGCAGCAACGCACCTTGGATGTCGGGCGCGAGATCCTCGGTGTGCGCGTGCTCGTGGCTGCCTTCGTCGGGCCCCGGCAGCGGTCGCGCATCGGAGAGCCCGAAGCGGTTCTCCACGGCGATCGGCCGCGTGTGCACCACCTCTTCTTGCTGCTCGCTGACCTCGATCTCGAACTCGTGATCGTCGCCGCTGGGCGTCGACACCGGCCCCGACACGTCGTCGCCGACGACGTCGAACGTGCCGGAGTCGCCGTGATCGGCGAGCCCGTCCTCGAGCGCCGTGCCGTGCACCGGTGTGCCGTCGAGGTCTGCGCGCAGCGCCTGCGCGACCATGTTCGAAGGATCGCAATCGATCGCTGCAGTGACGTGCTCGCGCGCGAGCTTTGGATCGCGATCGGCGACGAGCCGCGCGACGCGGATGTGCGTCTCGGCGGCTTCGTTGCCGCGCCCGAGCTCACCCAGCGCACGCGCACGTAGTGCGAGCGCACCGACGTGCTCGGGTTGCGCCGCGAGCAACTCGCCGATGTGCTCGATGGCGTGCTCGAAGAGGCGGTACTTGATGTACACGCGCGCCTCGAAGAGGATCTTGTCGAAGTCGACCGAGTCGACCGTGGCCGCGCTGGTCTCGACCTCGGAGAGCACGCGATTGGTCATCGACTGCGCGGCACCGGCTGCGCGCAGCTCTTGATGGCCGTAGCGCGCCGTCGCGGGCGCGGGCTCGGCGATGCGGATCTGGCTGCTGTCCGACATCACGTCGGCGTCGTCGAGCTCGAGCACGTCGTCGGCTTCTTCGACGTCGTCCTCGGGCTCCGCGCCCATCGGCTCGGCGACCTCGTCGTCGAACGCCTCGTCGAGCTGTTGCTGCGGCTGCGTGCGCACGCGCGACGGCGGCGGTGCGGTGCGAGCTTGCGCGGCTTGGACCTGCGGCTGCGCTTGCGCGGGACGACGATCGACCGGCGCACGTGCGGCAGCCGCCCCCGCGGCGGGCTCCGGAGGCATCGTCGGCGAGCGCGGCGGTACCTCGGTGGGCGCCGAGCGAGCCGCCGAGAGCAGCTCGGCGTTGTGGGGATCCCACGCGAGCGCACGTCGAGCGATGCGCCCGGCATCGACGCTGCCGGCATCGCCGATCGCCTGCAGCTGGCGCACGAGCTCGATCGCGACGCTCGTGGCCTTGTCGGGCTTCTCGAGCGCGAGGAACGTCTCGGCCAGCAGCTCGAGCCCTTCGCGATCGTGCGGGTCCGCGTGCAAGAGCGCGTTGAGCTTCATCAACGCGCGCCGCGGATCCTTGAGCTCGAGGTACGCGCGCGCGAGCCCGCGGATCGTCGGCGTGTCGTCGGGCTTGTGATAGATGAGCCGCTCGGCGACGCGCACGAAGTCGGAGCGCCGGCCGTTGGCGAGCAGCTGATCGCCGGCGATGCGGAAGTGCTCGACCGCCTTCTCGGGCTGACGCTCGCGCGAGTACAGCTCGGCGACCCGCAGACGCTTGCTCACCGCGGTGGGCTCGGCGTTCGCAATGAGCTCGAAGGTGACCAGCGCGTCGGCGGTGTTGCCGGCCTGCAGCTGCGCGTGACCGAGCTGCTCGTAGATCGCGACCGCATCCTGCACGCGCCCGAGCTCGAGGTTGAGCTGGGCGATCTTCTGATGCACGTCGATGCGCCGCGGATCGAGGTTCACCACCTGGCGGTAGACCGCGAGCGCCTTCTGCGATTGCTTCTGCGCGGCGTAGTAGCCCGCGACTTGGAGATAGCGATCGACCGCACCCGCTCGATCACCACAGCGCACCAGACAATCCGCGAGCATCAGCCACGCGCGGATGTCCTTCGGATCGGCTTCGACGATGGTCTGGTACTCGCGCGCGGCCCGGTCGTGCTGACCCTTGGCCGCGAACTTCTCCGCCCGCTCGTGCGCCTTCTCCTTGCTGAACGCCATCGCTGTCAGCCCTGCGGCTCCACCTCGGCGAGGACCGCCGCGCGGTCGATGTGCTTCTCGAGGAAGTGCGTGTCGTAGCGCCCGCTGACGAACGCGTCCTGCTTGAGCAGCCAGCGATGCAGCGGCACGTTGGTGCGAATGCCCTCGATGACGGTCTCGCCGAGCGCACGTCGCATGCGGGCGATCGCTTGCGCGCGATCCTTGCCGTGCACGACCAGCTTCGCGAGCATCGAGTCGTAGTAGGGCGACACGCGGTAGCCCTGGTAGACGTGGCTGTCGACGCGCACGCCGTAGCCGCCCGGGAAGTGCAGCGCGGTGATGAGCCCCGGCTGCGGCGAGTAGTCCACCGGATCTTCGGCGTTGATGCGGCACTCGATCGCGTGACCACGCGGCTCGTGGACGCGATCGAGGTGGGCGAGCGGCTCACCGGTGGCGATGCGGATCTGCTCCTGCACGAGATCGACACCCGTGATCATCTCGGTGACGCAGTGCTCCACCTGGATGCGCGTGTTCATCTCCATGAAGTAGAAGCGATCGCCGTCGAGCAGGAACTCGAGCGTGCCCACCGACTGGTAGCCGATGGCCTTGACCGCTTTGATCGCCGCGACGCGCATCGCCTGGCGCAGCTCGGGGGTGAGCACCGCGGACGGTGCTTCCTCGATGACCTTCTGGTGGCGGCGCTGGATCGAGCACTCGCGCTCGAGCAGGTCGACCGCGTTGCCGTGCATGTCGCAGATCACCTGGATCTCGATGTGCCGCGGGCTGGTCACGTAGCGCTCGATGTACACGTCGCCGTTGCCGAATGCCGCTTGCGCCTCGGCTTGTGCCGTGGCGAGCGTCTCGGTGAGCTTGTCGAGCTCACGCACGATCTTCATGCCGCGGCCGCCGCCACCCGCCGACGCCTTGATGATGACCGGCAAGCCGATGCGCTCGACCGCTTCGATCGCGTCCTGCGGATTGGTGACGACGCCGGTGCCGGGCAGCACCGGCACACCCGCGGCTTCCATCGTCTGACGCGCGCGGACCTTGTCGCCCATCATCGACATGTGCTCGGCGCGTGGGCCGATGAAGTTGATGCCGCACTTCGCACAGACGCGCGCGAACTCGGCGCGCTCGGAGAGGAAGCCGTAGCCGGGATGCACCGCGTCCGCGCCGGAGAGCTCCGCGGCGGAGATGAGGTTGGGGATGTGCAGGTAGCTCTGGCTCGCGGGGCCGGGGCCGACGCACACGGCTTCGTCGGCGAAGCGCACGTGCAGCGCGGACTCGTCGACAGTGGAGTAGACGGCGACCGTGCGGATGTCCATCTCGCGGCACGCCCGGATGACGCGCAGCGCGATCTCGCCGCGGTTCGCGATGAGGACCTTGCGAATCGGTTGAGTCACAGCTTGCGCACCCGGTACAGCTTCGTGCCGTACTCGACGGCTTGACCGTTGTCCGCGAGCATCTCGAGGATCTCGCAGGCGAAGTCGGCCTCGATCTCGTTGAAGAGCTTCATCGCTTCGATGATGCAGACCGTGTCACCGGCATTCACACGCTTGCCGAGCTCGACGAAGCTGGGCGAGTCGGGTCGCGGCGAGCGATAGAACGTGCCGACGAACGGCGAGATGATGAAGTCGCCCTCGGCTGCGGCGGCTGCGGGCGCGGCCGCGGCGACGGCTGCGACCGGTGCGGCCACCGGCGCTGCGACGGGTGCCGCGACGGGTGCAGGCGCCATCGCGATCGTCGTGGGCGCCGCGGCGTAGTCGGCGTGGCGAATCAGGATGCGGCGATCGCCGGCCTCGATCTCGATCTCGTCGAGCTCGTACTCTTTGAAGACCTTGGCGAGCTCCCTGACATACTCGACATCGGGAAGCTGGGAGGAATCGGAATCGTTCATGCGTGCTCCGGGGTCGCGACGGATGCGTGGATGCGTGCGGCGAGGTGCCGCAACGCGAGCAGGTAGGAATCCTGGCCGAGGCCCATCACCACACCGCGACATGCGGCGCCGGTGATCGAGCCGTGGCGTATCGGCTCGCGCGCGTAGAGGTTGCTGAGGTGCACCTCGACGACGGGGGCATCGACGGCTCGCAGCGCGTCGTGGATCGCGACGCTCGTGTGCGTGTAGCCGCCGGGGTTGACGATGACGCCCGCGCAGCGGCCACGCGCGCGATGCAGCAGCTCGATGAACGCACCTTCACCGTTGGTCTGATGTGCTTCGACCACGACGCCCAGCGTTGCACCGAGCTCGACGATTTTGCGATCGAGCTCCGGCAGCGTCGTCGTGCCGTAGACATCCGGCTCGCGCGTGCCGAGCAGATCGAGGTTGGGGCCGTGGATCACCATGACGGTGGGCCGAGCCGCGGCGGCGCCGTGTGCCGGGGCGCTGGGGTCGGCCGGGGGCATGCAGGGCCCGTATTGTGCGCCTTCGGCCCGGAGTTGGCCGAGCAAAAAAACCGGTCGGCCCGGACGGGCCGGGCGAAGCTACAGCTCGTCGAGCAACGCCGGCGCCGAGGCGCGCAGCAGATACCTGCCCTTGCCGAGGAAGCCCGGCTCGGTCAGCAGGATCGCGACGAAGTACTCGTCCGAGAGCACACGGCAGACGATGGTCTGGTTCTGCCCGCGCACCGTGATGTCCTGCACCTCGCCCATGTCGAGCGACGCGGCGGCGCGGCGCAGCTCCATGAAGCGAAAGGAGAACTCCATGGCGGTGGATTCGAGATCGATCTCGCCGCGCAGCCCGTCTTGCAGGTGCTGCATGACCGCGATGCCGTCGAAGCCCATGAGGATCGCGCCGGCCGCACCGGGCGTGGAGTCGACGATGCGCTTGAGCTGATCTCCGAGCATGCGAAGGCTTGCCCGCAGGTTGCCTGGTCGCTCGCGCGGGGTCAAGCCCGGCGCGCGCGCGCGATCAGTTCATCGGGCCTTCGCACGCGGAGGGCCACAGCGGGAGGTCTTGCGCGTTGCCGCAGACGCCACCTTCGAGCGCGCCGATGTTGACCGGGCAGCCGTTCGGCTGACCCTCGGTGTCCGTGCAACCGCCGCAGTAGAGGAGGCAGCCGTTGCAGAGGTTGATCGGGAACGAGAAGTCGCGGGCCTTGACGCGGCCGACCTTGCCGACGTCGTTGCCGGTGCGCGTGCCGTTGAAGACGACGTTGGCGCGCACGGTGACCTTGGCGCCCGGCGGCATCTCGCCGAACGCGGCCGCGAGCTCGTTGACCGTGCCCTGCGGAATCACTTCGACGCCGAGGCCGATGGTCTCGCCCGGCGAGATCGAGTTGGTCGAGAGCGCGGCCGTGAAGTGCGTGAACTCGTCGCCGAGATCGTTCAGCAGATCGGGATCCTGCGGCGAGTCGAGCGTGACCTCCGCGTCGATCACCTGGATCTCGTTGCTCTCGACGCCGGTGTTGTTCTTGCGCTGGTCACCGCTGTTGTTGAGCAGCAGCGCCGGCATGATGTACGGCGTGCGGAAGGACAGATCGAGCGTGCCGTGCAAGAGCGCCTCGTCGGTCGCCGAGTCGATGGTGCACGAGCCCTCCTCGTCCCACAGCGGAGCGAAGAGGACGATCAGCGTCTCCTGATTGTCCGCGCAGCCGCCCATGAGCGCAGCCGTGGCGAGTAGCAGCGTAGCGACGCGTCGCATCGGGATTTCCAGGCTAGCACCCTGCCCTTCGGCCCAGCAAGAAAGGCGGCGCGTTCAGCCGACGCGCAGCGACGCGAGGATCTCCGCGGCCGAGAGCGACAACGTGCATGGCTCGCCGACGCCGCGCAGCGCGATGTAGGTCAGGGTGCCGCCCTGCCGCTTCTTGTCGCGCTGCATCGCGGCGACGAGGGCGTCGCCGCGCTCGCCGTCGAGCCACGCATCGAGCTCGCTCGGCAGCGCGAGCCGCTTCGCGAGCGTGACCACGCGGGCCTCGAGCTCGGGACCGACCAAGCCGCGCCGACACGACAGTCGCGCCGCGGCGCGCAGCCCCAACGCGACCGCCTCGCCGTGGGGCACCGCGAACCCGGACGCGTGCTCGATCGCGTGCCCCACCGTGTGGCCGAGGTTCAAGAGCACGCGCCCGCCGTCGCGGTTGCGCTCGTGCGGATCCGCGGCGACGCACGCGGCCTTGAGCGCGATCGAGGTCGACACCAACGCCGTCGTGGTCGCGGGCTCGGCCGCGAGCAACGCGTCGCTGCCCGCTGCGATCGCGTCGAGGTGATCGGCGGAGAACAAGAGCCCGTGCTTGATCATCTCCGCCGCACCACACGAGCGCTCGCGCACCGGCAGCGTCGCGAGCAGCTCGGGATCGACGAGCACCGCGGCCGGGAAATGGAACGCGCCGAGCAGGTTCTTGCCGCCCGGGCGATCGATCGCGACCTTGCCTCCGATCGATGCGTCGACCTGCGCGAGCAGCGAGCTCGGGCACTGCACGATCGGCAGGCCGCGCATGAACAGCGACGCGACGAGCCCCGCGAGATCACCGACCACTCCGCCGCCGAGCGCCACGACGAGATCGTCGCGACCGAGCCCGGCGTCCGCGAGCGCATCGATCGCGGCGAGCACCGTGTCGGCGGACTTGCTGGCCTCGCCCGGCGCGACGATGTGCGTCGTCACTTCGAGGCCGGCGTCGGCGAGCAACGCTTCGGTGCGCGCGCCGTGGTGCACGTGCACGTTACCGTCGGTCACGAGCGCGACGTGCCGCGCACGCGGAGCGGCCCGGCGCGCGACCGCAGGGAGCTCGGCGATCACACCGGCCGCGACGCGCACCGCGTAGCCGCGCGACGAGCTCGGCACGGCGACGTTGAGGGTCAGCCCGGGGTCCATGCGCGCGCTCCCGCCTGCCAGGCTTCGTGCACGCGCGCCGCGACCTCGGCGATGGTGCCGCTGCCGTCGACCGCGATGCTGCCGTCGCGGTACGCGTCCGCCCGCGCGCGCCACAGCTCGGCGAGCTGCTGCTCGAGCGACGCGCCCGCGATCAGCGGACGCGCGTCGGTCTCGTGCCGCAGTCGGTCGGCGAGCACGGGCAGCGGTACCTCGAGCAAGACCACGACGCCGCAGCTTCGCATGAGCCGACGGTTCGCGGGATCGATCGCCGTGCCGCCGCCGGTCGCGACCACGATCGTCCGCGCTGCGAAGCCCGGCTCGTCGACGAGACTGCGCAGCGCCGCGTGCTCCGCGGCGCGGAAGCGTGGCTCGCCCACGGCGAAGAGCTCGGCGACGGTCTCGCCGAACACGCGCTCGATCCGGCGATCGAGATCGCAGAACGCAGCGTGGGCGAGCGCGGCGACCTCCCGACCGACGGAGGTCTTGCCGCTGCCCATCATGCCTTGGACGAAGAGCGGGCGCACCCGCGGCTCCTATCCGCCGATGCTGCTCGCGCGGTTGACGATCTTCGGCGTCAGGAAGATCAGCACCTCGGAGCGCGTGTCGGCCTCGGCCTTCTGCTTGAAGAACCACCCGATGATCGGCACATCCGCGATCCAGGGGATCTTGTCGAAGTTGACCGCCTTGCTGCGCGTGTAGATGCCGCCGATCACCGCCGTGTCGTTGTCGTTGATCAGCATGCGGCTCTGCGCCTGCTTGGTGAGGATCGTCGGATCGCCGCGTGCACCCGTGTTGACGAAGTCGGCCTCGTTCTTCTCGACGACTACGTCGAGCAAGACCGCGCCCTCGTTGGTGACGTGGGGCGTGACGCGCAGACCGAGGGTCGCGCGGACGAACCGCGTGTTCACGCCTTGCGCGCTGACCTGCGAGATCGGGATCTGCACGCCTTGCTCGATCTGCGCCTCGCTGTTGTCGAGCGTGACGATCTTCGGCGCGGAGATGATGCGGATCTCGCCGGTGCTCTCCGACGCGGAGAGGCGCAGGTTGGTGTTGAGGTTGCCGCTGATGCTGCCGAACGAGAATCCGATCGCACCACCGGTACCGGTACCGACCGGCACCGGCAGATCGACGGCGTAGTTCGGGCTCGCCGCGGCGCCGGGCAGGATGAGGCCGCGAACGTCCGCGGGTCGACCGGTCGCGCCGCCGCCGACGCCGACCGAGTTCGGGAACAGCAGACCCGTCGGGTTGCCGGTGGCCGGGCTCGAGATGAAGTCGAAGCCCCACTGCACGCCGAGGTTGCGCGCGAAGCTGGTGCGCGCTTCCACGATGCGCGCTTCGATGAGCACCTGGGGCGTCTGCGTGTCGAGGCTGCGCACGAGATTCTGCGCGAGCTCGATGTTCTCGCCGACGTCCATGATGATGAGCTGGTTCGTGCGCGTGTCGGGCGTGACCGAGCCGCGCGGCGAGAGCACGCTCTGCACCTTGGGCACCATCTCGTCCGCGGTCGCGTACGACAGCGGCACGAGTCGGGTCTCGAGCGGCTTCTGCTGCACGCGCGCGTTGGCGCGTTCCACCGCGGCGCGGCGCTCGGCCTCGAGATCCTCGAGCGTGGCGACGCGGATCACGTTGCCGTCGCGCGAGCTGCCGAGGCTCTGCGAGCGCAAGATGATGTCGAGCGCCTGATCCCACGGCACCGAGTTCAGCTTCATCGTGACGCTGCCCTCGACGTTCTTGCCGGAGATGATGTTGACCCGGCCGATGTCGGAGAACAGCAAGAGCACGTCCTTGATCGGCGCGTCCTGCAGCTCGATGTCGATCCGTTCGCCGCGCCAACGACCGCGACCGCGGGTCGGTCGCACGTCCATGACGACGTCGTCGTCGATCGCACCGGGCGTGGGCCCGGGCGGGGCCATCGTCGCGGCCGGCAGCGAGGTGGCCGGCGCATTGTTCTGCGTCGCCGCATACGCGCCGACCTTCGTGCCCGCGACGCTCACCGCCTCGGTGGCCTTGCCCTTCTTCGCGCGCGGGAAGTGCCACACCAGCTCGCCGGGCTTCTCCTCGAGCTTCGGCTTGCTGGCCTTCGCGGTGGACACCACCACCTTCGCGCCCTCGCCCTCGGCGAACGACGTGACCAGCTTGATCGGACCGTCGTACGCGGTCGCGTCGAGGCTGCGCTCGAGCTTCTCGGGCATGCGCGCATGACCGAGCTCGAGCACCTGGATCGTCGGAGTGAGCGAGCTGCCCGCGAACTGCAGCGGTCCATCGAATGCGATGACCACGCGCGACTCGTCGCGATCGTCCTCGAAGCGTACGTCGCGGATCTTCGCGGCCTTCGGCGGCGTGCCTTCCTTCGCGCTGCGACGCGCGGGCTCGGGCTCGACGTCGCGACGCGCGACGGTGTCCTTCGGTCGTGCGGCCGCTGCGACGCGATCGCGCTCGGCCTTTTCACGCGCCGCGTGCTCGCGCTCGGCGTTCTGCTTCGCGGTGCGCTCGCGATCGGCGTCGGCGCGGTCGCGCGCCGCGATCGCATCGATGCGGGCCGCGAGCGTCTCCTGCGCGCGGCGAACCTCGTCCTCCACGCCCGCGAGCCGCTGCTTCTCGCCGTCGAGCTTGCGCTCGAGCTCGCCGAGCTTCGACTCCGCACGCGTGAGCTCGGCCTGGGCCGTGGCATTCTTCGCGCGCAGCGCCGCGCCCTGGGTCTCGAGCTCTTCGCGCGCACGCGTGAGTCGATCCACCTCGGCGCGCTGCGTCTCGAGCTCGCCGTTGATCGCCGCGAGCTTCGTGCGCGCGCCCTGCAGCTGCGACTGCGCGGCCTTGGCCTCGGCGTGGGCCTTCGCCGCATCTTCGCGCGCGGCCTCGAGCTTGCGCTTGCGCGCGCCCGCGGCCTCGAGCTCGCGCACCTTCTGCTCGGCTGCATCGGCACGAGCGCTCGCGCTGTCGGCTTCGCCGCGCACGCGCGCGACCTGCTTCTCGAGCACGGTCGCGGTGGCCTGCATCTTCTTGGTCTCCGCGCGCGCGCGCTCGACCTCTTCGGGGCTCACACGGGCACCGAGCGCCGCCAGCCGCTCGCGCGCGCCGTCGACGTCTTGCTGCGCCTTCGCGAGCTCGCGCTCGCGCCCCGCGATCGTGTCGCGCAGCGACGCCGTGCTGCGCTTCTCGGCCTCGAGCCGCGTCGCGAGCTTGCTGCGATCCTCGGTGAGCCGCGCGAGATCCTGCTCGGCCTGCTTCTGCCGCGCGCGCGCGGTGTCGCGGGCCTGCTCCGCGGCTGCGACCTTCGCCGCGAGCTCGTCGGTCATCTCGCCGCGCTTCTTCGCACGCGACGCCTCGGCCTTCGCGGCGGTCAGCTCGCGATCGGCATCCTTGCGCGCCGCGATCGCCGACTTCTTCTCGGTCGACGCCTCGTCCATCGCACGCTTGGCTTCGGTCATCGCGGCCTCGGCCTGCTGACGCAGGGCGATCGCCTCGGCCTTCACCTTCGCGGCGGCTTCGCGATCGGCCGCACTGTCGGCGCGCTGCCGCTTCGCGACCGCGAGCTCGGCATCCGCGGCCGCGAGCTTGTCGGCCGCGGCCTTCTCGAGCGCGCCCGCGCGCTGCTTCGCCGTCGCGACCTGCTTCGCGGCCTCGGCCTGCGCGCCTCGACGCGCGCGCTCGAGATCCTTCGCCGCCTCGCGCTCGGCATCCTTGCGCGCAGCTGCGATCTGCGTCGTCATCTCGCGCTCGGTGCGAGCGCGCAACGCATCGAGCTCGCGCTCCGCGTCGGCGACCGCCTGCTTGCGCGCGGCCGCGACGCGCAAGGCCGGCGAGAGCGAAGCGACGGCGCGTGCGAAGGTCGCGGAGGCGCAGCGCGAGGCGGAGTCGCTGGTCGCGGCAGCCAAGCGCAAGGGCGACGAGGTGGTCGCGGCGCGCATGCGTGCGGCCGAGCAGGCGGCCGACGAGAAGATCGCCGAGGCCGAGCGACGCGCACGCACGCACGCGGAGAAGTCCGCGGCCGCGGCCGAAGCCGAGG
>DASZPU010000669.1:0-16629 GCA_035550195.1 Nannocystaceae bacterium
GCCGCTTTCGCTGCTCGACGGCATCGAGCACTGACCCGCGACACACATCGACCCCATTGCACAGTCGGCGTCGCTGCTGCACGGCGCGTCGCCAGAACCGGAGCTCGACGAGCATGCCGTGGATCCCGAGAGGAGGGTGAAGCCGGCGACGAGTGCACAGAAGTGTTTCATGGTGTTCGAGCTCGGGCGCGCGACGAGGGTGCGAGCCTCGAGCGCAGCACGGTAGAACGGCTCTCGGTGGAAGAGAAGCCGAGGATCCGAACGGTCCGGCGGCGACACGCGAGCAGGAGCTGATCGACGACGCGCGCGTCGGTCCTCATGCGGTGCGTGGACGACGAGGTCAGCGCGTTGTGGTGCGGGAGATCGGGTGGACGCGGCGTAGTTGCGCACGCGCTCGTCGAGCGCTCGTCGAGCGTGGTGAGACGATCGCCGATGTCGGCGGCAACAGCGGCTTGGCCATCGCGATCGCGTAGCGGAGTGCGATGAGGTCCCTCCGATCGGGCGCATCGAGCGGGAGTGGGAGCGGCGACTCGAGGCGCCAGCGACGACGCTTGCCGGAGGTGGAGAGGTTGGCGTCGTGCTTCGTGCGCAGATCGCTGAGGATGCGCTCGAGCGTGCGACGCGAGATGCCGGTTGGCGCGAGCGCGGTGAGCAGCTCATCGGTGGAGATGGCGTGCTCGCCGGCCCGTTCGAGCTGCTGCTTGACGAGGATCAGGAGCTCCGCGCGACAGTGACGTGAGGGCTTCTTCGCGCGGGACATCGCGGAAGGATCGATGAGGGCGCGGGGGGCGGACAAGCGCGGGCGGCTGCTTCCGTTGCTCGGGCTCGGCGCGGTGACCCGGTGGCCGCGCGCTGGCCGGGTGGCGCGTGGGCGGACCGGGCGTGGCCCGTGGGCGGGCCGGGCTGGCCACCGGCGCGGCGCAACCACGTGGACTTGCTCGACCGCGCTGCGGCGTACGGATCGCAAAGGCGCCGGTGGCACGCACGCACGGGCCCGTCGGCGCGGCGCTGCGGATCTTCGTGCGCGCGGTGTTCGGTTGGATCCGCGAGCGCGTGCGTGCGCGCGTGGGGCCGCTCGCGGTGCACGAGGTTCACCCGGGCGCGGTGACGTTCGTGCAGCGCTTCGGCGACGCGCTCGATCTCAACCCGCACTTCACACGCTGGTGCTCGATGGCGCGTACGTGGTACGCGGCGACCGGGTCGAGTTCGTTCGGATCGATTCGCCGAGCGACGGGGACGTCGTGCGCGTGACCGACGAGGCCGTGCAACGGCTCGCGCGACTGCGATCGGAACCGCTTGTTCATCGAGCGCGTCGCCATGTCGTCGCACGCGGCGGTCATGACGATCGGTCGGATCTGGGCGAGCTACCAATCCAGTGGTCGCCATGTGGGTGCCCGCCCGCCAGCGACTTCCGACGGCGAGTAGCCCGCGGACGGGCCTTCACCATTCGAGGATCGCAGGGTAACGGCGAGCTTCCTCGACTCCCTCGCCTTCGGTCTCCGCGCTACTCTATGATCGGCCCGTGTTGGGCGAGGAGCGACTCGCAACTGGTTGTCCACGGCAAGGTCCTTCTCCTTGTCGCGCCGCAGAGTTGCGCCCAGTGATCTCCATCATTTCGATCCTCGGCGCAGCCGTTCCGGCCTGCGCCGACGAGGCACCCGAGGTCCCTCCCATTGTCTGGGAGGGTGAACATCTTCGATTCGGCACGTCCGAGGATCTGGACGCCGTGTGCGCCGGCACGCTGCCCTACGCGGACGACCTCGTCGAACACATGGCGCATCTTCTCGGCGCAGCGGAGCCAACGGTCGACTTTTACTGGGTGCCCGATGGGCTCGACCGGTACTGCGTTCCCGAACAGGTAGGGTGCACGGTCGGGTCGTCCGTCTTCTCGCAGTTCGTGCTTCACCAGCACGAGTTCGTCCACGCACTTCGCGACCATGGCGCATACCGTCCGCTCGAGGAGGGCCTGGCGGAGCTCTACGGCGATGATTGGGAAGCCTTCTACCACCTCGAGGGCGACGTCATCGAGATGTTCGAAACCCACGACAAGAAGCCACTCGAGGGCCCTTGGTATCCGCTCGCGGGGTTCTTCGCCTCCTTCTTGCGTCACCACGCCGGCACTGCGGATTTCCTGGCCTTCGTAGAAGCGACGAACAAGGGGGATAGCTGGGACGTGACCGAGCGGATGTTCACCGAGTTTTTCGACGCGACGGTCGACGACCTCGTTGCTGACCAGACCGCGACCTACCCCAGATGCAACCAAACGATCTACCGAGACAACTCGTTCGAGTGCTCGCGGCCTGGCGTCACGCTGCCGCCCGAGGGCTCGACCGAAGTCACGACGATCACGGTGGCGATGGGCTGCGGCGACGCCGACGTGCTTGGGCCGCGGCGCGGAGAACGATGGGTGACGATGGCCGTGGACAACCCCGCGGAAGGGGTATTCGAGATCGGCCTGAACAAGGTGGGCGGCACCGGCCCAGGACATTTCGAATCTCGGCGCTGTGATCAGAGCTGCGCCGACGGCCGCATGAATCTTCTCACGGTCCCGCTGGACTATCCCGCCGTGGCATCGCAGGCTGCGCCCGACGAGGGCGAAGAACGCTGGCAATACCAAGTATGCCTTCCCGGCGGCATCCATCTCGCCCGCTTCGCGGTAGAGGAGGACGATACCGATACCGAACTGATTATGTGGCTACGCAGAACTGACGGCTCCACGAAAGGATGTGACAAATGACGCAAGCTAGAACGTTCGTACACGCGAGGAGAGCAACCCTGCGCCGTGGTTTCTGGCCGGCGCCATTGGTCGGGTTGGCGCTCGATGCAGCGGGGTGTGGACCGGGCCACGAACCCATGGCCGACGAGGGCCAAGTCGCGACGGAGAACGAAACGGAAGACGCACCAGAGGCGCTTTGCGCATTCGACACATCAGCCTTTACGTCGGGTGTCCGCTATCAGTGCCACGCAATCTACCAGTATCGTTTTCGGGCGATGCGCGAGCTGCATCAGCTGCTCTGAGATTCCACGTCGTCCGCACGCGGCGCCTCGGGTACGCCGCCGAGCAAGGCGAGGATCCCGAGCGAAGGATCGTCGCAATGACCATGGCGAGCGGCAGTGCACGCGTGCTCTGCTCGCGGCCGAGATGCGCGCGTTCTGGCTCACCGGCGTGTGGACGCTGGCGATCGCGACGGCTTCGTCGAGCGGGTGCGGCAAGACGGCCTACCTCTTTCCCGCGGAGTTCGTCGCGCACGCGACGACGGATCCCGTACCGCTTCCGCAGCCGATCGCGCGGCAGGCGGTGCTGCTCTACCAGCTCGACGATCGCGTCGAGCCACCGCCGCCGACGCTGGACGGCCTCGAGCGCGCGGTGAAGCAGACTTATGGCAATGCCGCGACGACACAGACGATCGTGAACAACCAGCGCTCGCTCGCCGGCGGCGTCGCGATCGCTGCGGGCTCGGCGATCCTCGACGGCAACTACAAGCAGGTCGTCGAGTTGGCCGCGCGCTCGATGCGAGCGACGGCCGACGACGGACCCGATGCGCGGCTGTACCTGTTCCTGCGCATGCGCAGCAACCACGCGTACAAGCCCCACGTATTCTCGTGCAGCGTCGACGCGTATCTACTGCAGACGGACGGCACGATCCGACACGCGGCGCGCGCGATGGACGAGCAGGTCTACATCGGGGGCGGCGCACCCTCGCCGCCCCCGAGCGGGCTCGCGCAGCCGCAGGGCGAGGCGTTGCATCGACTGCTGGTCTCGAACGGCGTGGATCATCCCTACAATCACCTGCTCGTGCTCGCGCGATGGGCGATCGCGGATCTTCAACGCTCGGACGCGCCACGTGCATGACGAGCCGCGAGCTCGCGTCGAGAGGCGACGCCCACCTTGCGGAGCACGGCGGCGATCTGATTCGCGACCGTCCGCACGGCGGCGCCACGCCGCTTCGCGAGCGCGGCGGTCGACAGCCCCGCGATCGCGAGCCCGGCGACCTCGACCTCCGCCGCGGTCAGCCCGAACTGCGCGGCGAGATCGGGCGGCTCGATCGCGTAGCTCAGCACGAGCAGCTCGACGTCGTCGATCTTCAGCTCGCTGATGCGGAGATCGGCGGGCGGCTCGGGCTTGGGTGGGCGGGTCACGCGGTCCCCCGGGCAGGCGCCCACACGCGCACGAGCTCCGCGACCGTCTCGCAGCCCAGGCGCTGCATCGCTCGCCGCAGATGCGACGACACCGTCGAAGGCGCGAGGCCCAGCGTGTACGCGATGAGCTTGTTCGAGTAGCCGAGCGCCGCGTAGGCGGCGACCTGCCGCTCGCGCTCCGACAGCAGCGCCGGCGCGGCGAGCCGGGGATCGTTGCGGTGGGCGACGAAGTAGCGCCGGCCGTCGCGATCGAAACGATCGACGAGGGACCACGTGCCTTCGACGAGGCCACGCCAGGTCGCGAGCGCGGTGCCTGCGTCGAACCGCCTCGCCGCGCCGCTTCGGGCGCGATCGATCTGTTGCGCGCGACGACGCAGCGACTCGAGTGCGACTCCGCCGCGGGCCGCACCCTCCGCGTGCAATACGTCACCGGACGGTCCGAGCACCGCATCGCCGTCGGCGCGGAGTGTTGTCGTGTGCAGGCGGAGCCCCGCGAGCAGGTGCGCCCGGAGCAACCGCCAGCGACGCAGCTCCGTGGGCGCGATCGGCCGAAGCGTCGCCGTGGGCACGCTCAGCAGCACGCCGACACCCGAAGCGTCATGGGCGCTCGCACCGATGATGTCGCGCACGCCGAACGTGCGCAGCAGGTCGAACGGCTTGAAGTCGGTGAAGGCGGGCGCATCGAGCTCGCGGGTGTGATGCCACGAGCTGACGATCGCGGGTGCGCGACAGAAGAGCGAACGGACGAGCGGTGCGGGCACGGCCATCGCGGCCGGCAACGCCGTGCAGGCCAGCCCGGTCGGCGTTCCCTTCGTCTCCACGACGCCGGAACGCGGAACGATCGTGCCCGCAGGGCCGATCGCGTATGCGTACGCGTGCACGCCCGCCCCGCGATCGAGCAGCGGTGTCGCGGTCTCGAGCAGGCCGGCGATCCACGTCTCGAGATCGTCGCGGATGCGATAGCACGCAGCGACGAAGGACAGCGCCTGACGATCCGCGCCGGGCATCGCCGACGAGGACATCACCGGTGCGCTCGGACCGCCATAGTCAATCCGACGATCGCGGATGACACCGTTCGCGGCCCTCCCTCGTCGCGATGACCATGGACGCACCCATGGCGTCGGGTGTAGCCGAGAAGGCGCGATGGCACGGACGAGACCACGCTGGCGGGCCCTGACAGGAGTCGGGTTGGTGATGCTTGCTTGCTACGATCAGCCCGTCACGAACGCGGGCGGCTCCGAGACGAGCGTTGCATCGACGAGCGCTACATCGACGAGCGGGGCAACGACGGGCGCGGAGAGCTCGACCGTGTCGCCCGATACCTCGACCACGCCACCGAACGACACCGGCGAGGCCACGGCAGGCTGCCCCGCCGGTGTCTTCGGCGACTCTCGCTTCGGCGAAGCCTGCTTCCAGTGAGTCGATTCGCGAAGGAGATGCGACCATGAAGAATCGTGCTCGACACCGTTTGCTCGTGGGCGCCGCGGCGCTCGCCGTTGCATTCCCCCTCATCGCATTGGCGGCTCCACTCGATCTACCCAACGAGTTCGAGGAGGGCCAGACGATCACCGCCGCGGGTTTCAACGAGAATTTCGATGCGATCGCGGTCGCCGTGAACGACAACGACGCCCGCATCACGGCGCTCGAAGAAGGCGCGATGGGAGCCGCGATCGTGCCCGCGGGCGCGGTGATGTTCTTCAACCTCGCCGCGTGCCCCGGTGGCTGGGTGGAGATGACCGGGTTGCGTGGCCGCGTGCCGCTCGCGATGCCACTCGGTGGAACGGTCGGGATGACACAGGGCACCGAGCTCACCACGGACGAGCCAACCATCGAGATCGCCGAGGTCCCGGCCCACCTCCACGGCGCGGGCACGCTGGGCGGGAGCACGAGCTCGGTCGCGCATACCCACAACATCACCGACAACACCGGCACGCACGCCCACTCGATCTCCGGGGCCGGGATCCACGACCACACGGTCGCCGGCAACGGCACGCACGACCACGACATCCGCGTGAACACCGGAGGCTACGGCACGAGTTCGGTCGTCGGCGCCACCGCGGCGGGAACGCCCGAGATCACGGCGAGCCCGATCCAGGGTGACGGCAGCCACACGCACACCATCGTCTCCGGCGAAGGCGACCACACGCACACGGTCTCCGGCGCGGGCGGTCACGATCACACGATGGACTCGCCGTCGCACAGCCACACCCTCACGATCGATGGCAGCACCGCGAGCAACGCGGGCCCCGACTCGGTCGACGTCACGATGCCGTACATGCAGCTGCTCGCCTGCCAGAAGACCTGACGACGCGACTCCGCGAAAGAGCGCCTCGATCAAGATCGCACGCGCGCGGCCCACAGCTCCGCGAGCGCTGCGCGGTCGGTGACGCCGAGTCGACGCATCGCGGCGCGCAGATGCGACGACACCGTCGAGGCCGCGACGCCCAGCGCATAGGCGATTTCCTTGTTCGACCAGCCGAGCGCCGCGAGGGCCAGCACCTGCCGCTCGGGCTGCGACAGTGGCCGCAGGCCGCGGATCTCCGGGTCGTTGCGGCGCGCGACCAGGTAGCGCCGGCCGTCGCTCTCGAAGCGGTCGAGCAACGACCATCGGCCGCTCACGAGCACACGCCACTCTTCGAGCGCCGCCTCGGGATCGCGGCGCCCGCTGGAAGTCCGGGCTCGATCGATCCGCTTCGCATGCAGCCGCAGTGCTTCGAGCGCGCGTGCATCGCGAGCGTCGCCCTCCGCGTGCACCGCTCGACCGGTGGGAGTGAGGACCGCCTCCTCTCGCAGCGCCCAACGCAGGCGAAGGCCGGCCAGCAGATGCGCACGCAGTCGTTGCCAGAGCGCGAGCTCGCGATGGTCCACGGAGAAGCGATGATCCAGCGGTGCACCCAACGCGAAGCCACGACCGCTCGGATCGAAGCCGGTCACGAAACGCAGATCGCCGAAGCCGAGCTCGGCGCATGTCCGCGCGGGGTGGATCTCCGACGATTCATCCACGCCCTTCCACAGCGCCTGCAGGCTCGCGATGGCGGGTGCGTTGCGCACCGGTCGAGTCAACGACGGCGGCGACGCGTCGATCGCTCCGACCGCGACCCTTGCCAAAGCGCGTGGGACACCGTCGGTCTCCACGACGGACGACGTCACCTTCGCGGTGCCATCGGGATCGAATGCGACGGTGAAGGCGTAGACGCCGTGGCCGCCGTCGAGCAGAGCGCGCGACGCCTCGACCACCTCCCGCAACCACGCGTCCGGGTGGTCGCCCAGCCGATACGCTGCCTCGACGACGCGAAGACCATGCACTCCCGCGTTTGCGGTCGCCGCTCCCTTGCGCCGTGTCATCGCCCCCGCCCGCGTCGCTGCAAGTGCTCCACCGCGAGCATCGTGATGATGATGCCCGCGGCCGCGACGGCGATGCCCGAGGACTGGTGATGGCGGCGCATCCTCGACGAGCGTACCGTGTTGCTCGGCCATCGCGACCAACACGCAAGATGTTCGCGATTTCTAGCTGCAGTCCGAGGCGACCCCGAGCTTGAAGCTGCGATCGGCGGTGAAGCTCAGCAGCCCCGCGGCATCGTAGGCGTGCGGTACTGCGATGACCGTCGCTGCGCCGGCGACGTTGCCGGGCGTGTCGTCGCTCCACCCGCCTGCATCGCGGGCATCGGGACGATTCGATTGCTCGGGATACCACCAGGTCTCAGCGAGGTTCAGCTCCGCTTCACCGTTGCCGCCGAGATGCGCGTCGAAGTGATCGCGCACGATCAACATCGGTCCGCTCTCGCCCGGCGGCATCGCCCACAGCTCGGACTCCGCGGCCCAGTCGGCCGTCGCACCGCTGCCCGCTTCGAGCCGCACGTAGCCGCGGCCGTGCCAGTCGTCGATCGCGGTGAAGCGCTCCGGCGCCGACAACCCGAGATAACCGCCCATCGGCGTGTAGCCGATGCGCATGCGATACGGCGGCGCGATCGCGACGCCGATCTCTTCCTCGGCATCCCACGGCGCGGGCTTGTCCCACGCATCGAAGTGCATGACGAGCTGGCTGCCGCTCACCCACATCGTACCGCTCGCGATGCCGACGTCGCTGCAGTCCGCGGCGCGCTCGTGCATGACGAACGATCCATCGTCGGCGATCGCGAGCTCGACGTCCGCGACGCCGCTCGGATCCCACGGCGTCGTCCACGTGCCCACGAGATCCTGCTCGCGCACGTCGTCGCCGAACGGCTCCATCGTCGGGAATCCCGGCGGCGGATCGTCTTCGTTCCATCCCGTCTCGCCACCATCGTCGCTGCTCGACTCCGCCGGCGCACCGTCGCTCGAGCCCACCTCGCCACCTTCGCTCGAGCCCGGCACGTCACCGCTGTCGACAGCGCCACCGCTGCTCGTCTCGCCGGTGCTCTCGTCCGTCGTCGGCACATACGGCGCTTCGTCGCTGCCACTCAGATCGATGCCCGAGCTCGTCGACATCGCCGCGACGTCTTCGGTCTTCGGCGCCGCAAAGCAACCACCGGCGAGCACACACAGGAATGGAATCGAGTTGCGGGCAGCCATGGCGGTCGCCCGAGCGTCATCGGCCCGCGCGCGCCCGCGCTGAAGTGCGGCCCAGGGCGGGCCGTCACACTTCGACGCGCGACTTGAAGCGCCCGCGCCGATGCACGTGCGTCTCGAGCAGCGGATCGACCACCTCGGCCACGAATTCGTCGACCTGCTGCGGCGCGCGCCCGACGTACGCCGCGGGATCGATCGCTTCATTCGGCACGAACGGTCCGAGCAGCTCGTCGCCGCGCATGCGCTCGAGCACGTCGTTGGCCGCGCCTTCCTGCTTCATGCGCAGCGCCGCCGCATGGCTGTGCACGCGCACGCGCTCGTGCAGCTCCTGCCGGCTGTGCCCTGCCTTCACGCCCGCCATGATCACGTTCTCCGTCGCCATGAACCCGAGCTCGTCCTGCAGGTTCGCGCGGATCACCGCGGGATTCACCACGAGCCCCGTGCACACGTCGACGCAGAGGTTGAGCACCGCATCGGCGGCGAGGAACGCCTCGGTGATCACGAGCCGGCGATTCGCGCTGTCGTCGAGCGTGCGCTCGAGCCACTGGTTCGCGTGCGTCTGCAGCGGGCTCGTGGCCAGCGATGCGACGAAGCGCGCGAGCGAGCAGATCCGTTCGCAGCGCATCGGGTTGCGCTTGTAGGCCATCGCGGACGAGCCCACCTGATCGCTGCCGAACGGCTCCTCGATCTCGCGCTCGTGCGCCAAGAGCCGTACGTCGCTCGCGAGCTTCGCCGCCGATGCGCACAGATCGGCGAGCGTCGACACGATCCACGTGTCGATCTTGCGCGTATAGGTCTGCCCGCTCACCGCGATCGGCTTGTCGAAGCCCATCGCCTGCGACACGCGGAGATCGAGCTCGCGCACCTTCGCATGATCGCCTTCGAACAGCGCGAGGAACGAGGCCTGCGTGCCGGTGGTGCCCTTCGCTCCGCGGAACGGCAGGCGCTCGCGCAAGGCCGCGATGCTCTCGAGATCGAGCGCGAAGTCCTGCGCCCACAGCACCGCGCGCTTGCCCACCGTGGTGAGCTGCGCGGGCTGGTAGTGCGTGAACGCCAACGTCGGCAGCGCGCGATGCTGGATCGCGAAGCGGCGCAGCGCCTCGATCACCGCGACCAGTCGATCCATCAGCAGATCGAGGCCGTCGCGCATCATCACGAGCTCGGCGTTGTCGGCGACGTAGCAGGAGGTCGCGCCGAGATGGATCACCTTCTCCGCACCGGGACCGACGAGCTCGCCGAAGTGCTTCACGTGCGCCATCACGTCGTGGCGCAGCTTCGACTCGAGCTCGGCGACGCGTTCGAGATCGAGCTCGTCGATCTTCGCGCGCATCGCTGCGATCTGCTCCTCGCCGATCGGCAGCCCGAGCTCGCGCTCCGCATGCGCGAGCGCGATCCACAGCTCGCGCCACAGACGATAGCGGCGACGATCGTCGAAGTTCGCGACCATCGCTTTCGTCGCGTAACGCGTGGCGAGCGGGCTGCGATACTCGGGGGGAGCCGTCACGCGCGAAGCATAACCGGCGCGCCCGCGCCGTCTCGGGCGCAGGCCACGCCACGGGGTCGGACGCGATCCCCGAGAAAGGCCGCAGAGGGGGCGCAGCGACTGGAAAACGGGGTGCTAGCCCGCACTGGGCCCGCGTTTTGGCAAGCTGGCGTGGAATACCCCGACGAGGGGCCGGGTCAGGCCCGGTCGAACGATGGACATCACTGCCCGTCACGAGTTCGAGGCGACCGCCCTCCCCCAGCTCGATGCGCTCTACGGCGCGGCTCTCCGACTGACACGCAACGCGGCGGAGGCCGAAGACCTCGTGCAGGACGCCTACGTCCGCGCGTTTCGTTTCTGGCACACCTTCAAGAGCGGCACGTCCGTGCGCGCGTGGCTCTTCACGATCCTGCGCAACACGTTCATCAACCGCTATCACCGACTCAACCGCACGCGCTCGGCGAAGAGCGATCTCGAGGCGCAGCTCTCGGCGATCGGCTCCGAGGCCGCGGTCGCGCATCCGACCAGCGGCATGCCGTCGCCCGATGGCGCGCTCGCGGCCCGCATCACGCGTGAGCGCATCATGGCCGCGCTCGAGTCGGTACCCGAAGATTATCGCATGGCCGTCATCCTCGCCGACCTCGAAGGATTGGCGTACAAGGAGATCGCCGAGATCATGGACTGCCCGATCGGCACCGTCATGAGCCGCATCTATCGCGGCCGCCGATTGCTGCACAAGCTGCTCTACGATCACGCAGTGGAGCTGGGACTCGCGGACGCCGTCGTTTACGACGAACAACACGACGCGAATACCGTCCATCTGCACACGTACCGTATGCGAGGCAAAGCATGAGCCTAGAGGACATCCGCTCGGAGTGCTCCGACACTGCCGCGCTGCTGCAGCCCTACGTCGATGGCGAGCTCGCGGCGCCGGACGAAGAGCGGGTGGCCGAGCACGTCACCGCCTGTCGGGCGTGTCGTGCCGCGGTGGACGAGCAGTTGTGGGTGCGCGCGACGTTGCGCGCAGTGGAACGCGAGCAAGCCCCGGTCGCGTTGCGCGGTCGCATCCTCGCGGCACTCGATGCCGTCGAGGCCGAGCAGGCCGACGACTCGCTGGCGAGCGCAGTCGCACCGCGCGTGCCTGCGCGGCGCAGCGCGTCGTCGCGTCCTTCGCTGTGGTCGCGCGCATGGTCGAGCTTCAACGACGTCGCACGCGGTGCGCTCGTGATGCTGCCCGCCGGCGCGGTCGCGATCGGGCTGTTCTTCGTCGCACGCGACGGCATGGTGCCGGTCTCGCGCATGCCGCACGAGATCGGCGCGGGTCTGCTCGCGAGCGAGCACGCCGTGCCCTCGACGGCCGCCACGAATCGCACGCGCCCCGGCGAGAGCCTGCCGCCCGCGGTCGTCGGCATGGGCCGTGGGCAGCTGCAGCTCGTCGGTGCGCAGGTGAGTGACGAGTCGCCCCGCGATCCCGGTGCGCGTCTGCGCTACGAGATCCTCCGCGACGGTCGACGCACCGGTCGTCACGTCGTCGACCATCAGCTCCCGCTCGGCACGCCCGCGCCCGCGGGTCAGGCGGTCGATCTCTTCGGACACCTCGTGGTCATGGACCGCACCGCGGTCGGCGGCCCCACCATCCACTTCGAGTCCGCGGGCATGGCCCACCGCTTCACGCTCGAGGGCGGCGAGCACGGCGACGACGACATCACGGTGTTGCTCGAGCTCGCCCAACAGATGCTCCCCGCGCCATCGGTGCAGTAGGGGCCCAGCTCGGGCCGCTGCCGCGGGCCGCGAAGCACTCGTCGCCGAACGCCGCCCGCGAAGGGCCGCGTCGCCGCGCATCGGCTCGGGCGCACACGTCTGGTACGGCTACGCTCGACACGATACCCTCCGGTCGTGTTCTCTGCGCTCATCATCGACGCGGACGCGGACGCGGCACGCAGCATCCAGGGTGCGTTGCGACCGTTCGGATTCGAGTTCACCTCCACGCAGGACGCCCCCGAAGCGATGTCATTGGCGCGCAGCGCCACGCCCGACATCATCTTCCTGCGGGTCGAGCTGCCCAACGTCTCGGGCTTTTCCGTCTGCAACAAGCTGCGGCGCAACGACGAGACCAAGTACATCCCGCTCGTGATGTACGCGTCGGGCGTCTCCGACGACGTCTTCAACCAGCATCGCAACCTCAAGACGCACGCCGACGAATATCTCAAGCTGCCGTTCAACGACAATCGCTTGCTCGATGCCGTGAAGGCGCTCATCCCCCTCGAGGGCAAGGGCGCGAGCGAGGAATCGGCGGCGCTCGACGTCGACATCGACGATGTCGAGGACGACGGCAACAAGGCCGGCGACGCGCTCGAGATGGCGGAGTTCGACGAGGAGTTCGCCGATCTGTCGAAGGAGACCGGTGCACACGCGCCCGTCGCTCCGTCGCGTCCGGCCGAGGAGCCCGCGGAGGAGGCACTCGCCGACGAGACGGACGCCGCGATCGATGCGCTCACGCTCGATGATCCCGGTGCGAGTGGTGAGCGTGTGGTCGAGGCCGCGCCGGAGCCGGAGCCCGAGCCCGAGCCCGAGCCGGAACCCGAGCCGGAACCCGAGCCCGCACCGCGTGCCGCCGAGCCCGAGCCGCCGGCGCGTAGCGAGGAGCCGGTCGCGACGCCGACGCACGTCGAAGACGAAGGCAGCGCGGTCGCAGCCGCCGGCGACTTCAAGTCGGCGCGCGAGGTCATCCAGCTCAAGGCGCAGCTCAACGCGAAGAACCGCGAGATCATCGGGTTGCGTGAAGAGATCGAGAGCCGCGATCGCACCGCGCTCGACCTCAAGCACAAGAACCGCGAGCTGCTCGCGCAGATCAGCGACATCGAAGAGAAGCTGGTCGGCGCCGAAGAGCAGATCATCACCGCGAAGGAGCGCGCCGACGCTGCGACGCGCGACAAGAACACGATCCTCAAGCGCGAAGAGGGCCTGAAGACCCGGCTCGAGCTCGCGCAGAAGAAGAGCAAGGAGCTCGAGGATGAGGTCGCCGCGGCGAAGGCCGCCACCGAGGCCACGCAGCAGCGCCTGCAGGGCGAGCTGTCGGCGCTGCAGGGTCGCTTCGACACCGCGCAGCGCGAGCTGTCGGAGTCGCGCGCGCGTGGCGACAACCTCGATCGCGATCTCGCCGCGGCGCGCGGACAGATCGTCGAGCTGGGCGCGAACCTCGAGCAGGCGCGCACGCGCGGCAACGAGCTCACGTCGGCGGTCGCGAGCCTCGAGGACGAGTCCGCGGGGCTGCGTCGCGACATCGAGCGCGTGCGTCGCGAGGGCGAAGAAGATCGCAACGCAGCGGTCGCCGAGGCGAAGGAGCTCGGCGAGGCCGACAAGGCCGCCGCGATCAAGGCGCTGTCCGAAGAGCACCAGGCCGAGATGGAGTTCGAGGAGAGCCAGCACCACGCGGAGATCGAGAAGCTCCGCGCGGAAGGCGAAGAAGCGCTCGCGGTGCAGCGTGCGGAGATCGAGAAGCTCCGCGCCGAGATCACGCGCGCCGAAGAGAACGCGCAGGCCGAGCGCGATCGTCTGCAGAAGCAGCTCGCCGACACGCGTGCCGATGGTGCGGCCACCGCGGCGCGGCTCACCGAGGAGCGCGACGGCTTCTCCACGGCGTTGTCCGAGGAGACCACGCGACTGCAAGAGACCATCGCCGAGCTGGAGCGCACCCGCGGCCACCTCGACGAGACCGTCGCCGACCTCGCGGCGCGGCGTGATGCGGCGCGACGGGCCGAGCAAGCGCTGGCCGTCGCGATGCGCGTCCTCGACGAGCGTGCGGCGCAGTGAAAACGATCTTCGGCGACACGGCCAATCTCAAGGCGAGCCAGGTCAAGGCGCTGCAGCGCATGGCCGAGCGCTCGGTGCCGGCCGATCGCGTCGTGAGCTCCGCGCTCGCACGTGACCTCGTCGATCTCGCGCACGAGCTCGGCCGCCGCATCGGCCTGTTCCTCGATCGCCGCGGTCGCGTCGAGCGTGTGATCCTCGGCGACGCCCACAGCCTGCAGCTCCCCGAGTTCGCGCGCGTGCGCGGTGTCGATGGTCGTCTGCGTGGCATCCGACTGGTGGTCGCGCATCTTCTGCCCGAGCCGCTCGATCGCGAAGAGCTCGCCGACCTCACCAAGCTGCGGCTCGATCTGCTCGCGGCGGTGCATCGCGGCCCCGCGGGTCTGCAGACCGAGCTCGCCTGCCTCGCGCCCGCACCCGACGGTCGCACCGAGTCGTTCGTCACGCGCAGCTGGTCGCGCACTTCACTCGCCGCGCTCGTGCGCGAGGACGACGAAGAGCATCCCGGCGAGAACCTCCCGGTGCCGTTCGACGGCTTCGTGCGCGAGCTCGAGACCAGCCTCGTCGCCGCGACCGCGCGCGCGCGTGCGCAGGTGCAGGGCGTGCGCGCGATGGCGTTGCTCGTGCACAACGGCGGGCCGCACGTGAACGCGCGCAAGGACGAGCTGCGCGAGCTGTGCCGCACCTGCTCGCTCGCGCTCGTCGAGCTGGTCGAGCAGCGCCGTCCGCATCCCGATCCGCGCACGTTCTTCGGCCAGGGCAAGCTGCGTCAGGTGCTCGTGCAGGCGCTCGAGCACGACGTCGAGGTGCTGGTCTGCGATCCCGAGCTCACCGCCTCGCAAGCGCGATCGATCGCCGACGAGACCGATCTCAAGGTCATCGATCGCACGATGCTCATCCTCGACATCTTCGCGAAGCATGCGAAGAGCAGCGACGGCAAGCTGCAGGTCGAGCTCGCGCAGCTGCGCTACAACCTCCCGAAGATGGTCGGCAAGGGCACGATGATGTCGCGCCTCGCCGGCGGCATCGGTGGTCGCGGTCCCGGCGAGACGAAGCTGGAAATCGATCGCCGACGCGCGAAGGAACGCATCACCGAGCTCGAGCGCCGCTTGACCACGCTGCGCAAGCGCCGTGAGCAGCAACGCGCCGAACGCAAGCGCACGCGCGTGCCGGTGGTCGCGATCGTCGGCTACACGAACGCGGGCAAGAGCACGCTGCTCAACACCGTCACCGACAGCGCGGTCGATGCCGAGAACAAGCTGTTCGCGACGCTCGACCCCACCGTGCGACGGCTCCGCTTCCCGCACGAGCGCGAGATCGTGCTGCTCGACACGGTGGGCTTCATCCGCGATCTGCCGCCCGCGCTCATGCAGGCGTTCTCCGCGACGCTCGAGGAGGTCGCCGAGGCCGACCTCCTCCTGCACGTCATCGACGCGGCGGATCCCGACCAGGAGCAGCAGATCGAGTCGGTCGAGCGCATCTTGCACGAGCTCGGCGCTGCACGAGTGCCGCGCTTCTCGGTCTACAACAAGGTCGACGCGCTCGACGAAGTCGGGCGACGGGAGCTCCGCGAGTCGCTGTTGCGGCGCTCGCCCGACGACGCGCGTGCGTTCCTGGTGAGCGCGCTGGATCGCCGGAGCACGCGCGCGCTGATGGATGCGATCGAGGATCACCTGTGGGCACGCGGTCGGGTCGATCGTGATCCCGCGGGGCTCGACGGGCTCGCCGACGAGCTCGGGCTCGCGACCACATCCTCCGCGGCCGAGCAGGATCAGCCGGCGAAGAGCTCGGGGAGCAGCGCGTGAGCCACCCCGCCGCCGGTGCCGAAGATCCCGGCGCAGGCGATCAGCACGCCCAGCGCGACGCGACCGCGCGGTGCATCGGCGGCACCGATCCATGCGACGCCCTGGATCGTCGCGACGAGTCCGATGCCCGCGAGCAGCCAGCCCACGACGCGCATCGTCTCATGATCGCGATGGTCGTGCTCGCGATCCTCGGCCTTCCGTTCACCGCGTTCGGCGCGGACGGTCACGGCAGTGCGCTCACCGTCGGCTGGGCCCTGCTCCTCGGTGCGGTGCAAGGCATCACCGAGTTCTTGCCGATCAGCTCCGACGGACATCTCGCGCTCGGCCAAGCGCTGCTCGGGCTCGACCCGGAGAGCGCCGGACATCGCTTCACGATCACGGTGCACGGCGGCACGCTGCTCGCGGTGCTCTGGACGTATCGTGACGATCTGCTCGCGCTCACCAAGGCCGCGCTACGCCCCACGCACGACAGCAACGAGCGTCGCCTGCTCGTCGCGATGCTGGTCGCGAGCGTGCCGCTCGGGCTCGTGCTGCTGCCCGGCGTCGAGAATGCGATCATCGCGATGGAGTCGCAGATCCGCGTCGTCGGCGTGTGCTTGTGGGTCACCGGCGCGGTGCTGTGGATCGGCTTCCGCCACGAGCGCAAGCACCCGCCGCGCGAGCCCGGTCGCCTGCCGACACCGCTGCAGGGTGGCTCGCTCGATCCGTGGCTGATCACCAACTGGATCGACCGCAGCGCGGAGGCGCAGCCCTGGTGGGTCAGCCTTGTGGGCGACCCGACCTATCCCCTGGCGGTGATGGTGCCGGTGCTGGTGGCGCTGGCGGTTGCGGGGTGGAGCATTG
>DASZPU010000670.1:0-25026 GCA_035550195.1 Nannocystaceae bacterium
TGCACGCATCGAGCTGCAAGATGGCTGGGTCGAGCTCGACGTGCCCAAGGCCGCGTTCGCGCTCACCGCCCTCGACGAGCATCCGATCGCGAGCTCGCAGCGCGTGCTCGTCACCGCGGTCGCGCAAGCCGTGCCCGCGCCCAACATGCAGGGCCCGTTTCGCAGCGAGCCCGTGCGCGGTCGCTTCGCGCTGCGCACGAAGGAAGCGCTCGTGCTCGTGCCGCTGTCCGGACGGACCGGCTCGTCCGGCGGCGATCTCTCCGGTCGGGTCCCGATCGAGGGCCGCCGCGAGGGCGACCTGCTCGTCTTCGAGCTGGACGGACGCGCGGTGACGCACTGGTGGATCGCGACGCCACCCAGCGCCCTGCGGCACTGACGCGGCCGAGCCGCAGGAACAACGTCCAAACGGGCGTAGCGTGGTTTGACAGCACCCCGTGCGCTGAGACATATAGTCGGTTATGCGCGCACACGGCCGCGGTGGGGCTGACTCGGCCGCACCTCGGGCAAGCCGTTGGGTCGCCAGGGGCAGCCCGTGAACCAAGACCCGCGAGCTGCATTCGCCGGTCAGATCGCCGATGTCCCGGTGGTCGAGCTGCTGCAGACGATCCTGCAGGGCAAGCATACCGGTGTTGCACGCTTCGAAACGCCGGTCGGCGCCGCGACCTTGTGGTTCCGCGAAGGCGCGCTCATCGATGCCGACATGGGTCGGCATCACATGGAAGCCGCGGTGCAGCGATTGCTCGCGCTCGACACCGGCACGTTCGAGGTCGAGTTCAAACCGATCTCGCGACGCGGCGTGATCAAGGCGAGCACCGCCGAGCTCATCGCGCAAGCGCCCGGTCGTGCGGGCGTGCCGACGGCGGTGCCGAACGACGACACCGACGTGAGCAAGAAGCGTCCGCGTCGTCAGGGCGTCAGCTGGCATCCGACCGGTGGTGGTCGCGGCAAGCAAGACGGCAGCAGCGCGACGATTCCGGTCGTGCCCGACCCCGACGTCGTCGCGACCACGAGCGCAGCAGTTTCCGTCACGCCGACGATCGCGGCCACACCACCGCCACCTTCCCCGGCACCCGTGTTCACGCCACCGCCCCCGCCGGTGGTGACGACACCGGTCGCGACGCCGCCGGTGATGACGACGCCACCTTCCACTGCGACGCAGATCGCACCCGATGCCGGATCGACGCTCGTCGCTCCGCGCGTGAACGCGGTCGCGCCGACGATCGCGATGCCGGCTGCGCCTCCGCCGGTCACGGCTGCGGCCGCGGCTGTCGTTGCGATGCCGGCCTCGGGTGCACACGCCGTCGTCGCGCCGGTACCGATGCCGATCAGCGAGGATGCGCCGACCACCGCACGCGGTCGCACGATGTTCGGTGTGCCGGTCGCGACCCCACCGGCACCGCGTCCAGAGCCGGAGCGCGTCGATGCCCGCGCGCCGATCGTCGACGACGACGAGGGCGCAGTCGACCGCACGTTGATGCGCCCCGGACCGATCCCGCCGCCGCGCGCGGTGCCGACGACGACGGGCCCGATGTTCCCGCCGGTGCCCGAAGGCGCACAGCGAGGCGGCACGATCGAGACGCCGCGCTTCGATTCGCCACCTTCGTGGGGCGGCGTGCCGGCGACGATGCCGGCCCAGCCCACGCCGCCACCGGTGTCCGCCGATCTTCCGCCCGCGCTCGGCGTGCCTGCACCCGTCGCGGCTGCACCGTCGGCACCGATCCCGTCCGCGCTGCCGATCGAGAGCGGACAAGCTGCGGCCGCGCACGGCGAGATCCGTCGCGGTGCACGTGCCGCGCTGCCCGCTGCGCCGGACTGGCCCAACTCCACGCCGACGCCGACACCGATGCCGCCCGATCCGGCGGTCGACAAGATCGTCGTGTCGCCCGAAGTGTTGTCGTCGCAGACGATGACCGCGGGCGCCGCTCGCTTCACACCGGCCGCGCAGGTGCAGCGACCCGGTGGAGCGCGTCGCGTCGACACGCGTGCGGCCACCGTCGCGCAAGCGATCGGCATGTCGCCCCCGCCGGCGACGCCGGCCGATCACCGCGCGGTCGAAGACGGTGTGCGCCTCGATCAACAGGTCGAGGCTGCGCGCGCGGCCGGGCTCACCGGCGCATCGGCACCGGCGGTCGTCGGCCGTTACGAAGTGCTGCTCCGCATCGCACGCGGCGGCATGGGCACCGTCTATCTCGCGCGCATCACCGGCGAAGGCGGGTTCCGTCGCCTCTTCGCGCTCAAGGTCATCCGCGATCACCTGAGCCAGAACGACGAGTACGTGCGCATGCTGCTGCAAGAGGCGCGCATCGCCTCGCGGCTGCACCATCCCAACGTCGTCGGCATCGTCGACATCGGCACGCTCGCGAACCAGCACTACCTCGTGATGGACTACGTCGAGGGCTGCACGTTCTCCGAGCTGCTCAAGGTCCATCGCCGCACCCGCCCGCCGCACCTCATCATCCCGATCCTCATCGACGCGCTCACCGGTCTGCATGCCGCACACGCGCTCGTCGACGACGACGGCTCGGCGCTCACGCTCGTGCACTGCGATTTCTCGCCGCAGAACATGTTGGTGGGCACCAACGGCATCTGCCGCATCACCGACTTCGGCATCGCGAAAGCCGCGAACGCGTTGTCGGAGCGCTCGAGCATCACGCGCGGCAAGCCGGCGTACGTGTCGCCCGAGCAGGTGCTCGGCCGCCGCGTCGATCACCGCTCCGACATCTTCTCCGCGGGCGTCGTGCTGTGGAACGCGCTCACCGGCGAGCAGCTCTTCGGTGGCGACACCCCCGAGCAGACGCTGCAAGCGGTGCTGCAGCGGCCGATCGCGCCGCCGTCGACGATGGGCATGCGCCCGCCCTCGTGCTTCGATCGGATCTGTCTGCGCGCGCTCGAGCGCGATCCGGATCGCCGCTACCAGACCGCCGAGCAGATGCTGATCGATCTGCGTCGCGTCGCGATCGCCGAGGACTTCCTCGCGCCGTCGTCCGACGTCGCGCGCTGGGTCATCGACACGTTCGGGCGCCAGCTCGAGCTGCGCCGGCAGGCCGCGGGCATCTCGAATCGTTCGCTCGGCGAGAGCCAGCCGATCGCGCTGCCGGTCTCCGTGCCCGAGCTCGGGCTCGGCGAGGCCGAGCTCACCGCGGAGACCAAGGGCCTGCCCGCCGACTACGGGCAGACGCCGTCCGAAGATCATCCCAGCAAGACGACGCTCCTGCGCAGCGACGTCGCGGATGCGCCGCGGCAGCGCAGCGAGAGTCGTGCGAGCGCGAACGCGAAGGTGTTCGCGATCGGTGCGGCGGTGATGTTCGCGACGATCGCGATCGCGATCGCGATCGCGAAGCCGGAGTGGATCACCGGCGGCAGTCAGGATCCCGGAGGTCACTACGCGCCCGGTGCCGGTGCGCTGCGCCCGGGTGAGGACGACGGCGGCGACACGGACGACGACGCGACGTCGAAGCAGCCGAGCAAGAGCGAGAAGAAGCCGAGCAAGACGGACGACGCGAAGACCGACGACGCGAAGACCGACGACGCGAAGGTCGACGCGAAGACCGATGTCGCGGTCGAAGCGAAGGTGCCGAGCGAGCCGAAGATCTCGCCGCCGCCGCCCAGCGATCCGCTGCCGGATCCCGACGCGACGCCGAAGAAGCCCAAGCCCGAGAAGAAGCCCAAGCCGCCGAAGAAGCCCAAGCCCAGCGAAGAGCCCAGCGAGCCCAGCGAGCCCGCATCGGGCGAGGGTGGCGGCGGTGCGAGCTCGGACAAGCCGAAGCCACCTCCGCCGCCCGCTCCCGATCCGGATCCGAAGCCGCCCGAGATCCCCGGGGGTTAGTGTGCCCGCGGCTCGAGAACCGCCTTCAGCTCGCGCCCTTGTGGAACAGCACGGTCGGGATCGTCTTCAAGATGATCTTGATGTCGAGCCACAGCGACCAGCGATCGATGTACTGCAGGTCGAGCTGCATCCACTCTTCGAAGTCGATCTGATTGCGGCCCGACACCTGCCACAGCCCGGTGAGCCCGGGCTTCACCGACAGCCGTCGGCGTTGCCACGCTTGGTACTGCTCGACCTCGCTCGGCAACGCCGGCCGCGGGCCGACGAGGCTCATGTCGCCCATGAGGATGTTGAAGAGCTGCGGCAGCTCGTCGATGCTGGTCTTGCGGATGAAGCGACCGACCGCGGTGATGCGCGGGTCGTGCTTGATCTTGAAGACCGGTCCGTTCATCTCGTTGAGGTGATCGAGCTTGGCGCGGAGCTTCTCCGCGTCGACCACCATCGAGCGGAACTTGTACATCGTGAACTTGCGGCCGTTGCGGCCGGCGCGGACCTGCTTGAAGAAGATCGGCCCTTCGGAGGTCACCTTCACCGCGATCGCGGCGCCGAGGATGATCGGGCCGGCGAGGATGAGCCCGATCGAGCAGCCCACGATGTCGAGCACGCGCTTCATCGCGAGCTTGAGCTCGTCGGTGGGCACGCGCCGCAGCCCGAGCATCGGATAGTCGAAGCCCGACACGTTCGCGACCTCGACGGTGCCCGACGACGGGTACTGCGGCGGCAGCGTGAGCAGCACGTCGACACCGCGCTCGTCGCACGACGCGATCGCGTCCTTGATGAGCTCGGGCTGCTTGCCGGTGACCGCGAACGCGACCTCGTCGACCGGCTGGCGATCGAGCAGCCCCGCGAGGCTGCCGACGAAGCCGAGCGTCGGACGAGCGCGGCCGTCGACGGTCTCGCCCGGTAGCTGCACGAAGCCGATGATGTTGACCGTCCACGGCGAGTGCTTGCGCAGCGACTCCGCGAAGTTCACCGCCGCTTCGCCGGTGCCGACGATCACCACGCGATGACCATCCTCGCGATTGCGGCGCAACACCTTCGCCGCCTCGACGAGTGCGACGCGTGCGAGCATCAGCGCCGCGAACTGCACGATGCCGAAGAGCACGACGAAGCTGCGCGCGACGAACTGCAGCTTGAAGAGGAACATCGCGAGGATGAAGAGGCCGAGCCCGATCACCCCCGCCTTCGCGTAGCGCAGCGCGGCGACGCGGAAGGTCGGGCGGATGTCACCGGTCTGCGCGTAGTGGAAGGAGATCGCCCAGATCGGCGCGAGCCCGATCAGCAGCCACTGGTAGTCGGCCGCGTTGATGCCCGGCGGCACGCCGCCGATCGACTTGAGAAAGGTCGAGACCGGACCGGTGCGCTCCTGCGCGTGCGCGAGCCAGTCACGCACGAACAGCGTCGCGAAGAACGCGGCCGCACTGACGACCACGTCGTAGGCGATCACGATCTGGCGCAGGAACGCGGATCTCTTTCGCCACATCTTCGGAAGGTCGGCTAGGGCGAGGCGTCGTCGGACGCCGGGCGGGCGCCGATGGTGTCAGGTTTGATCGGACGCGAAAAGGCGGGCGGGGTTGCGGAACGCGCGGTCGAAAGCGCGCTGACGGGGCTGCGCGCTCGGCTCCAACAGGCCGTACGGAGCAAGACACATCGACCTGCCGCACGGCGCAACTGCGGCACGCCGCACACGCGAGAGGAAGTTGCGCCCGCCGCCGTAGGATCGCATACCGCCCTCGGGCCGCTGGTGGCGAACCCCGCGGCGTCCCACTACGATAGGCGTTCGATGGACCACAACCGAACCGGCCGCACCGTCGTTCCGGGTGCCATCATCACCGGCCGCACCGTGCAGCCGGGCGAGCCCGGCCTCGACAAGATGCTCGAGGTCGTCGCGAGCTCGCCCGAGCCGTCGCTCGCGCAGTCGTTCTTGCTCGTCGTCACCGGCGCGGAACCTGGACGGCTGTATCAGCTCGATCGTCCGGAGATGCTGATCGGGCGTTCGAAGTACGCCGACATCCGCATCAACGAGCGATCGATGTCGCAGCAGCACGCGAAGTTGGTGCGCTGGGGCGATCACCATCGCATCTACGACCTCGGCTCCACCAACGGCACGGTGGTCAACGATCAGCGGATCGACGAGCAGGAGCTGCGCCCCGGCGACACCGTGCGCACCGGCGAGACCGTGTTCACGTACATGGGGGGCTCGGTACAGCCGGGCACCGATCACACGCTCGCGGTGCCGAGCCACTCCACCGTGCGCACGCGCCCACCGACGGCGAGCAACACGAGCACCGCGCTCGCGCGTCGCAACCCGAACACACCGATGGTCGGCGGACAGAACGCCGCGCGCGTGTTCGAAGTGCCGATGCAGCGGATCCCGCGGGTCGAAGAGGCCCCGGATCTGCTCGGGCAGATCCTCAAGCTCATCGCGTTCTTCCGCCGCTACTGGCTGCAGGTGTTCATCTGCACGCTGCTCGGCGGCGGTGCTGGCTTCGCGGCGTACAAGCTGTTCAAGGCGCCGGCGAAGGCGGAGTTCGAGCTCTCGCTCGTGCCGCAGGCCACCGACAACCCGCTCGAGCAGATGCGGCGCATGAACTTCGAGTTCTTCCGCGCGGCGCAGCAGAACTTCGTGCGGCCCTCGCTCATCCTCGCGACGTTGCACGAGCTCGGTGAAGAGGACGTGCCCGAAGAGCGCGTGCGGCAGATCCAGAAGCAGCTCGAGTTCCAGCGCACCGGCGAGTTCTCGTATCAAGGCACGTTCTCCGCGCCCACGTCGGACGAGGCGATCCAATTCCTCGAGGTGCACCTGCGGCTCTACCTCGACACCGAGGTCGAGAAGGCGCTCAAGGCCTTGTTGCTCGAGGTCGGCACGCTCGAGCAGCGGCTCGAGGAGACCGAGGAGCAGATCACCGCGACGGAGCAGGCGTTGCTCGCGTTCCGCAAGGAGCACAGCGATGGGCTGCCCGAGCAGGCGCAGGAGCTGTACTCCGATCTCATCGCGCTCGGCAGCGATCGCGGTCGCGCGGCCTCGGAGGTCGCGCGCACGTCGGCCGAGCTCCGACTGTCGCGCAACCGCCTCAAGAGCGAGTCGCCGATCATCGAGAGCCGGCTCGAGAGCGCGCGGCCCTACGAGAACACGATCGCCGACGTGAAGCGTCAGCTCGCGGAAGCGAAGGCCGAGGGCAAGGGCAACTCGCACCCGACGGTGGTCGGGCTCAAGGAGCAGCTCAAGCAGCTCGAGGATCTGCGCGACGACGTGCTCGAGAACGGCACCGCGGCCGATCGCGTGGTGAAGGCGAAGAACCCGCTCTACAAGGACGCGCGGCTGCAGGCCGACGCGGCCGAGGCGGCGCAGGCGATCGCCACCGCGGAGCTCTCGCGGCTCACCAACGAGTACGAGCGCACGCGTGCGATCGTCGCGAAGCTGCCCGAGCTGCAGTCGGAGTACACCGAGCTGTTGCGCTCCTACGACGCGACCAAGAAGGTGCACGACGGCTTGTTCGAGAAGCTCAACGTGAGCCGCACGCAGCTCGACATGGAGCGCGCGAGCGTCACCGGCCGCTTCGACATCATCACGCCGCCCAACGTCGTGCTCACGCCGTGGATCAAGGCGCTGGTGGTGCGCGTCGGCGCGGGCCTGGTCGCCGGCTTCTTCCTCGGCGTGTTCCTCGGGGTGCTTCGCGATCTTCGTCGCATCATCGCGGCGCGCATCGCTGCGTCGCGCCGCTGAGGCTAGCGGCGGCCTACGCCGCCCGCCCCCGTCGCGGCGCCCTGCCCCGTGCCGACGCCGCGCGTGGCGACTTCACGGCCGCCTCGCGCAGTACCGCCGGCGATGCGGAAGGCGACGTAGCCCCACGCTTCGACCTGCGTGCCCGCGGTCGTGCCCGCGGCGAGGTGCGGCATGCGGAAGTTCGCGATCGCACCGAACTCCACGCTCATCTCGTCGTTGACGCGATAGCGGATCGGGATCTGGTTGAGGATGATCGTCTCGGTCTGCGGCACCGACTCGCCGGTCGCCATGTTGAGCACGATCGGTGGCAACGGCCGCGCGGTGGCCGGTGTGAAGAGCGAGCTGATGAGGCCGACCGACCAGCGCGGCGGGAACGCGGCCGTCAGCGTCACCGAGCCACCGGCACGCGGCGAGAGCTGGCCGCGCACCGCGTCGAAGAACCCGGTGTAGGTCGCACCGATCGAGCCGTCGAGCGTGTAGCGAGCGCGGCTGCGCAAGCGCCCGCTGATGCGCGCGTTGCCGACCGGCTGCACCTTGCTGCGCGGCACCACCGGCACGCCGGGATCGACCGACACGACCTGGGCCGAGAGCGCGCCCGCATCGATCTCCGAGAGCACGCGGCGACGGATCTGCCGGTTCCAGCCCACGCGCGCATCGTTGCTCACGAAGATGCCGCCGGGATCGAACTCGATGACGCCGTTGTAGCTGGTGATCGAGATCTGATCGCGTCGCGATGCCGCGTAGGAGTAGCCGAGCCCGAGATACCCCGCGCGTTGGTTGGGGTAGCTGAGGAGCGGCGCGTTGGTCATGCCGCCGGGCCCCTGGATCGGTTGGTCTTGGGGATCGAGCGCGATGCGATAGCCCGCGGTGGTGGCGAACGTGATCGTGTGCCGCGGACGGATGCGGCCGACGAAGCGCAGCTCGGCGTCGCCGATCGCGAAGCTCAGCACCGGCGTGTTCGCGAGGTTCGCCTGCGGGCCCTGGAACACCAGGCTCGCGGCGGTGTAGTCGATGTCGCCGATCGACGCGTTGGTGCGCGCGTAGAGCTCCCAACGACGATCGAGCGGCACCGAGTAGGTGAGCGAGAGCTGGTGCAGGAACAGCGGGCGCTGGATGCCGAGCTGGTTCGGCACGCGATAGAACATGCGCGGCGAGTAGCCGAAGCCGAGCACGCCGGCGCGACGATGCCGATAGCGGAAGTCGACGTTGGGCACGACCAACATCAGCATCGACGGCACCTCGGGGCGGCCGGGCTGGATCGGCGCGATGCCACCGCGCAGCTCCACGACGACGCCGCCGGAGACTTCGCCTCGACCTGCTCGCGGATCGACGAGCAGGGCCGCGTACATGGCCCAGTGGAGCATCGACGCGGGTGCCCTACTCGACCACGATCACGTCGCCGTCGCGCAGCTCGAACTCGCTGCTGCGCTGGATGCCACCGGTGAGATCGGAGTAGCGGAAGCGGATGCGCTCGCGCTTCGGATACTTGCGGATCACGTAGATGCCGTTGGGGTCGGCGAACTCGGTGAGCCCACCGGTGCGCGCGATCGCATTGAGCACACCTTCACCGGGGGGCAGCTCGACGCTGTTGGGCTCGTTCACCTCGCCGACCACGGTGATCACCGGTTGGCGCGGCGAGACCACCGAGATGCGCGCGTCGGGGTTCACGACGATGCCGTTGAGTCGCGCGTTGAGCTTGCGTGCGGCGGCTTCGGGCGTGAGGCCTTCGACCTCGAACGGGCCGACGAGCGGCAGCACGATCGCACCGTCGGCACCGATCTCGAACGCCGGCGCAGCGGCGAGCTCCTCCATGCGCGGCACGGTGACCGAGATGCGATCGCGCGGACGCAGCGGCACGGTGTCGACGGGCACGTCGGCCTGGGTGATGTCGTTGGCCCAGACGTACGGGTAGCGCGGCTTGCAGCCCGGTAGCGCGACAGCCATGGCAATGGTGAAGAGGACGAGTGGTCGTCGCACGGAGGAGCCGATAGTTTCCGCAGAGCGACGGGAGTGCAAGCGGATCCGGTGATCGTAGATCGGACGCGCGCTGCGGGCTGTCTGCGCGCAGGCGGCGACGATCCGCGACCCGCATGCCCGACCCCCGACCGCGTTCGTCGCGGAGGTCTTGCGGTCGCTCGTCCCACCGCCCCTGGAAGGCGCTCGCGCGCAATCGGTCGATTCCACGTGATCGATTCGCGCCCGCGCGAGTCTGCCACGCCATGAAGATGGCGAAGTGGGTCGGTGCGCTGGTGGTGTTGTCGGTGGCGGCGTGTCGCGATGGCGGCGCGGTGAGCAACGAGTCGACCAGCAGCAGCGACGACGGTGGCAGCGACGTCGCACCGACGACGACCACCCCCACGAGCGCGACCGACACGACCGCGGCCGACACGACCACCGGAGACGTCGCCGAGCCCTACGGCGGTGTGTGGTGCGGCAACGCGAGCACCGGCGCGCTCGCGTTGGGCCCGATGCTCGGCGTGATCGAGTTCCACGGTGCCGCCGCGAGCCCGGTTCCGATCGTCGGTTGGGCGGACGACACCGGGCAGATCATGGTCGCGCGCTACGACGTCGCGTCCGCGAGCTGGAGCGACCCCGACGTCGTCGCGACCGACTTCCCGTACACGGGCATCGAGGTGTCGCGTCCGCCGGTCGGCGCGGTGTCGCCCAGCGGCGATGCGTGGATCGCATACGGCATGTCGACACCGGAGCCGCACGTCGTTGTGCATCGCTACGAGATGGCGACGCAGACGTGGACGCGCGAAGATCTCCCGGACACGTTCGCCGATCCCATCGCCGTCGGCATGGTCGCGTCGAGCACGGGCCACGCAGCGTTGTTCGCCAACGACCTCCAACCCGACGGCCTCGACGGTCGCACCGCGGTGTGGTTCTTCGATCCCGACGCTGCCGCGTGGACGGCCGAGCCGCCCGAGGAGCTCGAGGCCTTCTCGGCCGGCGAGTCGACCCGCGGTGCGAGCGATGCCACGAGCGGCAACATCGTGCTCGCGAAGGATGGCGAGCTCGGCACGCTCACGATGTGGCGCTACCTCGCGGCCAGCAACGAAGTCGTCCGCGACGAGGTCGTGACCGGCGGCGACGACGTCGAGCAGGTGATCGCGCTGGGCAACGACGCGTTCGTCGTCGTCACGCGCCGCTCCGAATCGGATGGGCCGTACGAGCTGAACGCGCACCACTTCGACGGCACTGCGTGGCAACCCGCGGTGGAGATCGGCAGCGGTATCGGGCTGGGCGGCTATCGCGGGCTGCACATCGTCGGCGACGTCGGCCGCGTCGGCGTCGGGTGGACGGAGTCGGCGGGTGCCGCGTTCGCGACGACGTATACGAGCGAGACGGGCTGGCGCGAACCATCGATGCTGCAGGCCAACGAACCGATGTCGCCCGGCGCGATCTCGTCGGTGCGCGTCGCACTCGACGAAGCCGGCGCCTTCGTGATGTGGGCCGCGATCGCAGCGGGCAAGGTCACGCCGCGCTCGAGCTACTTCGAAGCGGAGACGTGGAGCACGACGGCCATCGTCGATCCGAACCAGCCGCAGACCTACTCCGATCTGAAGCACCTCGATGCGCTCGGGCCAGGGCGCGCACGCGCGGTGTGGGAGCGGCACGACGAGCTCGGCGGCATGAGCTGGGTGTGGGCGTGCCACACGCCCAGCGATGGTTGGAGCGCACCGACTTCGACGGCGATCGTGCGACGCGTAGACCCGCGACCCGCCGGTGAAGTGTTGGTCGTCACCGTCCAGGGATCGATGGGATCCGCGGAGTACTTCGCGGCCGCGGAGTGAGCGTCAGCGCTTCGGCTTCGCGCGCGCCGCAGCCACGTTGTGGCGCAGGAAGTCGAAGAGCAGATTCGGGGGATCGACGTCGGGCTTGCGTTGGATCCTCCGTCGCAGTCGCCACAGCGATTGCCCGGTGAGCCACGCGAGGTTCGCGAGCCAGAGCTCGCGGCTGCCACCTTGCTTCAAGAAGTAGTACCGCCGCGACTGGAACCAGTACGCCGGCATCGGCTTCGCGACGTCCTTCAGCCCCGTCGCCGCCGCGCGCAGGTGCTCGACGCTCGCTTCGCGCACGAACCATGTCTGCCAGCCCGCCTCGGCCGCGCGGCGACACAGATCGGTCTCCTCGAAGTAGAGGAAGAAGTTCTCGTCGAAGAGCCCCACGCCTTCGAGCACTTCGCGGCGGATGATCGAGCTCGCGCCCGACACCCAATCCACCTGGCACGTGCGATCGCAGGGGTTGCTCCACACCGACCACTTCTGCAGCACCTTCGTCGCGACGCCGAGCCGCAGCGTGCCTTCGACCTCGCCGAGCGGGCTCGGGAAGCGGAACGCGGACACGTGCGTCGTGCCGCCGACGTCGGTGATGTGCGTACCCGCGATGCCGCACTCGGGGTGCGAATCCATGAACGCGACGAGCCGTTGGATCGCACCGGGATCCGCGACCGCATCGGGGTTGAGCAGATACACGAGCTCGGGCGGATCGCTCGAGGCGAGCGCGCGGCGGATCGCGAGGTTGTTGCCGTAGCCGAAGCCGCCGTTCTTCTCCGCGACGACGAGCTCCACCAGGCTCGCGTCGGGCAGCGCAGCGATGCCGGCCTTCAGGCGCTCCGGTGAGCCGTCCCCCGACGCGTTGTCGACCACCGTGACGCGGGCGCCGAGCGTCTTCACGTCGGGCAACGCCGACGCGAGCGCGCGCAGGGCGAGATCGGCGGTCTTGTAGTTCACGATGACGACGAGCAGCTTCATGGGCGAGACGCGTCCCTCATATCACGCCGCTCGCATCGCGCGCGGGCAGTCGCGGGAGCTCTTCGGTGAGCCCCGCGAGCGCGCCCGCCATGAACAGCGGCAAGATGTTGAACAACCCGTTGGGCAGCAGATCGACGGCATTGAGCGCGCACAAGAGCGCGAGCGCGTCGAGCATGCGCGCGGACTCGAAATCCGGGATGAGCTTGAGCCGGCGACGCGCGACGAACACCGGCCAGATCAGCAGCCCGAAGCTGCCCACGAACCCGACGATGCCGCGGATGCCGAGGCGGATGATCCACTCGCCGTCGGTGATCGAGATGTCCTTGCCGCGCTCGTCGTAGACGCGGTTGCGTCCGAAGCCGCCCCACCCGAACCACAGCCGTTCGTTGGCGCGCTGCAACAAGATGTCTTCGTTCTCGAAGCGGAACTCCAGCGACTGCGCGCGCGCAGGGCTGTACTTCGCCGCGAAGTCCACGAGCTGGTGGGTGGGGAACGTCTCGGTCGTGCGCAGGATCGGGAACGTGATCACGAGCAGGCACAGCATCACCGCGAGCCGACCCGCGGCGAACGATCGCCGACCGAGCACGAGCGGCATCGCGACGAGCGCGTAGATGTTCGCGCCGACGTTGCGCGAGACGAGCAAGAGCCCCCAGTACAGCGGCAGCAAGATGCTGGCCGCGATGCCGCCGACGCTCTGCCGCATGCGCTTGAGCAGCACGACGGAGAACAGCGCGAGCAGCATGAACATCGCGAGCGCGAGGCCCGAGGTCATGAGCAGGGTCGGCTTGAAGCCGCTGCCGCGGATCGCCCCCGCGAAGTTCGACGCGTGGTACCCGTAGATCCAGTTGTGCAGCTGCGGCGAGAGCCGGAGCTCGAGCAGGATCGGCAGCACCATCACCATCATCGCGCCCGAGATCACCTTGAACGCGACGGTGGCGTCCTCGGGGGTGCGGATGAGCGCGCGGCCCAGGTGGAACGGCAGCCAGATGCTGAGCAGATCGCGGACCGTCGACGCGAAGATGTCGTAGCGGGTCATCTGCGGCAGCACGATCTCGGGCAGCCGCGTGACGCCGTCGTAGTCGAGCCCGCCGCCGATGATGACCGGATCGGGATTCGCGATCGACGTACCGACGTTGCCGATGATCACCAGCAGGAACCACAGCTCCGAGCCGCGCATGAACCTCGCGCGCGCGAGCTGACGACGCGCGAAGAGCAGCGCGCCGACGTAACATGCGAGGCATGCGATCGCGTTCTTGTCGATCGGAGGGACCAGCGGCGGATCGAAGGCCGCGATCTCGGGCAAGAGCAGGATGCCGAGCACCACCGCCGACACGCCGGCCTTGACCGGACGCATCGTCGCGAACAAGGCGATGCCGATGGGCAGCCAGAGCAGGAGCGCCAGATAGGCGCGGGGCGTGACCTCGACCCACATCGCGGTTCAGTGCGGCACCACGGCGACGGTCTGTGCCAGCGGGGGCATCACGCCACAAGCCTTCGTCGACGCGTGCGAAGACGTGGCCCGCGTCGGGCCATCTACGCGCACCGTGGCTCGCGATCGCACCCCGCGATGGTATGCGATCGCCGAGGCGGGCCGAAAGGGAACAGCGTTGCCAAAAACCGAGCAGAGCGGCCGCGCGCAAAGAGCAAGGGCGCGCGTGTGCGAGTCTTCCCACGCGATGGGCCTGGTGGCAAAGGACGACCGAGCTGCTAGCCTCGTGGATGAGAGGTAGCCGTGCAGTCCGCTGTGGATTCGGGAGCCGATGAGCGCCGCAAGTTTCCGCGACTGAACGCGCCCCTCTACTTCCGCCCTGCTCGTCGTCGCTTGCCGCGTCGTCAGGTCGTGGACGTGGGGCTCGGCGGCATGCGCGTCTACAGCGACGAGCCGCTCAACCTCGGCGCGCGCTTCGAGATCGAGCTCTTCCTGCCCGATCGCACCAGCGTCGACTGTCTCACCGAGGTCGTCTGGGTGAAGCCGATCGAAGGCGGCTCGCCGGCGAACTTCGACATCGGTCTGCAGTTCCTCGACGTGCCTCCCGATGCGCTCGAGCAGCTGAAGACGCTGCTCGAGAACGCCGGCTGAGTACCTCGAGCCCGACGTGGCTTCGCCACGGCGGAGAGCGAGCACGATTGCTCGCGCCAGGAAGAGCGCCGGAGGGCGCGACCAAAACTAAACGCGCGCGAGCACGTCGGCGAGACGATCGCGCCACGAGGTCGTCGCGCCGAGCACCGCTTCGGTGCGCGACAGGTCGAGCACGCTGTATGCGGGCCGACGCGCGGGCCTGGGGAATTCCGCAGTGGTGCACGGATGCACGACGCAGCTCGGCGCGACCGCGGCCGCGATCGCGGTCGCGAGCTCGAACCACGTGCACTCGTCGCCGTCGGTGACGTGCACGATGCCGGCGACGCCGCGCTGCACGAGCTGCCACGTCGCGGCCGCGAGCGGCTCGGCGCTGGTCGGTCGACCGCGCTGATCGTGCACGACCTTCAGCTCGCTCTTCTCGCGCGCGAGCTTGGCGATCGTGCGCACGAAGTTCTTGCCCCACGGTGCGTACAACCAGCTCGTGCGCACGATGAGCGCGCGCGGACCGTGGGCCCAGATCGCGCGCTCGCCCGCGGCCTTGCTGCGCCCGTACGCGGCGAGCGGGCGCTGGATCTCGTCGACGCGATAGGGCGTGGTCGCCTCGCCGTCGAACACGTAGTCGGTGCTGTAGTGCACGAGCATCGCGCCGGTCAGCGCGCAGCGCTGCGCGAGCCGACCGACCGCAACACCGTTGACGAGCGTCGCATCTTGCTCGTGCAGCTCGGCCCCGTCGACGTCCGTCCACGCCGCACAGTTGACGACGACCGTCTTCGCACCGAGCGGGAGCGCATCGACGTGCGCTTCGCTCGTGATGTCGAACTCCGGGAAGATGCGCGCGTGGTGGGCCACGCCACCCGCGGCCAGCAGCTTCATCCACGCGGTGCCGAGCATGCCGTCGGCCCCCAACACCAGGACGTCGACGTCGCTCATTGCCCGTAGCTCGGCAGGCGCTCGCGCGGGATGTCGCGCAGACGTGGGAACGCGGAGTCCTTGTTCGACAGCTGCGGCGCCGTGATCGGCCACTCGATGCCGAGATCCGGATCGTCCCACGCGACGCCGAGCTCGGTCTCGCGATGATAGGCCTCGGTGCACTTGTAGTTGAACAGCGCGAGCTCGCTGACGACGCAGAAGCCGTGCGCGAAGCCGGGCGGGATGTACACCTGGCGATGCTCCGTCGCGGACAGCGTGGTGCCGACCCACTGCCCGAAGGTCGGCGAACCGACGCGCACGTCGACCGCGACGTCCCAGACCTCGCCCCACGCGACGCTCACCAGCTTGCCCTGCCCCCACGGATGCTGCAGATGCAGCCCGCGCAGGATGCCTTGGCGCGACATCGAGAGGTTGTCCTGCACGAAGGTCTCGGGCACGCCGATCTCGTGGTAGCGCAGGCTGGCCCAGGTCTCGAGGAACCATCCGCGATCGTCACCGAAGACGTCGGGCTCGATCACCAGCACGCCGGGCAGCTTGGTGCGCGTGACCTTCACAGCGCAGCTCCTTCGTCGCACAGCCGCAGCAGGTAGCGGCCGTAGTCGTTCTTCGCGAGCGCTTCACCGAGCTTGCGCAGCTGCGCGGTGTCGATCCAGCCCTTCGCATGCGCGATCTCTTCGGGACACGCGATCTGCAGGCCCTGCCGCTCTTCGATCGTCTGGATGAAGTTCGCGGCCTGCAAGAGCGCCTCGGGCGTGCCGGTGTCGAGCCACGCGATGCCGCGACCGAGCAGCTCGACGTGGAGCTGCTCCTGCTCGAGATACAAGCGGTTGAGATCGGTGATCTCGAGCTCGCCGCGCTTCGAAGGCTTCAGCGACGCCGCCATGTCGCAGACGCGATCGTCGTAGAAGTAGAGCCCGGTGACCGCGTAGTTGCTGCGCGGCTTCTGGGGCTTCTCTTCGATGGTGATGACCTTGCCGCTCTTGTCGAACTCCGCGACGCCGTAGGCCTCGGGGTTCTTCACCCAGTAGCCGAACACGGTCGCACCGCGCTCGCGTCGCACGGCTTGGCCGACGAGATCCTGCAGGCTGTTGCCGTAGAAGATGTTGTCGCCGAGCACGAGCGCGCAGCCCTTGTTGTCGGCGAAGCGCTTCCCGATGTGGAACGCCTGCGCGAGGCCCTCGGGCTTCGGCTGCACCTCGTAGACCAGCTCCATGCCCCACTGGCTGCCGTCGCCGAGCAACGTGGTGAACAGCACCTGCTCGTGCGGCGTGGTGATGACCAGCACCTTGCGGATGCCGGCCAGCATCAACACCGACAGCGGGTAGTACACCATCGGCTTGTCGTAGATCGGCATCAGCTGCTTGCTGATGGACTTGGTGAGCGGATGCAGGCGCGTGCCCGAGCCGCCGGCGAGGATGATGCCTCTGTCGATCATGTTCGTCTCGCTAACGCTTGTCGTAGTTGGTCTCGATCCAGTTGCGGTACTCGCCGGTCTTGACCTGCTCGATCCAGGTGGCGTTGTCGAGGTACCAGCGCACGGTCTTGCGCAGGCCGGTCTCGAACGTCTCCGCGGGCGACCACCCGAGGTCGCGCTTCATCTTGCTGGCATCGATCGCGTAGCGCAGATCGTGACCGGGGCGATCCTTCACGTAGGTGATGAGCCCCTCGAAGTGCGCGAGCGGCTTGCCGGTCTCCGTCGCCAGGATCGCGCAGAGGTTCTTCACCACGTCGATGTTGCGGACCTCGTTGTTGCCGCCGATGTTGTAGGTCTCGCCGACCTTGCCCTTTTGCACGACCGTCCAGATCGCTTCGCAGTGATCGGTGACGTACAGCCAGTCGCGCACGTTGAGCCCCTGGCCGTAGACCGGCAGCGGCTTGCCGTCGAGCGCGTTCAAGGTCATGAGCGGGATGAGCTTCTCGGGGAACTGCAGCGGCCCGTAGTTGTTCGAGCAGTTGGTCAGCTTCACCGGCAGCTTGAACGTGCGGTGATACGCGCGCACGAGGTGGTCGCTCGCGGCCTTGCTCGCCGAGTACGGGCTCGACGGATCGTAGCGCGTGCTCTCGGTGAACATGCCCTCGTCGCCGAGCGAGCCGTAGACCTCGTCGGTGCTGACGTGGTGGAAGAGCCCCTGCCCGTCCTTCCAGATCCGTCGCGACGCTTCGAGGAGGTTGAAGGTGCCCTCGATGTTGGTGCGCACGAACTCGCGTGGACCGGTGATCGAGCGATCCACGTGGCTCTCGGCGGCGAAGTGCACGACGATGTCGGGCTGCACCTCGTCGAACACCGCATCGACGGCCGCAGCGTCACCGATGTCGACGCGCTTGAACGCGTAGTTGGGCAGCTTCGCGGTCGCGGCGAGGCTCGCGAGATTGCCCGCGTAGGTGAGCTTGTCGACGTTGACGAACTCGTGCTCGGGATGCCGCGGGACCAACAGGTTCAGGAAGTTGGCACCGATGAATCCGGCACCGCCGGTGACGAGTACCTTCATTTGTGAGCCCTTGATAACACGCGCCCGCGCGCGGTCACAACAGCTCGAGGAAGGCGCGCAGGGCCGCGCGCTGCTCGTCGTCGAGGCGTGACGCGGTGTCGGGCCCGCCCGTTCGATCGGCGTTCGGTCCGTGCGCGAATGCGGGCGCGAGCACGACCGCGCCGAGCACGGCATCGAGATCCGCAGCGCTGCCGTTGGTGAAGTACGGGCGCTTCAGGGCGAGTCTTCGCAGCGAAGTCACGCGCGCGCCTTCTTCGTGCACGAGCGGCACGATGCCGGTCTTCATGCGCTGCTCGGTCGCCCACACGATCGGCGCGCGCGGCGAGAGCACGAGCGCTTCCCAGCGCGAGGGTGGCACGCGCGTGCTCGCATCGTCGGTCTGCAGCCGCGCTTGGTGACAGCGCTCGCAGTGCGTTGCGAACAGCTCGGCGCCACGTCGCTGTTGCGCGTCGAATGCCCGGCGGCCCTGCGCGCGCGGGTTGGGCTCGTGATCGAAGGCGATGAGGAACTCGATGAATGCGCGGCGCAGCTCGTCGGGGCCGAGCGTTTGCGCGACGCCGAGCTCGCGCACCCACGGGGTCTCGTTCGGATCGACGGAGAAGCGCGGTCCGACCTCGCTGCCGCGGTTGGCCACCGCGAACTCGTTGTCGACCATCACCGCCATCGTGCGATCGAGCGCGCGCGAGAAGTGCGGCCGGTTCGGGAACAGGCCCACCAGCGGCTTGGTGGCCGCGTGCACGTCGCCGCGTCCGGTGTAGTGCACACGACCGTCGCCACCGCCTTCGAAGTGGCAGGTCTCGCAGGTGAAGCGGCTGCTGCGACCGTCGCTCTTCGCGTGCGGTGCGAGCAGCGACGTGAAGAACAGCGCCTCGCCGACGCGCACCATCGGATCGCGCGCGACGGTCGACGCGAGCCCCACCGCGCGCACACCGTCGTCGTCGAGCACGACCCAGCGATCGAGCAACGGATCGGCCGCGAGCCACCCGCTCGTCGATCGGATCGCGTCGCGCAGCCCCGGCAACGCCGCGCGCGGAGTCGCGTGCAGGAGCTTGCCCTCGCGATCGAGCTGCAGCTCCACCAAGGTCGGCGAACCGTAGCCGGTGACCACGAGCGCGAACCCGTCCTGCGCCGGTGCGAGCGACAGCCACTTCGGCGTGACCACGCCGTGCTCGCCGACGTCGACCGCGGCACGCGACTCGCTGCACAGCTGCTCGCCGCAGCGCGTGACGCGTTGCACGAACGCGTAGGAGTCGACCCAGCCGAAGCTGCCGTCGCTGCGATCGAGCCGGCGGTCTTCGACGCCACCGCCCGCGACGAGCCAGCCATCGCCGTCGTCCACCGCGGCCGCGCTCCACCATGGACCGTCGTGCACGATCGTCGTCGCGCGCACGACCGAGCGGCCGTCCTTCGCGAGCTCGCCCAGCCACAGCGATCGATCGAGCACGCACACCGCGACGAGCAGATCGCCCGCGCGCTCGAGCGCTGCGCCGCCGCGACAGCTCGCGAGCGCGATGCGGGGCCCGACCACGCCCTTTTTCGCCTTCCACGGCAGCGCGATCACTTCCTCGCGATCGCGATCGAGCAACCAGACGGTGTCGTCGCCGAGCACGACGTCGCGCAGCGCGGTGGTCGAAGGCACGACGTGCTCGCCGACCGCGATCAGGCGCTCGCCGTCGGCGCGCACGTGCACGAGCCGCGACGAGGTCTCCCCGACCACGACGATGTCGCCCGCGGGGCCGACTGCGACGCCGGTCGGCCGCCCCGGTGCAGGGAGTCGCGCACGCTCTTCGCCCGACGGCCCGAGCAGCACCACGGCTTCGGCACCACGCAACACCCCGACCGCACCGCCGTCGGGCAAGCGCGCGAGCGCGAACGGATCGTCGCCCGCGCTCGCGGACCACGGCTGCAGCGACGCGAGATCGATCTCGCCGCGCCGACGATCCTCGTACGCCTGCAGGCGCGCACGCACGGCGTCGGCCTCGGCATCCTCGTTCGCCGCGGGCGCGACCGCGTCGTCGATCGGTGCGCTCGCCGGCTCGGCCGTGGGCGTGGGGCCGCACGCACCGAGCAGCGCAGCGAGCAGCACGCTACGCGAGCGAGTACGCCCGCGCACGGCCGATCACCAACCGCCTTCCTTCTTCTCTTCCTTCTTTTCCTCGGTCTTCGTCTCGGTCTTGGTCTCGGTCTTCGTGTTGCCCTTGGCGTCCTTCGTCTCCGTCTTCGTCTCGGTCTTGCTCTCCGACTTGTTGTCGCAGGCGAGAGCCGAGGTGGAGGCGAACGCGAGGGCGACGAGGGTGGCGAGGGTGCGCTGATGCATCGGGCGGAGCTTACGCCCGAGCGAGCGGAATCGGCCTACGCCTCCGACATTCGCGCGAAAACCGGAAGCTAGAGGCGGCGGCGACTGGGATCGCGCAGCGCGGCCGCGATGGCCCGCAGGAGCGTCAGCGAGTCATAGGGCTTGTCGAGCAGGCCGTCGATGCCCGCCGCGCGCAGCCGGTCCTCGCGGCCGCGATCCACGTAGCCGCTCGAGATCAGCACGCGCGTCGTGGGCTCGAGCTGGCGGATCGCCGCGAATGCTTGCTCGCCGTCGAGCGCCGGCATGTCGAGATCGAGGATCACGAGATCGATGCGCTCGCGATTCGCCGCGAACGTTGCGACCGCACGCTCGCCGTCGCTCGCGGCGAGCACCTCGAGCCCCGCATGCTCGAGCACGCGTTGCGCGGCGTAACGCACCAGCTCTTCGTCGTCGGCCAAGAGCACGCAACCCGAGAGCGGTCCGGCCTCGTCGACCGTGCGTCGCTCCGGTCGTGCACCGTTGCCGCCACGCAGCGGCAAGAACACGTGCACCGCGGTGCCCTGCTCGGCGACGCTGTGCACCGCGATGTGCCCACCGTGATCACGAACGATCGCGAGCGCGGTCGCGAGCCCGAGGCCCGTGCCGAAGCCGCGGGGCTTCGTGGTGAAGAACGGCTCGAACGCGCGGCGGCGCGTCTCGGGATCCATGCCCACGCCGTTGTCGCGCACGGTGATGAGCGCGAGATCGCCGGCGGGCAACAGCAGGCTGTCGTCGCCGACCTCCGGCGGAATCTCCTCGCAACGGACCGCGCGCACCGAGAGCACGCCGCCCTTCGGCATCGCCGCGATCGCGTTGAGCCCGATGTTGGTGAGCGCCTGGGTGAGCCGCGCCGCGTCGCCCTTCACGACGAGGTTGCGCTCCGTCTCGCACTCGAGATCGATGTTGCGCGGCAAGCCGCGACCGAGCAGGCGCGTGACGTCTTCGATGATGCGCTCGACCGCGATCGCTTCGTGGCTGCGCGGACCGCTGCGCGCGAACGCCATGAGATCGTGGGTGAGCTCGCCGGCGCGACGCGCTGCGGTCTCGACCTCGCCGAGCACGCGTCGCACCTCGCCGACCTCGAGGTCGGCCAGCGATTGCAGGTGCGAGACGTTGGCGAGCACGACGCCGAGGAGGTTGTTGAAGTCGTGGGCGATGCCGCCGGCGAGCTCGCCGAGCGCCTGGAGCTTCTGCGCCTGCACGCGCTGGTCTTCGAAGCGATCCCGCGTGACCAGCTGCAGCACGGTGTGGCCACCGATGGCGATGCGATCGCCGACGCGCAGCGTGGTCTGCTCGACGCGCGAGCCGTTGACGAACGTGCCGTTGCGCGAGCCGAGATCGCGGAGCATGAAGCCGCCGTCGGCGAGCCGCGTGAGCGAGGCATGGCGGCGCGAAACGCCGTCGTCCTGGATCGTGAGGCCCGGCGTGGCCCGCCCCAGCACCAGCTCTTCGCCGACCGTGACGCACTGCCCCACCGCGGGGCCGAGCAACACGATCAGCTGCACGTCGCACGCGAGCGACGGGCCGTCGAGCAGTGGCGTGCGACGCAACGACAGTGTCGACGCGTCGCTGTCAGGACGTTGAACCACGTTCTCGGCAGTATACTGCACGCGCCCTCGCGTGGTGTCACCGTGCGCGCGCTCGAAACGCACTCGCATCACGCACGCGGGACACGTGCGCAATCCATGCGTCGAGCGCGATCGGTGTACGACCCGGCGGCACACGATCGCGCGCGAAGATACGTTGCTTACGGCAAGATCAACACGTCGGTGCGCATGCCCTTGGGCAGCTGATCGCGGAGCGCCAACAATTCGTCGTCGTCGAGCGCGACGCAACCGAGCGTCCAGTCGAAGCTCGAGCCGCCGCCGTGGATCAACACCGCGCCACCCAGCTTGGTCGACTGCGGTGGAACTTTGCCGGCATCCAGCGCACCGACGATCGAGTCGCGCGTGCGTTTACCGATGCGCCCGTCCGCCGCGGCCGCGCGCGCGTCGGCCTCGTTGGGGTAGTGAATCGCGATCGCGTTCTCGAAGCTCGACCACGGCTTGTCGGAGAGCCGATACCAACCTTCGGGGGTGCGGCCGTCACCCTGTATCATTTTGTGCCCTTCGGGCGCGAACCCGAGCGCGACGCGCCAACAGCCGACGCTGCGTCCTTCGTCGTACAGCATCAAGCGGCGCGCGCTCTTCGAGACGACGACGAGCTTGTTGCGTGTGAGCCGACGATCATCGCGCTTCAGGAACTCGACGTCGGGTAGATCTTCGACGGCATCGATGCAACCCGCGGGCGGACGATCTCGCTCGCCCTTCGTGCTCGGTGCGGTCGTCGTCGTCGCGGGTGCGATCGTCGTCGTCGCGGGTGCGGTCGTCGTCGTCGCGGGCGTGGTCGTGATCGCGGCCGCAACTTCCACCGATGGTGCGCTCGCGATCACCACCGGCTCGGCCGGCTCCACCACGAGGGGCGGCGCTGGATCGGCGACGCTCTCCGCCCGACACCCGTTCAGGAGGGCGAGCGCGGCACACGCGAGCCCGACGATCCGCATTGTGACAATCATACGCGCACGCGCGCGCAGCGTTCTACCCACGCGCACGCATGCTTGCGCGGCGCCTGGCGACGCGCGCGGACTTCGGGCCATGCTTGGCGTCCTCCCGTGCCCATCGACGAGTCCGGCAGCGCCGCGGTCGCGCTCGACAGCGAGCCCGAGCCCGAAACTTCACGCCCCACGAGCGCGCCCGAGCCGGCACGCACGCCGCCGCAGGCTCCCCCGCCGCGCGCCGTCGGATCGTGGGCGCAGCCCGCCGACGCGAGCATGCCGGAGGCGTACTTCAACCGCGAGCTCACCTGGCTCAACTTCGCGTGGCGCGTCGTCCACGAGGCCGCCGACGCACGCACGCCGTTGCTCGAGCGCGTGAAGTTCCTCGGCATCGTCGGCACGACGCTCGACGAGTTCTTCATGAAGCGCGTGGGCGGGCTCAAGCAACAGCTCGCCGCCGGCGTCACCGGTCCCGGCCCCGATGGACGCACGCCCGCGGAGCTGATCGCGGAGTGCTATCGCATGATCCGCGGCATCGACGAGCTCATGCGCTCGGTCTGGCGCGAGATCGGTCCGGCGCTCGCGGAGCACGGCATCGGCGTCGTGCCCTACGGCGCGCTCGCGCCCGAGGAGCGCCTCGCACTGCGCGACGACTACTACAAGAACGTGTTCCCGCTGGTGACGCCGCAGGCGATGGATCCCGCGCACCCGTTTCCGTTCATCTCGAACCTCTCGATCAATCTCCTGGTCACGCTGCACTACCCCAACGACGCGATGCCTCTGCTCGCGCGCGTGAAGGTGCCGATCGGCAGTGGCACGGTCCGGCTCATGCGCGTCGGTGAGTCGCACCGCTTCGTCACGCTCGAGGACGTCATCGCGCACAACCTCGATCTGTTGTTCCCCGGCATGGTCATCGAGACCTGCACGACCTTCCGCGTCACCCGCAACGCGGTGACCGAAGGCGACGAGGATCTCGCGGACGACCTGCTCGCGATGATCGAGACCGAGCTGCGCGAGCGGAAGTTCGCGCCGATCGTGCGCGTCGAGGTGCAGCCCGGGATTCCCGCGCTGCACCGCTCGCTGCTCGCGTCGAAGTTCGGGCTGTCCGAGCGCGACGTCTTCGAGGTCGACGGCATGCTCGCGCTGCGTGACCTCATGCAGATCGCGGTGATCGACATGCCCGAGCTGCACGATCCCGTGCATCGCCCCGTCGATCACCCCGAGTTCGGCGACGGACGCAACGTCTTTCACCAGATCCGCGACGCGCAGTCGATCCTCGTGCACCACCCCTACGAGTCGTTCTCGAGCTCGGTCGAGCGATTCCTGCGCGAGGCCGCCGAGGATCCCAAGGTGCGCGCGGTGAAGATGACGCTCTACCGCACGTCCGCGGACAGCCAGGTGGTCAAGCACCTCATCAACGCGGCGCGCAACGGCAAGCAGGTCGCGGTGGTCGTCGAGATCAAGGCGCGCTTCGACGAGGAGGCCAACATCCGCTGGGCGAGCCGGCTGGAAGAAGCCGGCATCCACGTCAGCTACGGCGTGGTCGGGCTGAAGACGCACTGCAAGGTGATCCTGGTGGTGCGCCGCGACTCGGATCAGCTCCGTCGCTACACGCACGTCGGCACCGGCAACTATCACGCCGGCAACGCGCGCAACTACACCGACTTCGGGCTCTTCACCTGCGACGACGCGCTCGGTCACGACATGACCGAGCTCTTCAACTACCTCACCACCGGGTACAAGCCCAAGCGGCGCTACGACAAGATCCTCATCGCGCCGAAGCTGATGAAGCAGGCGCTGCTCGAGAAGATCGAGCGCGAGATCGCGGTGCACCAGCGCGACGAAGGCGGTGGGTCGATCCAGCTCAAGATCAACGCGATGGAGGACGGCGACATCATCGCGGCGCTCTACCGCGCGTCACAGGCGGGCGTGCGCGTCGAGCTGATCGTGCGCGACACCTGTCGGCTGCGCCCCGGCATCCCCGGCCTCTCCGAGCACATCCGCGTCATCAGCATCGTCGGCCGCTTCCTCGAGCACGCGCGCATCTACTACTTCCGCAACGGCGGCGACGAGGAGTACTACATCGGGTCCGCCGACTGCATGAAGCGCAACCTCGAGAGCCGCGTCGAGACGCTCGTGCCGGTCGAGAGCCCGCAGCTGCGCCGCGAGCTGCGTGCGGTGCTCAAGCTGCAGATGACCGACGGCCGCAGCGCATGGGAGCTGCAGAGCGACGGCAGCTACGTGCAGCGCACCGACGCCGAGCGCGGCGCCCAAGAGCTGCTCATCGATCGCGCCGAACGCCGCCACCGCGAAGCGACGAGACTCAAGCGCCGACGCCCCCGCCCGATC
>DASZPU010000671.1:0-3755 GCA_035550195.1 Nannocystaceae bacterium
CCGCGACGAGGGCAGCCATCGAGGGATGACGCGCGCGCGGATCGTCGTGCCGACCCTTTGCGACGATGCGCGCGAGTCGTCGCGGCACAGTGCCGGCCGGACGCCGAGTCGTGAGCGCCTCGTGCAGCACGAGGCAGAACGCATACTGATCGCCCTTCGCGTCCGGCTGCGCGTCACCGCCGCGCTGCTCCGGAGGCATGTACGCCGCCGTGCCGGCCCACGCCTGTCCCGCGGGCGCGATGCCGAAGTCCGCGACGCGCGTGCGCCCATCTGCGCCGACCAACACGTTCTGCGGCTTGAAGTCGCAGTGCACCAGCCCGATCGCGTGCACTGCGACGAGCGCTTCACCGGCCTGCAGCATCGTGTCGAGCACTTCGTCGACGCTGCGTTGCTCGAGCGCGAGCCAGTCCGCGAGCGTCGTGCCCGCGACGTGCTCCATCACGACGAAGAGCTCGCCATCGTGCTCGCCGACCTCGTACACGGCGACGACATGGGGATGCGACAGGGCTGCGATCGCGCGCGCCTCCGCGGCCAGTCGCGCGTGCGCGGCCGCGGTCTTGCGCTGCGCATGCATGAGCTTGATCGCGACGAGCCGATCGAGCACGGGATCGTGCGCCTCGAACACGACCCCCAAGCCACCCGAGCCGAGCACGCGGCGCACGGAGTAGCGACCGATCGAGGGCCCGATGCCGCCGAGGATCGACGCTCGCAACATCGCGCGCGCGTGCGGGTGCCCGCTGGGCGCGACTACTCCGGCCAAGCGACGCGCAATGCTGTTGCCATCGAGCGACGCGTCGTCGCTGCTGAAATCCGGAGTGTGCTCGTCGTGGGGCAGCGACGACGTCATCGCGCGTGGGCCGACGATACGACGAACCGTAGACCGGCGGGAACGCTCGGCGGGGTCGGGGTACCTCCCCGCCATGCGAACTGCAAAGCCACTCCTGTTCCTCGTGGCCCTCGGTGCGTTGTCGTGCACGCAGGTCGAGCTACCGCCCGCGGGCGCCCTCGCGATGCTGCCCACGTCGCTCTTCTTCAAGCCGCCGCCGGGCTCGATGTGCAGCGGGAAGCCGGACCTCGCGGTCGAAGCGGTGACGTTCGCGCCCGCGACGATCAGCGTGCAGCTGCCGAACGGGCAGACCGCGAACGTGGCGTTGCAGAGCCAAGCGAAGGCGTGCGTGAAGATCAAGAACGTCGGGCCCGCGGCGTGGAGCGCTGGCGCTGGGCAGTCGAACATCAGCGTCGCGAGCGACAACGGGGTCATCTCCGGCACGCTCGCGGGCGTCACGTCGCTCGCCGCCGGCGCGGTCGTCGAGCGCTGCGCCATCGTGAACGTGCCCGGCCTGTTGAAGGTCGGTCACGAGCCCGAAGGCCCGGGCAAGTGCCCGGTGAGCAAGATGGTCACCGCGAAGATCGTGCTGGATCCGGACGCGGGCAGCGACGCGAGCACGAGCAACGACGACTGCCTCGCGAAGAACAACGAGAAGACCGTGCAGTTCGACTACATGTACAACGCGAGCTGCGTCATTTAGTTTTGGTCGCACCTCCGGTGCTCTTCCTGGTGCGGGCAGTCTTGCTCGCACTCCGCCGTGGCGAAGCCACGTCGGGCTCGTTCACGGCAGGCCGGGGCAATCGATCGGCTTGTTCTGCGAGAGCTGGCACGTCGCGCTCACCGTCGTGCCGCCCGCAGCGGGCACACCTTCGCGACGCACCAAGCGGAACTCGAGGTTCCAGCCGGCCATCTCGCACTCGTCGGAGAGATCGTCGCCGACCAGCGTCACGTAGCAGACGTCTTCGTCGCCGGGCAGCGACTCGTCGGCGTTGCACGGCTGGATGTTGCTGGTGATCGCTCCGCCGCCACCGTCCTTCGGCGTCGCTTGCTGCAAGGTGCAAGTCGGCTGTACGCCGTTGGCGATCGGATCCGAGTCCGCGACGCACGAAGGCATGCACGCCGGCTTCAGCTGGCTGCGAATCCGGTCGGCGATCGCCTCGAGCGCGGGCGAGAAGTCGTCCTCGCAGATCGAATACAGGTTGCGATCGGAATCCTCGGTGCCGACCTGGAACGCCTCGGCGAACTCGCGCTCGCGCACGGGTGGACGCGCCGTCGACGGTGGCGTGGTCGAAGCATTGGTGCAGCCGGCACCGATGCCGAAGTCGAGCTGCTCCGCGGGATCGGTCGCGTCGGCGTAGACGATGTCGGCCATGCCGCGGTCGTAGCCCGCCGGCACACCGACGATCTCCGCGACCAGCACCTCCTGATCGGGCGTGATCGCCTGCTTCATGTCCTCGAGCTCTTGCACGAACTCGGTGTAGCGATCGACCGGGTGGAAGACCGCCTTGCTGTCGCTGACATCGGGGTTGCCGTCGACGTCGTAGTTCTGCGCGTGGCACTCGTCGTACGTGCCCGGACCGCCGGTGCACTCGACGCCCGCGCGCCACTGTACCGCCGACGTCGGTTGCGACGCGGTCGGGTCCGACCAGAAGACCGTGTTGCCGCCCATCGATTCCGGCAGCCAGATCGACTGGTAGGCGTTGTTGTACGACGCGTCGACCTCGTCGCTCAGGATCACGAGCGCCAGGATCGCGTCGTCGCGCAAGAACCCGTACTGCGCCTCGTCTTCCTTCTGCGCGCGCAACAGCGCCTTGTACATCGACTCGAGGTGCGACTCGAATCCGCAACCTGCGATGCCCTGCGGCCCGAAGCACTGGAACGCTTCGGTCGTCGTCGGCGTGACGCCGTCGACCTCGGCGAGGTTGGTCTTGCCCTCGATGCTCTCGAGCCACGGACGCGGCTTCTCGTCGGGATCCTCATCGGTCGACGTCGGAAGCGTGGTGATCTCGTCGAACTTGCACAGGTCGGTGCACGCTTCCGCGGTCGCGTCCTTCGGCGGGTTGCCGTTGAACACGAACTCGCCGGTGCGCGCGCGGCAGCTCGACATCTGCAGCTTGCCGGCCTCGGGTGTGGTCGTGCCGCACCAGGGATTCCCATTGTCCGTCGTGGTGACACCGATGCGGTAGTTGGCCTCGACGCCCTTCTCCTCGAGCACGCTGATGAAAGCGGGGAAATTCTCCGCAACGCGTGCTTGCTCCTCACCCATCGAGCCCGAGTTGTCGATCACGAACAGGATGTCGACGTCCTTGTTCACGGTGAGCTGGATCGTGTCCACCGTTTCCGACGTGAGCTCGTACTCCACCGGCTTCAGCGGGTGATCGAGACACGCGAGGAGCGTGGGTGCGGCGAGCACGAAGCTCGCGAGCAAGCCGGCGCGGGCGACGATCGAAAGGCGGCGCATGCTCGCGCTGCAGAGCAAGCGCTTCGCCAGCGAATTCCCGTGGGCTTACGCGCGCACGAGCGCAACGCGGTTGGCCTTTTGTTTCCTAGCGACTCACTGCGGTTGGCAGCGAGCGACGTCGCAGCACCGCGAAGACGATCGTGGCCGCGAGCACTGCGATGCCGGCACCGCTCGCGATGATCGGCTGCGCCCACAGTCCCGCGAAATCGTCCTGGCGTGCGCGCTGCGGCTCCTGCGGATCGAAGCGCACGGGTATGCGCTGGCCTTCGTGGTACCCACGGCCGAGCGGGTTCGCCAACCGCACGGTGGTCGAGCCCTGGCCGGATGCGAAGCGCACGAGCGGGATGCCCGACTCGGAGCCGAGGTAGTCGATGTCGATCACCTCGCCCTCCGCGACGCTGCCGTGCTCGACGAGTCGACGCGACTCGAGCGCGAAGATGCACACGACCACGACGGCACCGAGCA
>DASZPU010000672.1:0-1796 GCA_035550195.1 Nannocystaceae bacterium
GGAGAAGTTCAGCAAGGGGCTGGTCGATCCCAACGACAGCGGCGTCGATCCGACCAACGACAACATGGGCAAGCGCGACTTCCCGAAGAAGGACGCGGGCACGGGCGCGAAGTTCGAGAAGCTCGAGAGCTTCGGCCTCGAAGAGGTCGACGAGCACACTGCGACCACTGCGATCGTCGGCGGCGTCAGCAAGGTGCGCATGCACTGCACCAACGTCGGTGGCGACAACTTCCGCGTGAAGGCGAGCATCGCGGCGCACCAGCTCGTGATGCCGGGCGCGGAGGACCAGACCGGGCTCGTCACGATGTGGAAGCGCGTCGACGTCGAGTACCGCGTCATGGACGAGGCGTTCCCGCTGCCGGTCGAGGACATGCCGCCGTTCTTCGAGCCGATGTTCGTGCAGATGGACGTGTCGGCGCCGCAGAGCTCACCGAAGATCGAGCACATGGCGCCCACGAAGGATCAGCAGACACCGCTCAGTGCGAAGTACGTCAAGGCGCCGCCCACCGGTGTGTTCGTCAACGAAGGCAAGCCGGGGTGGTTCTTGTTGGTCGCGGCCCATCGCGCCGCGAAGGACATCGCGACCTCGACGAAGACGTCGGTGTACAAAGGCCCGGCGAAGGTCGGCGAGAAGCGCTACTCCGACGGCTCGCACGGCGAGACCATCATCATCGACGGCCCGCTCACCGGTGAGATCGGCTCGGTGTTCCTGATCGAGGGCAGCAACAAGGCGTTCTTCCCGGTCTGGGCGAAGGACGACGACACGCCGAGCGCGGGCAAGACCACGTTGCATCTCGCGTCGCTCGACTATCAATCCGACTTCGTCGCGAACGACGGCAAGATCGGATCGCCGGGACGCGGCGGCTCGTACGACCGCACCGACAACTACTTCCCGGGGCACATGGAATCGCAGCCGGCGGGCTCGTGGACCGCAGGCGGCATGGGCTTCCCCGTCGACGTCGAGGTCGAGGTGTTCACCAAGGGTGGCTTCGAGACCGCCGGCATCAGCCCACCGAACACCAAGGGCGGCCAGGAGTACTTCGCCGGGCGCACGATCGTGTTCACCAAGCACCCGGCGTTCATGCGCACCGGCACGTTCAACCGCGAGATGGCGCTCACCACCATCGTGCACGAGCTCGGCCACGCATTCGGCTTCCCGCACAAGTGCGGCTACAACAGCTGGGAAGATCCGCCGACCACGAGCTGCGCGATGAACTACACGATCTCCTGGCTGTACAAGCCCGGCACGCGCACGCTGCAGCGCTTCTTCACCGGCACCGAAGGCAAGCACATGTGTGCGCGGCACGTGCACGGCATTCGCATGGTGCACGTCGAAGACAACCCCGCGATGTGGACGTGGCCATGAACGATCTCGAGCTCACCATCGAGGTCGCGCCCAGCTATCGCATCGGGTATCCGATGCCGGTCGCGGCCACCGTCCTCAATCCACTGCCGCAGCGCACCTACTTCGTGTTGCCGGAGATCGATCGCTTCGAGGTGCCGCCGCCGCTCGAGCTCGTGGTCGTGCGCGCGGGCGAGCGCGACGGCCAGCTCTTGCCGATGAAGGCGACCGAGGCCCACGAAGGCGAGCCCGAGGGATTCCGGCTCGGGCCCGGCGAGGAGCGACGCATGCTCTTCGATCTCGCCGAGCTCGCACCGGTGCTCGCGGCCGGGCCGTACGTGCTGCGTGCGCGCTACGTCGCGCGACCGGTGTCGGCCACCGCCGCGGCGGTGCGCTTCGAGGTCGAGGTGCCGGGCGAGGACGAAGCCTCGGCGATCGCGAGGCTGCGCGCGAG
>DASZPU010000673.1:0-41004 GCA_035550195.1 Nannocystaceae bacterium
TGATCTGGCGGGTGCAACGAACCGACGCGGCCGCGCCGATCCCGGTGGTGCTCGCCGGCAATGCCGACGGCCTCGAGCACTGCGTCGCGCTCGTCGTCGAGCTCGGCGAGCAACCCACGGTGCGCGGCACGGTCGTCGGCGAAGGCGATCGCGAGGTCTACTGCCTGGCCGACGACGGCGAAGGTGGGGTCATCGCAGGCAAGCTCGGCGCAGAAGCAGCAGCACAGAAGCGCGGCTACGATCGCGCGAAGCTGGTCGACACGAAGTACCTCGTCGCGCTGGCAGCTCGACCTGCGCTCGCGAAAACGCAGGAGCCTGCCGCACCGGCGAGCCCGCGCGTGAAGGTCGACGTGGATCGTTGCACCGAGGAGGCCGAAGCCTGCGGCCGCGCCGCATACGTGGGCGGTGGACGACTGTGGTGGATCGTGGTCGGCAACTCGCGCGGCGATTTCTTCCACGAAGAACGACTGCTCTACGACGCGAAGCGCCGCACGTGGTGGGATCCGTTCACCGATCGCCGCACGACGCGACCCGGCGAAGGTCAGGAAGGCGTGGCCCTGTTCGCGAGCCCGGATCGCCGGTGGGGTCTCGTCGAGGGACATGTTCTGTCACTCGACGACGCGACGATCACCGGCGAGTGGTCGGGCAGCTTCTGCGGTTGGTCGGGCCGCACGCCGCGCGAGTGAGTCATTACGCGTCGCCACGCGTCGCCGCGGCCTTTACAACCCACCGATCCGCCGCTACAGGCACATGCAGTGGATCGCATGTCGAAGCCCGGTAGGCGGCAGCGCTGGCTCGCAGTCGTCGCGGCCGCTTGCGCGCTTTCGCTGAGCGTCGGCTGCACCGGCATCCTCGGCAACAACAAGGCCCGCGAGCCCGACAAAGAGGTGCCGAAGAGCTTCGGCGCGCTCGATCACGGCGGCAGCGGCCCGAGCCTCGCCGCGCAGAAGACGTGGGACAAGTTCTTCCCCGATCCCGAGCTGCGCGCGCTCATCAAAGAAGCGCTCGACAACAACCAAGAGCTCAACATCCGGCTCCAAGAGATCATCATCAACCAGAACGAGGCCGCGAAGATCAAGGGCCAGTACATCCCCGAGCTCGATGCCGGTGTCGGCGTCGGCCTCGAGAAGGTCGGCGAGCACACGCCGATCGGCGTCAGCGACAACGCGCACGGCGTGCCCAAGAACCGCCCCGACTTCCGCTTCGGCTTCCACGCGTCGTGGGAGACCGACATGTGGAGCAGCCTGCGAAACGCTCGCAAGGCCGCGAAGTTCCGCTACGAAGCCAGCATCCAGGAGCGGAACTTCCTGGTCACCGAGATCGTCGCGGAGATCGCCAACTCGTACTACGACCTCGTCGCGCTCGACAACCAGCTCGAGATCCTCGATCGCAACATCGGCATCCAGAAGGACGCGCTCGAGATCGTCAAGCTCAAGAAGGCCGCCGCCCGCGAGACGGAGCTCGGTGTGCAGCGCTTCCAGGCCGAGGTGGTGAAGAACCAAGGCCGCCGCTACAACCTCGAGCAGCAGCGCGTCGTCATCGAGAGCCACATCAACTTCCTGGTCGGCCGCTTCCCGAAGCCGATTCGGCGCAACAAGGCCGCGCTCGACGCGACCAAGCCCGATGTCGTCGCCACGGGTCTGCCCGCCGACATGCTCGAGAACCGTCCCGATGTGAAGGCCGCGGAGCTGCGGCTCGCTGCGGCGAAGATGGACACGAAGAGCGCCAAGGCGCGCTTCTATCCCTCGCTCAGCCTCGATGCCGGCGTCGGCTACGAGTCGTTCAACATCAAGCACCTCGTCGATACGCCGCAGTCGCTGGCCTACAACATCGCCGGCAGCCTGCTCGCGCCGCTGCTCAACCGCGCCGCGATCAAGGCCGACTATCGCTCCGCCAACGCGCGCCAGGTGCAGGCGGTGTACGACTACGAGCGCTCGCTCATCCAGGCGTACACCGACGTCTACAACCAGCTCAACGCGATGTCGAACCTCAAGCAGCGCTTCGAGCAGCAGTCGCAACAGGTCGCGTCGCTGCAAGAGGCCATCGAGGTCTCGAACGTGCTCTACCGTTCGGCGCGCGTCGACTACTACGACGTGCTCTTGACCCGCCGCGACTCGCTCGAGGCCGAGATGGAGCTGGTCGAGACCAAGAAGCAGCGCATGCAAGCGCTGGTTGCGATCTATCAGGCGCTGGGCGGCGGCTGGCGGAAGTAGTCGGGTGCCAGCGGCACCCGACCCCGTGCCCGTGCCCGACTAGGCTTTCTCGTCAGGCTCGGTCGCAGCGGGCGCCTCGGGTGCGGCCACCTCGGACGCTTGCTCGGCCGTCGCCTCCTCGACCGCGTGCCCAGCGTCTTCGTCGAGCTCCGCAGCCGGCTCCTCCGCACGGTCCTTGCGCTCGGCGACCGGCAGCGAAGGCCCGTGGTCGAGCACCTCGCTGAGCGGCTCCTGCGTCGCGTCACGCAAGAGCTGCCGACCATCCGAGAGCCGACCGAACAAGTAGTACAGCCCCGGGATGATGAGCACACCGATGACGGTGCCGAGCAACATGCCGCCGACACCGGTGGTGCCGATCGTGCGGTTGCCGATCGCGCCCGCGCCGGTCGCGATCACGAGCGGGATGAGACCCGCGACGAACGCGAACGAGGTCATCTGGATCGGCCGGAAGCGCAGCTTGCCGCCTTCGATGGCCGCGTCTTTCAGCGACAAGCCTTCACGTCGTCGCTGCACCGCGAACTCGACGATCAAGATCGCGTTCTTGCCCAAGAGGCCGACGAGCATGATGAGGCCGAGCTGCGCCCACACGTCGTTGGCGAGCCCCGCGGCCTGCAGGAAGTAGAACGAGCCGAAGATACCGACCGGCAGCGAGAGCACGACCGCGAGCGGGATCAGGAAGCTCTCGTACTGCGCGACGAGCACGAGGTACACGAACGCGACGACGACGAAGAAGATGTAGATCGACGCGTTGCCCTTGCGCGACTCGTCCCACGACAGGCCCTCCCAGCCGAGCGCATAGCCCTGCGGAAGCGTCGCCTTCGCGACCTCGTTCACGGCGTCGATCGCTTGTCCGGTCGAGTAGCCGGCCGCGGGCACGAGCTGGATCGCCGCCGACGGATACAGGTTGTAGCGCGTGATCTCGTTGAGGCCCTGCTGCTTGCGCAGCTTCATGAACGACGAGTACGGCACCATCTTGCCGGCCTCGTTCTTCACGAACAGGTCGTCGAGATCGTCGGGCATGCGCCGGAACTCCGGCCACGCCTGCACATACACCTTGTAGAACTGGTTGAAGAGGATGAAGCCCTGCTCGTACGTGCTGCCGATGAGAATGTTGAGATTCGTCATCGCCGTCTCGATCGACACGCCCTTCTGCATGAGCACGTCGTTGTCGATGATCAGCTCGTACTGCGGATAGTCGGAGGCGTAGAAGGTGAACATGTTCTTCACCTCCGGGCGCTCCGCCAGCGCGGCCATGAACTTGTCGTTCACCTCGCCGAGGCGTTTGTAGTCGGCCACGCTCGACTGCGTCTGGTCGAGCACGCGTAGCGACACGCCACCGGCCGCACCGAAGCCGGGGATCGCCGGCGGCTCGAAGAACTCGAGCTTGACGTTGGTGATCTCCTTGGTGCGCTCCTCGAGCTCCTCGATGATGTCGCGCGCGGTGTTGTCGCGCGACGACCACTCCTTGAGGTTGATGATCGCAGTGCCCGCGTTCGAGCCGCGGCCCTCGGTGAGCACCTCGTAGCCGGCGACCGAGGTGACCGAGGTGACGCCCTCGATCTCCTTCGCGATCTTCTCGAGCTCCTGCGACTTCGCGTTGGTGTACTCGAGCGTGGACCCGGGCGGCGTCTGGAGAACCGCGTAGATGATGCCTTGGTCCTCGCCGGGGATGAACCCGCTCGACATCTGCGAGTTCGCGGCGACGATGCCGAACGCGAAGCCACCGACCGCGAGCAGCGTCACCAAGCGCCGCGTGACGATCGGCCGCAGCATACCGGCGTACGCGTTGGTGACCTTGTCGACCGCGCGACTGAACGGTCGCTGGATGAACGGCACGAGGATCAGCAGGAAGCCGATCGGCCCCCACAGCGTGTAGGCGAGGTACGTGAGCCCCGCGAGAAAGGGGATCCCGACGAAGACGTAGACCAGGATCACCTTGATGCCGAAGCGCCGCTTCTTCGCGTTCGGGCCGTGGTTCTGGTGGCTCGAGTCCTCGTGCGCGTGCGGCTTGAGGATCATCGCGCACAAGACCGGCGTGAGCGTCAGCGCGATGAGGCCGGAGAGCACGATCGACGTCGCCATCGTGACGCCGAACTGGCGGTAGAAGACGCCGACCGGGCCGGGCACGAAGGTGATCGGCACGAACACCGAGGTCATCACCAAGGTGATCGCGATGATCGCTCCGCTGATCTCCGACAGCACCTCCATGGTCGCGCGGAACGGCGAGAGGTGCTTGGCCGCCATCTTCGCGTGCACGGCTTCGACCACGACGATCGCATCGTCGACCACCACACCGATGGCGAGCACCATCGCGAAGAGCGTGATGAGGTTGATCGAGAAGCCCAAGAGCTGCAGCACGAAGAACGTGCCGATGAGCGACACCGGCACCGCCAGCGTCGGGATCAACGTGGAGCGCACGTCGCCCAGGAACAGGTACACGACCAGCGACACCAAGATGAACGCTTCGAGCAGGGTGTGGAGCACCTTCTCGATCGACGCGTCGACGAACTTGGAGACGTCGTACGCGATCTCGTAGTCCATGCCCGGCGGGAACGACTTCTTCAGCTCCTCGAGCGTGGTCTTGACCTCTTCGATGACCTCCGCGGCGTTGGAGCCCGGCGCCTGCTTGAGCACGATCGACGCGGCGGGGTGACCGTCGACGTCGGAGTAGATGTCGAAGAACTCCGAGCCGAGCTCGATGCCCTGCCGCTTGGGCTTCGTCGCGCCGGTCTCGTCCTCCTCGGCTTCCATCATCGGCGGCGGCGCATGCTCGCCACCCGCACCCGCGACGTCCTCCGGCGGAACGCAGACGTCCTTCAGCCGCAGGATCTCGCCGTTCGGTTTCGCCTTCAGGATGATGTTGCCGTACTGCGCGGCCTTGTTGTAGCGGCCGACATACGTCAGCACGTACTCCTTCGACTGCGAGGTCATGCCGGTGGCCTGACCGAGTCGACCGGGCGAGCCGATGATGCTCTGCTGCGCCAGCGCCTCCATCACGTCTTCGACCGCGACGTTATAGGCACGCATGCGCTCTGGATTCAGCCAGATGCGCATCGCGAAGCTGCGGTTGCCGAGGTTGCGCGGCATGCCCATGCCCTGGATGCGCTTGAGCACGGGCATCACGTAGACATTGGCGTAGTTGAACAGATCGGCCTGATCGGTATGCGGATCCGTGCTGTACAGGTTCAGATACATCAACATGCTGGGCACAACCTGGCTGACCAGGATGCCTTCGCGTACCACCAGCGGTGGTAATCGACTCAGCATGATGTTGACGCGGTTCTGGACGTTGACGACGTTGATGTTGGGATCGGTGCCGGGCTCGAAGAAGATCGCGATGGTGGCTTCGCCGGCGCTGGTGGCACTGTCCACCATGTAGCGCATGTTCTGCACGCCGTTGATCGACTGCTCCAACGGGATCAGCACCGAATCGACCAACACGTTCGCGCTCGCGCCAGGGTACGCGATGCTGACGTAGACCGTCGGCGGCGCGACATCGGGGAACTGCGCGATCGGCAGTCGCACGATCCCCAAGGTCCCCAGGAAGAGGATCAGGATCGAAGTGACGAGTGCCAGCGCCGGACGATGGAGGATCTTCGTGAACATACGACGCTATTCAGCGTGGTGTTTCAGATGCGCGAGCACTTCTTCCGGCTTCTTGTATTCGTACTCGACGTGCTCGCCGTCGTGAATCTGCCGGATGCCCTCGAGGACGATCTTGTCGGTCGCTTCGAGACCGCTCGCGATCACGAAGATGTCGTCCTTCTCGTGGGCGATGGTGACCGCCCGTTGGTGCGCGACCCCGTCGTCATCCATGACGTACACGTACTGCTTGTCGAGGATCTCGAACGTCGCGCGCTGCGGGATCACGATCGCGTCCTTCAGCGTACCGTGGATCAAGAGCGTGCCGGTCTGACCGTGGCGCAGCAGACCATCGGGGTTGGGGAAGTCCGCGCGGAAGGGGATGTTGCCGGTCTCGTTGTCGAAGCTCGACTCGACGGTGACGGTGTCACCGGCGGTCTGATCGAAGAGCTGACCGTTCGCGAGTCGCAGCTCGATCTTCGCATCGGGCAGCTGCAGCTGCTGCGGATGCTCCGGATCGACCTTGCCCGGCAGCGACTTGTACTTGAGGTAGTCGGCCTCGGGCACGTAGAAGAACACCCACATCAGCCGGATGTCGGACATCGTGGTGAGGATGTCGCCCACTTCGACCAAGCTGCCGAGCTGCTGGTACTGGCGATCGATGATGCCGTCGAACGGCGCCTTCACCTTGGTGAAGCCGAGCTCGGCGGCGGCGAGATCGACCTTGGCTTTGGCCTGGGCGCGCCCGGCCTTCGCGAGCGCGAGCTCCTGGTCGGAGACGACGTTCTTCTCGAACAGGGTCTTGGTGTTGCGTAGCTCGATCTCCGCGCGCTCGAGCTCGGCGTTGTCGGCGTCGAGCCGCGCCTTGTAGAGCACCGCGACGATCTTGAAGAGCAGCTGGCCCGACTTCACCGCCTGGCCTTCCTGCACCGGAATCTCTTCGAGGTAGCCCTCTTCCAGCGCACGGATCTCGACGTGGCGCCGCGAGTGGATCTGGCAGACGTACTCCTGCGTCGTGACGACGTCCTGCACGGACGGGCTCGTCACCACGATGGGATGGCCGGCCTCGTGCCCCTCCTCCTTGTGCTCCTGCTCCTGCGCCTGGAGCGTAGTGCACGCGAGCGGTTGGGAGATGCACAACGAAAGCGAGAGCGCGGCGGAGATCCGTCGGAAGCGCATGGCGGGTGAAAGGGATCGTCCGCTCGGTATGGCCTCCTGGCAAATGGTTCTTCGCCGCGAGTGTGTCGCCCTGACGACGCGCTTGCATCGTGTGGGCGGCACCGGCGCGAGACATCGGCGCGCACGATCGTCGAGCAGCGTGGGGTTGGCGTTCGGATCTCGATGCGACGTCGCGAACGCCCCGTCGCTCGCGCACGCCGCTCGGGGACGATTCGTCCCGGATCAGGCCCGATCGCGTGTGGGGATTTTCTTCGCAGTGCGGGTCGGAGAGACACAGCGCTGCGCCACGCTCGCGACGGGCCGCGCGTGATTCGGGTCAGGAAGACACAGGGGTCTTCACGGTGGCCGGCGCGTTCTCGTCCGCGCGTGGATCACTCGGGCTTCTTGTCGTGCGTCTTGCCGGCGCACGTGATGGGCTTGTCCCACGTCGTCCAACATCCGAGCACAGCCGCACCGCACTCCGTCTCCGCCGTGCCGCGGCTGTTGCCCTTCGCGGTCTGACCCTCGATGCACTGATCGCACGTGGCGTACTCGGTGCAGAGGTTCGTGGTCTCGCCATCGTCCTCGGATCCGGGCGAGCGGGTCTCTTGCTGCTGCTTCTCGCAGCCGGCATAGATGCCGATACCCAAGGCGGCGACCGTCAGTGCGCGCACGAGCGTAGTGGCCTGGAGCTTCATGCGCGAAGTGTTCACCACTCGACGTTACCCGCAAGTCACTGCGGGCACGGAGCGGGATCCGGGCAGATTTCGGGCGCCTCGGGGTGGGGATAGCTCTGCTGGCACTGCGCGACGTCGACGAACTCGTTGCTGTCGAGGTAGTCGATCGGTGCACCGAACCATCCGCGATCGATGCCACTGCCCGCGCTCGAGACGATCCGCGTGTCGGTCACGATCTGTCCGCTCGGCGAGTCCGGCATGAGCTGTCCGCCGGTGCCGAGGAAGCGGATCGCAGCGTCGTGGTTGTCGATGCCGTCGGTCGTGCACGCGCCACTGCCCAGCTGACTGACGCCGCCCGCGAACTCGACGCGCGCATGCGCGATCGCGTTGCGCGGATCGGGCTGATTCCAGAAGTAGATGCCGTACCAGTCGCCCGGTGCGGGCGACGTGGCCACCGACGTGAACACGATGGGATTGTCGGGCGTACCGACGGCGACGAGCACTCCGTCTCCGACGCCCGGATACGAGCCGTAGTCCACGTGCAGCACCCCGTCCTTCGCGAAGTGCAGCTCGCTCCCGGCCTCGATCGTCAGCACTGCACCGTCGGAGACGCGCAGCTGCACCGTCATTCACAGCCGATGCGGCTGCGGCTCACGAGCACGTCGTCATAGAGCACGCCCTCGTCGCCGTGGCCACCGCTCGTGTACTCGCTCATCCAGAACACGTCCATCTTGAGCGTGTCGGACGTGCGAAACCAGAGATCGTCGAACTCGAACAAGAGCTCGTCGTCGAGCCAGAGCGCGACGCGACCATCGGCACTCGCAGCGTCGGCGACCGGCGTGCCTGCGTCGACGAAGAGCTCGACGCAGTACCAACGCGACTTCTCGATCGCGGTGAGCGGCTGGCTCGGGCGATGCTGCGGCGCGACGCAGAACGACTCGCCGTCGTCGCGCACGCACGGGAGCTCGTCGCGGTAGCACATGCCGCTCGGGTTCGGGCAATCCTGGTACATGCCACGATAGTCGAGCTTGGTGGTGAGCCCGTGCGTCGCGATGTCGTGCGACGTCAACACGGTGAAGCGATCGTCGCCACTCGGCAGGTTGTCGGAGTTGCCGAGCGTGTCGTGTCCACCGGCGTGCAGCCCGGGCCACAGCGCGCTCGAGATGTCGAGGTCGTAGCCGGGCTCGAGCTTCACCCACCAGCGTGCGTAGAGTGCGTCGTAGAAGCCGGGCAGCTGCTTGACGAGATCGGTGCCCTGCTCCGCCGGCGCGACGCGCATGCGCACGACGTGATTGCCGTCGAGCCCGAACGGCCCTTCGTCGGGCACGACGTCGTTCATGTCGTCGGGGTTCTGATCGAAGTCGTCCCAGGTCTCGAGGTCGCCTTCCTCGAAGTCGGTGCAGAACACGACGTCGTCGTCGGGATCCTGGCAGGCGTTGCCGAGATAGAAGCGCGGATCGATCTCCGTGCACGCGCTGCCGAGCAATGCGAAGGCGAGCGCGCGCCTCATTGCGCCCCCAGCTTGTCGTCGAGCTTGCGCAGACGTCCCTCGGCCGCGCGGCTCTTCAGCTTCTGCGCCGCGACATAGGCCGCGCGCGCTTCGTCGTAGCGCAGCACCTTGAAGTACGCATCGCCGAGCGCGAGCCGAGCCGCGGCGCTCTTGGGCGCAGCCTTCACCGCGAGCTCGCCGTACTCGACCGCGCGCGGATACTCGCCGAGCTCGAAGTGCAGCGTGCTGAGTGCGGTGAGCACGGGGCCGCTGCGCTTCTTCGCCGCCGCGCGGTGCAAGAGCTGCTGCGCGTCGTCGAGCTTGCGCTGGCGCAGCGCCGCGAGCCCGCGCGCGACGAGATCGTCGACGTCTTCCGTGCGTGCATCGTCGGTCGGCGTCACGGTGGTGGTCGGTGCGATCGCCGGGGGCGGTGCGGTCGGAGGCGCGGCGTTTCGCTGCGCGACGACGACCGGTGGCGGCGGTTGCTCGTGGCCGACCAAGCGATCGAGACGTGCGAGCGACGTCGACGAACCGCCGCGCGCACGCAATCGTCCGAGCTGCACGCGTCGCGTCTCGCGATCGGGCTCGGCGAGCACCGCCAGTGGCTCGGCCGCGATGAGCTCCGCCTTCGCGAAGTCGAGCTGCGCCGCGCGTGCGCGCAGATCGGCGAGCTCGGGCGGCGTGAGATACACGTGCGCGCGCGCGTCGGCATCGTCGGGATCGAAGAGCAGCGCGGCCGCGTAGAAGTCGGCTGCGAACGGCTCGCCACCGGGCAGCGCCGCATACTCGTCGCCGAGCTGCTCGAGCTGCGCCGCGAAGGTGCGGCGCAGCTCGGCCGCGCGCGCGTCGGCGATCTCCGCGATGGGACCGTCGAGCTGCTCGAGCGCGACCGTGCTGCTGTACGCGGTCGCGCGCTTCGGATCGTCGGGGCTGGGATACACGAAGCGTCGCTCCGCCGCCGCCTGCGTCGCGTCTGCGACCAGCTGCTCGACCTGTGCGCGCGCGTCGTCGTCGATCGGCTGCGGCCACCAGGTGATCGCAGCCGCGGTCGCGACCGCCGACATCGTCGCAGCCATCGCGATCGCGACCCCCGATCGTTTGCGTCGCAGATCGCGTTGCATCGCGTCGAGCAGCTGCGGCATCGCTGCATGTCGCGCGCTGGGATCGCTCGCGAGCCCACGCATCGTCGCGGCATGCAGCCATGTCGGCACGTCGCGCTTCGGCGTCGGCACGCGCCCCGCCGCGATCGCATCGAGCCGCGCACGCAGATCCTCCGCAGGAAACGGTCGCTCGCCGTAGAGCGCCTCGAAGAGCGTCACGCAGAACGCGAACTGATCCGCGCGCGCATCGATCGGCCCGGGCTTGCACTGCTCGGGTGCCATGTACGCGGGCGTGCCCGCCAACAACCCTGGCATCGTGATCTGCACGTCGACGAGGCTCGACGACGGCAGCGTGGTGCTGGTGGTGCGCGCGCCCGCGATCGCACGCGCGAGCCCGAAGTCGAGCACCTTCACGATTCTCTCGCGCCCGCCGTCCGGCGCGACGATCACGTTCTGCGGCTTGAAGTCGCGCTGCACGAGCCCGGCCTCGTGCACCGCCGCGAGCCCGCGCCCGGCCTGCACGAGCACGTCGCGAACGGCTCGCCAGTCACGCGGTGCGTCGGCGAGCCAGCGCCGCAGCGTGACACCTTCGACGAGCTCCATCGCGAGGAAGAGCTGATCGCGAAACGTGCCGACGTCGTAGATCGCGACCACGTTCGGATGCACGACCTTCGCGAGCGCCTGCGCTTCGCGGCGCAGCCGCGCTTGCACGTCGTCGACACCGTCGGTCGCGTCGGCGCGGATCAGCTTGATCGCGACCTTGCGATCGATCTCCGGATCCCACGCGGCGTACACCGTGCCGAGCCCGCCCTGTCCGAGCGCATCGAGCAGCACGTAGCGACCGGCGCGGATCGGCTCGACCGGGCGATCGAGCACGCCCTCGAGCACGCGTCCGAGCACACGGTTCGCGTCGAGCTCGTCGTACGAAGGTGCGGCCCGCTCGACGCGCGCTTCGATCCCCGCGTCGTAGAGCGCCGTGATCTCGCGGTCGGAATCCACCGCGGAGCCAGGCTATCCGGGCCGATGAAAATTGTCGTGATCAGATCGCCGCCTCGTGTTGCTCACCCGGTGCGTGACCACCCGAGCGTTCCCCTACCCCATGTCTCTGCTCGCCTTCGCGCTCGCGTGTGCGGATGCACCGCCGGATCAGACGTCGACCGACGCGACCGTGACGAGCACGAACGCGAGCACCGACGATTCCGGATCGAGCACGGTTTCGTCGACGACGACGTCGGGTACGACCGACCCCAGCGACGACGACGACGGCACGACGGCGCAGGCCGACACGCACAGCGACGACGACAGCAGCAGCGGGGGCCCGAGCGATTGTCCCGCACCGCGTCCGCCCGGTGATGCACCGCAGATCGATTGCGTGAGCGGATCGATCGCCGACGGCAGCACGGTGACGATCGTCGGCAGCGGGTTCGGCGACGTGGGCCCCGAGGTCGTGATCTTCGACGATTTCGAGGGCGGCACGGTCGGCGAGCCGATCCAGACCGGCCCCGGCTCCGCGACGTTCGGCGAGTGGGCCGCGCTCAACACCGGGATCCCGCGCTACGGCGACGCGTACGTCGTCAGCGGCGCGCAGTCGTACGAAGCCGACTTCACGGTCGACTCCAATCAGCAAGCGTTCGCCGATCTCCCCGACGCGACCACCGAGATCTTCTACTCGTGGTGGCAGTACGTGCCGGTCGGCCACAACTTCCCCGGCGAGAACAGCGTCGACTTGCTGAACTGGAAGGTGATCTGGTTGCTCGGCCAGGATCAATACGCGGGCGGCACCGGTGACGACGACATCTTGCTCGCGTTCCTCGGCGACGGCGCAGCACCGACCGCGGTGTTCGGCGGCAACTGCTCGGTCTACACCGAAGGCTCGATCTGGCCCGACATCCGCACGACCAAGGGCGAGTGGAAACGCTTGTGGGTGTGGGATCGCGGGCGCACCGACGCGACCGGTGGCGTGAAGATCTGGGAGCTGCGCGCCGACGAAGGCGTGCTGCAACACGCCGACGAAGCGAACGTGCCCACGTTGCCGACGAACTGCGGCGGCGATCCGCGACAGTGGGAGACGGTCGCGTTCAACGGCTACGGTCGGCTCACGCCCGGGCCCGCGAGCGCGTTCCTCGACGATTTCTACGTCGCGGTCGGTCCAGCCGCGCAAGCACGCGTCGAGATCGGCAACGCCGAAACGTATGCGGGCAGCACCAAAGTGACGATCACGACGCCGAGCGAGTGGAGTGACGGATCGATCACGACGACGGTGCGCGCGGGCATGTTCGCGCCCGGCGAAGCGGCGTGGGTGTTCGTGTTCGACGGCGACGGAACCGCCCCTGCGAGCGGTTTCCCGGTGATCTTCGAGTGACCGTGATCAGATCGGCCGCTCGTGTTGCTCACCCCCCGTGCGCACACGAGCCCTCCTCTTCCTCCCGCTCTCGATCGCCTGCGGCGACGCCTCGCCTGCGGGCGACGCGGAGTCCTTCGGCCCCGCCAGCACCGACGACACCGCGCCTGCGACCACGAGCAGCGCCGGCGGATCGGATGATTCGCCGGCGACGACATCGAGCGCATCGACGACGACGTCGAGCGCGACCTCGAACGCGGAGTCGAGCGAAGCATCCGACGACGGATCGTCGAGCGCAGACGACAGCGGCGATGCCCCGCTGCCGGTGCACGAGTGCGAGTCGCCGCAGCCCGAGTGGGTGTTCTGCAGCGACTTCGAAGAGGGCAACAAGGACATCTGGGACGACTACGACGGCAACCCCGACGAGACCAACTTGCTGGTCGAGGATCCTGGTCCGTTCGACAACGCCGGTAATCACGCGATGCAGTTCATCGTGCCGGCGGGGCGCAACGGCGTCGATCTGGTGAAGGAGCTACCGGGCGACGTCGATCGCCTCTACGCGCGCTGGTTCATCCAGTGGGAGCCGGGCTTCGATTTCGATGCGCCGAACCACGGCGGTGGTCTGCACGCCGGCAGTCGCGACTGGCTCGGTCACTCCGACACGCGCCCCTACGGCGACGACTGGTACACCGGTTGGATCGACTACGACAGCACGCTGCATCGCTCGTACATCTATTCGTACTACGCGGGCATGTACATGGACTGCGTCGATCCGCAGGGCCAGTGCTGGGGCGATCACCTCCCGTGCATGGTCGACGAAGGGGAGAACTACTGCACCAATCCCGATCATCGCGAGACGGTGGAGCCGCCGCAGCTCGAGACCGGGCGTTGGTACTGCATCGAGATCATGCTCGACGGCGGCACGGCGAGCGCCGACGGTGCGGGCGCGACCGGTGCGCTGGACTTCTGGGTCGACGGCGTCGAGATCGGACCGTGGACCGATCTGTGGATGCGCACGACCAGCGAGCTGCGTCCGAACATCCTGTGGCTCAGCCTCTTCCACCACGAAGAGCACAGCGTCGCGGGCATTCGCTACGACCACGTCGTGGTGAGCACCGATCGCATCGGCTGCGGAGGCTCGTGATGTTGGTGCTCGCACTCGTGATCGCGCAGCCGGTGATCGACGGTGTCTCCGGGACCATCGCGCACGGCAGCGAAGTGACGCTGCAGGGCTCGGGCTTCGGCGCGAAGGCCAGCGCGGCGCCGTACGTGTGGGACACGATCGACGCGCCCGATCCTGCGAGCAAAGACGATCCTGCGACGATCGGCGAGTGGGGCGAGAACACCTGCGGCAGCTGCACGACCAGCGACGCGAGCTCGCGTCACGCTCGCTCGACGCACAACGCCACCGCCGACTTCGGCGCGCCCGGTGGCTTCGCGGTGTTCGATCTCGACCAGGGCAAGACCGCGACCACGTGGTACGGCGGCTTCTGGTTCATGCTCGGCGAGGACTGGCACTGGTGCCCGTTCGACGGCAACGGCCTCTACAACCTCGCGAACGTGAAGTTCGGCGCGCGCTTCTACTCTACCGAGAACGTGAACCTCGCGATCGCGTCGCACACCGGCGACTCGATCGTGGCGATGGAGTACTGCGATGCGTCGTCGCCCGGCTACGTCGGCTGGGACGCGACGCAGATGTTCACGCTCGGCACGTGGCATCACATCCAGCTCGAGTTCCGCGCGGGTGATCTCGACACCAGCAACGGCGTGCTGCGCATGTGGCTCGACGGCGCGCTGCAGTGGGAATTCACCGACATCATGACGAACTGCTCCGAGCTCAACGGCAGCGCAGGCTTCGACATGGACGGGCTCGGCTTCTACAACAGCTGGCACGACTCGTGCGGCTACGACGGCTCGAGCATGTTGTGGATCGACGACGTGTACGCCGACACCACGTGGGCGCGCGTGGAGATCGGCGATGCGCCGGTCTACGGCGACAGCACGCGGCGCGAGCTGCAGCCCGCGAGCGCATGGGCCGACGGATCGATCGCGTTCGCGTTGAACCAAGGTGCGTTCGAGGCCGGCGAGTCGGCGTGGGTGTTCGTCGTCGATGCCGACGGAGTCGCGAGCGACGGCGCTGCGATCGTGATCGGTGGCGACGCGCCGGGCACGACGAGCGGCGGCGAGAGCAGCGACGGTGGGTCGAGCGCGGACACGAGCACGGGCGCGGCACCGTCGGACGAAGGCAGCTCGGAGGGCGGCGCGACCTCGATCGCGAGCACGAGCAGCGACGCGAGCACCGACGAGACGAGCGGCCCGCCGCAGGGCGCCGACGACGATGGCGCGCAGAGCTGCGCGTGTCACAGCGGCGACGCACGCTCGGGGATCGTGCTCTGCGCGCTCGCGCTGCTCGCGAGGAGACGTCGCCGTGTCTGCTAGCATCACGATGCTCGTGGACGACGACGCCGTGCTCTTCGACCTGTGGGCCGCGGGCGATCGCGACGCCGGCGATCGATTGCTGCGCCGCCACTTCCCCACCGTGTTCAAGTTCCTGCGCAACAAGGTGCAGAGCGGCGTCGAGGATCTCATCCAGGCGACGTTTCTCGCGTGCGTGCAGGCGAAGGATCGCTACCGTCGCGAGTCGAGCTTCCGCGCGTTCCTGCTCGGGCTCGCGCGGCTCGAGCTGTTCGGCCACTACCGCCGTACGCATCGCGACGAGCGCATCGACGGCGCGATCACGGCGCTGCGCGACCTCGGCGACTCGCCCACCGCCGCGCTCGTGCAACGCGAGGAACAGCGCGCGCTGCTCGAGGCGATGTGCCGCATCCCGCTCGATCTGCAGATCGTGCTCGAGCTGTTCTACTGGGAGCGACTCACGTCGGCGGAGCTCGGCGTCGTGCTCGACATCCCCGCGCCGACCGTGCGCAGTCGATTGCGGCGCGCGAAGGAAGCGTTGCTCGCGAAGATCCCCGAGGTCACCAGCGATCAGAGCGTGCGCGACAACCTCGTGACCGGCTTCGACGCGTGGGCGAGCTCGCTGCGCAAGAAGGACTGATCAGCGCTTGCGCTTGCGCGCGTGCGTGACGATCGCGATGACGGTGCCTGCGACGATCGCTGCCGCGCCCACGCCGATGAGCGCAGCGCCGCCGGCGAGTGTGTCGTGGCGATACTTGCACACGCCGAACGCGTTCACGTTCTCGCCGGTGCAGTTGCCGGTGACCGGACGCTCGTCGATCGCGACCAGCGATCCGCCCGCGATCACACCGGCAGCACCGAGCCCGAGCAGCGCCCAGCCGAGTCGGCGCAGGTGCTTGCGATCCGATCGTGTCGCGGGCTGTGCGATCAGCTCGAAACGCACGAGCTGCTGCACGCCCGCGGCCGCTTCGATCGCGCGCAGCTGCGTGCGGTAGCCCGACAGGCTCGCGCCGACGTCGTGCGTGCCGGGCACGACGTCGCGTGACAGCGGCGCGGTCCCGATTTCCGCACCGTCGAGCGTGATCGCGGCACCGGTCGGCACGCTCTCGATCGCCAACGTCGCGCGCGCGCTCGCGAGCGCATCGAGCTTCGCGGCGACGGCCGCGGCGAGATCGCTGAGCTGCTGCGCGGCCTCGCCGATGCCACACAGCTCGCAGCGCTGGTCGACGCGCAACACGATCGCACCGTCCTTCGCTGCGCGCACCTCGATGTGCAGATCGTAGTCGCGCTCGACGATGACCACGCTGCCGACGACCACGAATGCGGCGTCGCTCGTGCGTGCGAGATCCCGCCAGCACGCCTCGTCACGGCAGTCACTCGCAGTGCTGCGCGCGACGATCTCGGTGTCGCCGCGCGCGAGCCCGGCCTGCATGCGCGCGCCGAGCTCCTTGCGCCACTCGGGCTCGAGCGCGCCGGTGATCGCGAGCGGCTCGACACTCGCACGCTCCTGCGCAGGCGCCGATGCGACCGCGACCGCGAGGACGAGGCGCACGAGCGGCACCGGCCGACGTTAGCACCTTTCGCTCAGCCGCTCGGTTGCTGCGGCGCGCCGTCGGGCTCGATCGTGAGCTCGACGTCCCACGGCGGCAGCTCGTCGCTCCACACGCGACCGATGCGCGCCGCGCTGTCGAGGCGAATCTGCGGGCGATCGGAGCGCGAGCCGGTGTCGTTGTACCGCAACAGCCACCGCGGCGAGCCGTCCTTCGCGGTGGTCACGGTCGCGCCGGTCGACATGTTCGCGCTGCCGCTGAACTTCTGCGTCGAGCTGTAGAGCAGATCGCCCTTGCAGCGCACGTCGAGCGGACGGATCGAGTCGCCGTTGTCTTCGACCCAGCCATCGATCTCGCACGCGACGCCGCGCTTCGATCGTCCGCTGGCTTTCTTCACCTTCGCGCGCCAACGCACCGCGATCGATCCTTCGCTCGGTTTCGCGGAGAACATGTCCGGCATCTCCGGCCGCTCGAACGGCGGCTCGACCTCCGGCGCGGGCTCGACCACGGGAATCGGCTCCGGCGTCGGCGCGACCACGGGTGTCGACACCGCCGTGACCGTCGGTGGCTGCACCGCGGGCGCATCCACGCCACCGGGCGCGAGCAACAACCAGTACACGGCGCCGCCGAGCGCGATGACGATGATGAAGATCGTCACGATCGGCAGGCCGCTCGACGTCGAGTCGGGCACGCGCGCAGCATGCTTCGTCGCGGCACGCCCGAGCTGCGACTCCACACCACAGTACTTGCAGCGCAGCACGTCGCCCGGCGGCGCCTCGACCGGAGCTGCACACGCAGGACACCGGATCTGGTGCGCAGCAACCTCGCTCACGACCGCGAGCCTAGCACGCGGCCGCGACGCTCAGTCGCAGATCAGCCCCCGCAACCTGAACGGGCGGAAGTTGGCGTTGCCTTCGCTCGACGTCGCGCCCGGGATCGCACCGGCGGCGATCACCCAACCGTACGCGCCTTCGCTGACGAGGGTGTAGACGCCACCCTGCGCGAGCTCGATCGACGAATTCGGGAAGCCGATCTGTGTGGACACCACACCGGCCGTCTCCGGCGCGACGTCCCAGAAGCCGATCGTACCGAGCAGCGCGCCGTCGGGCCCCACACCCTCGTGGATCTCGATGGCGTAGGTGTCCGCCCACTCATCGGTCCAGTCGATCCACAGCGAGCCGACGATCGCGGTCTGCGTCATCGTGAAGGACTGCCAACCGTCACCGTGATCGACGGCGTTGCCGTTCGCGGCTGCGAGGTCCTGCTCGTCGTAGCTCTCGGGCACGCAGATGCCGTCGTCTTCTTGGAAATCGACATCGACGTCGACCGATCCCGCGACGAACGGTACGTGCTCGCCTTCGATCTGGAACACGTAGGTGACGTTGGTGACCATCTTGTCGGTGATGATGATCTCGAGCGGATTCGGGGTGAGGAGCTCGGCATCGACGAGCGTGGGCTGGGCCTCGCCCTCCGCACCGCGCACGACCTGCCAACCATCGGCCAGCAGCAGCGTGTGCGATCCTTCGGGGAGCGCTTGCGCGGCGGATGCACTGCCGTCGGGCAGATCATCGGTGAAGATCCCCCAGTTGTTGTCGATCACGAAGATCGCTTCCTGCAACGAGTAGGTCTGCCCGCTCGGGGCGTCGCCCCAGAGGCCGACGCGCAGCTCCCCGTCCCCGCCCTCGTCGTGGCCAGGGTCGCAGGCGAGCAGCAGGAGCGGGATGCCGAGAATTCGTGCGAATGGGCTGCGCATGGCGGGGCTGTTGCACTGCGCAGCCGATCCATTCGCGAGAAGTGATCAGCCCGCGCGCGCCGCAGTCTTCACCACCAAGCCATGACTCGAGTGATCGCCGGGCCGCGACTGCGGTAGAACTCGAGACGTGATTCGATCTCGTCGCTCGCTCGCCCTCGCGTTGCTCGTCGCGTGCTCGCCACGCACGCAGTCGACCACCGCGCCGACCACCACCGCACCCGAGCCGACGTCCGACGTCGAAGCGACCGAGACACCGGCGGGCGCGTGCCCGGCGGTCGCGACTCCGCAGAGCAGCGCGGGCCGTCAGCTCGATCGCCTCGTCGCGGCGATCAACGCGGCCGACGACGCGCCCGCGAAGGATTTCGTGGCGAAAGAAATGTCGACGAGCTTCCGCGAGCACGCGCCGCTGGAGCGGCATCTGCAGTTCATCCGCGGCATGCATGGCGACGGACCGCCGGTGCTCGTGTGCCGCGTCGAGTCCGACACCGACGACGAGATCGTCGCGCTGCTCGGCGGCCACGACGACAAGGGTGCGGCGGAGTTCGGCCGCATGTTCGTGCGCATCGATCGCGAGGGCAAGGTCGACGGCCTCGGCCTCGAGCGCGCGACCGCTGACGACATCTCGCGTCCGATCGCTGCGCTCGATGCCGCCGCGACCACGCGCATCGTCGACGAGATCGCGAAGGGCCTCGACGAGTACGTCTTCGCCGACGTGCGCGACGAGATGGCCGCGCGCATCCGCAAGGCCGCGCAGGCCGGCGACTACGCGAGCATCACCTCGCCGCGCGCGCTCGCGACGAGGCTCACCACCGATCTGCGCGCGGTGAGCCACGACAAGCACCTCTCGGTCGTCTACAGCAGCGCTCCGATCCCACCGCAGACGGAGGGCGCCGAGCCTCCGCCCGAGGAGCTCGCACGCTTCAAGGAGCAGGCCGCGCGCGACAACTTCGGCATCCCGGTCGCCGAGATCCGCGAGGGCGGCATCGGCTACCTCGACATCCGCGGCTTCCTCCCCGTCGACATCGCGGCCGACGCGATCGCGACGCAGCTGTCGAAGATCGCCGACGCGAAGGTGCTCGTCATCGATCTGCGCAACAACGGCGGCGGTGATCCGGCCGGCGTCGCGCGCATGTGCAGCTACTTTTTCGGCAAGAAGAAGGTGCACCTCAACGACATCTACACGCGCAGCGAGAACCGCACCGAGAAGTTCTTCACCGCACCCGACGCGCCGGGCCAGCACTACGGCGGCAAGAAGCCGATCTACGTGCTCACCAGCGCGCGCACGTTCTCGGGCGGTGAAGAGTTCGCGTACAACCTGAAGACGCAGAAGCGCGCGACGCTCGTCGGCGAGACCACCGGCGGCGGAGCGCACCCCACCAAGCTCGTGCGCATCGACGAGCACTGGGGCGTCGCGCTGCCGCACGCGCGCGCGATCAATCCGATCACCAAGACCAACTGGGAAGGCACCGGCGTGAAGCCGGACGTCGAAGTGCCCGCAGCGCAGGCACTCGACAAGGCACTCGAGCTCGCGGCCGCGAAGAAGCCGCGTTAGAAGCGGACCTGCATCCCGCCGGGGCCGGCCTGGATGAACACGCGGCCGCGCGCTTCTTCGATCGCGCGGCGACGCTTCACGCCACCGGCTGCGAGCAACACGACGCCGGTCACTGCGACCACCGCTGCGCTCAGACCGATGACGCGCGCCGTGGGCACCCACTTGTTGTGCTCGTGCGCAGCGCGACGACGCTCTTCCGCAGTCGCGCCGCGGTTCTCGTCGCGATACGCGGCCCACGACAACGTGCTCAGCAACGCGAACGCACCGACGCCGAGCATCACGCCGCCGCCGATCATCATGTTGCGACCCGAGCGATAGCGCGGCGCGAGATAGGGGTCGTAGCGCAGCAGGTTGCGCACGGCCTCCTTCGGCGTCTGCACGCGCGGCTCCGGAGTCGCAGCCGCTGCGGGCGCGGGCGTGCTCGTCGTCGTCGTAGTGGTGGTGGTGGTCGTCGTCGACGTCGTCGCCCACGGATCGGTCGGCTGATCGTGCGCGACCACGACGGTGGTGTTCGTCGGCGCCGGCGCAGGCGCAGCGACGACGACCGGCGCAGCGGCGGGCGCGACCACGACGGGTGCGGCCGCAGGCGCGACCACCACCGGGGCCGGCGCCGGCGCGACCGCGACCGGCGGCGACGCGTCGGGGGCCATCGCGTGGAGTGCCAGCGGAGCGATCGACGGCGGCGTGATCGCCAGCGGCATCAGGAGCGCGGACACGGTGAGCTGGGCGATGAGCGGCATGTCGGTGAAACCTGGGGCCGCGAGCTGCAATCGGCATGCTGGGCGGGGCCGGCCGGATCCATGTGATCTCGCAGGGTCAGGGCTCGTTGCAACTCGCCACACGTGGCGATCCACCGCAGCGAAAATGGGCGATCGGCCGCTTCCTGACAGGTCGTTGTCCGCTTCGCGACCGGCGGTCGGGACCGCGTCCGTGATGCGATGACGCGTCATGCGAAGCTCGATCATCGGGGTGGCGATGCTCGCGTCCGCGTGCATCGCGGAGGGTGGCCGCATCGTCGACGCGACGAGCACGTTGTCGGGCGATCCCGCGATCACGACCAGCACGAACGACGAGAGCTCGAGCTCGTCGTCGAGCGAGAGCAGCGGCTTCGATCACGAGAGCACGAGCAGCGACGACGGCGGCGAGAGCACCGGCGTCGATGTCGACGAGACCACCGGCACGACGACCGGCGAGCCGCAGCCGCAAGCGGGCGTGTGCGCGCCGTCATCGGGCGACTCGGAGTGCAGCGCGTGCTCGAAGAGCAGCTGTTGCGCGCAGCTCGAAGCCTGCTCGGCCGACACCGGCTGCAGCTGCTTCATGACCTGCGTCTACCAGACCGTCGACGTGTTCGGCTGCGGCATCATGTGTGGCGTCGATCTGTTCGCACCCGGACCGGCGGGCGATCTGGTCTCGTGCTCGTCGGGGCCGTGCGCGGCCGCGTGCACCTGATATCGTGCGCGCAACGTGGCGCCGTTCGTTCCCGATCCGAAGCGCATCAAGTCGTTCGCGAGCGCAGCCGCGTTCGAGCAGTGGCTGGCGAAGCACCACGATCGCTGGCCGGAGATCTGGCTCAAGGTGCACAAGAAGGGCTCGGGGCGCGCGTCGGTGACGTGCGCCGAGGCGCTCGAGGTCGCGCTGTGCTGGGGTTGGATCGACGCGATCCGCAAGACGTTCGACGAGCACTCGTTCCTGCAGCGCTACACGCCGCGCGGGCCGAAGAGTCGGTGGAGTCAGATCAATCGCGATCACGTCGCGCGACTCGTGGAGGCCGGGCGCATGACGCCGCACGGCCAGCGGGAGATCGACAAGGCGAAGGCCGACGGCCGCTGGGATGCCGCGTACGCACCGATGCGCACGGCGACGGCGGATGCACTGCCCGCCGATCTCCGCGCTGCGATCGCTCGCAACGCGCGCGCGGAGAAGATGCTCGCGACGCTCGATCGCACCAACCTGTTCTCGCTCGCATTTCGCGTCGGCGCGATGAAGACGGCCGAAGGTCGCGCGAAGAAGATCGCGACGCTGGTGGCCACGCTCGCGCGTGGCGAACCGATCGTGCCCAAGCGTACGCGCACGAAGAAGCCCTGATCACTCCACCGGCACCACTTCGCACTGCGACACGCCGAAGCCGCGATCGCCCGCGATCAACACGCGGAAGCTGCCGTCGGTGTCCTGCTTGCGCAGCCCGAAGGTGAGGTGACCATCGCTCGGCGCAGGAATCGTGCGCAGCGCGGAGCCGGCACCGTAGACGAAGTAGTTGGCCGCGCCGGTCACCATGCAGTCGAGCAGATAGCCTCGACCTGCGCGCGTGGGTCCGCCGAACTGGAACCATGAGGTCTGTGCGTCGGCGCTCGAAGACTCGAAGTGCGCCGACCCGGTGCCATCGGTGCTCGGCTCGACGTTCGCGTTGTAGAACTGCATCGACGCGCGCCCGGTCACCGGACGATTCGGCGTGAGCACGTACGCCTCGGGCTCGACCACGGCCTTCGCAGCGAGCACTGCGGGCGCGAGCCCGAGCAGCTTCGAACGTGTGAGCGGCGTGATCAATCGCAGCTGTTCCTGCAACAGCTTGGCCTCGGTCGTGAGCTTCGGCGCCGGGATCGTCGGCGGCATGACGAGCTCGGTCGCCGACTTCTTCTTGCCCTTGCTCTGCGGCGCATCGCTGCCGGCGGGCGGAATCGTGAGTGCGAGCGAGAGGATCAGGGCGAGCTTGATGGTCATCGTGATCGCATCGAGCCACACGGAGGCGCGAGCATTACAACGGCTCAGGTCCCGAAGCGCACGGTCGCCATCGCGAACACGAGCAAAGCACCGCGGTGCCAGAGCTCCAGGCCGCGCACCGAATGCGAGCGCGGACGGAAGGTCGTCCCGATGCCGACGCGCGCACCGACTGCGACGTGGCGATGAACGACCGCTTCGACGTGCAAAGGCAGCAGCAACAATGGGTCGACGCGCGGTGGTGTCGCAGCTCCGTCGAGCCACGCACCGTGCAGCGAGAGTCCTGCCGCGGGGATCACCGAGAGTCGCGCGCGTGTGCTCGGTCGCGCGCGATAGCCGAGGCCGAACGCGAGCATGGAATCGATCGCGCGGAAGGTCTGCGCGCGCGAGGGCAGGAAGATCGCATCGAACGCGAGCGCGAGCCCACGCGGCGACGCAGCGACGAAGCCGAGGGTCGGTGCGGCATCGAAGCCCTGCCGCCATGCGAAGCCGAGTCCGATGACGGCACCGAGCGACCACGGCGGATGCGGCTTGGTCTGCGCGCGTGGTGCTGGCGTTCGCTCGGACGTGACCGTGTTGCGCGGCGGCGGCTCGGGCGGGGGCTCCGCGGGCGCGAGCGCATCGACGATTGCGATCTCGAGCTCGCCGCCGACGTCCGCTTCGGCCAGCGCATCGCTGCACGCGTCGGCATCGGCGACCGCGGCGACGACGATGTCCTCGTCGCGTCGATCGACACACAACACCCGATCGGTCGCGACGCTCGCGGGCACGACCGCGCGATTCGTCGCCATGGTTGCGGCGATCGCTTCCGCACGCGCCGACGCTGCGCCCGGCATCGTGACGACGCGCACCGCGTCGAGCGGCACGTCGCTGTCCTTCGCGTGTGCGCGCGCGAGATCGACGGCGACCTGCACGAGCTCGAGCTCACCGAGCTGCGCCCCGCCACCGCCCTCGGCGAGCTCGCTGGTCGCGAGCGTAGCGTCGTCGATCCGCAGCGCGATCGCGTAGCCCTTCGGCGTGCGCGTGAGCACCAGCTTCGTCGGCGCGCGCGGATCGACCGCGATGCCGACCTCGAGCAGTCGCTCGATCACGTGTCCGGTCGTGCGCCGCGCTTCGTGCTCCGCGAGCCCGTCGCCGTCGACCTGCACCACCGGCACGGCCAGCGCAGCGAGCAGCGGGAGCAGTGTGCCCATCGCGAGGTGGATGATGCCTCAGTCCGTCGGACATGCGAGCCGCTCGCGATGGGTCGCCGCGCGTTGGTGTGCACGCTCGCCGAAGCGTTCGTGCTCGCGCCAGTGTGCACACGCGCGATCGGTCTCGCCCGCGGCTTCGATGATCGTGCCGATCTCGAACGAGAGCACCTCGCGCGCGCGCCCGTCCTCCACGCCGCGCAACGTGCGACGCAAGAGCGCCTCGGCGCCCGTGAAGTCGCCGGCATGACGCATGCGCGCGACCTGCTCGAGCGCGTCGTCGAGATCGAGCTCGACCGGCGTGCTGGGCTTGCTCGGCGTGACGCGGGGCTTGTCGATCGGCGTCGGCGCGGGCACCTCGATCGCGGCCGGCAGCTGCGTGCGCGCCCAGCTCATGCGCTCGCCCGGGCTCACCATGCGCACGTCGCCGTCCTTCGCGACGAACTCGACGCGTCCGTGGATCAGATCGAGATGACCGGTGTCGCCGCGATTCTGGATCTCGAAGCGCGTGCCGAGCACACGCACGCGCCCGGCTCCGACGTCGACCTCGATCGCGGGCGCGGCCCCGACCGCTGCGACCTCGAAGCTCGCGGAGCCTTCGGGCAGCGCGAGCACGCGTCCGTCGCGGGCGAGCTGCGACGCGTCCCAGACGTCGACGATCACGCCGAGATCCGCGAGCTCGATGCGGCAGCCTCGCGCGACCGCGACCGCCTCGGTGCCGAGCGTGCGCGGACAATCCGTGCGCACCGGCGTCGCCTCGGGCCGTGCGGCGACCTCGGGCATCGTCGCTTCGGCGGGCGTCGGCGCGGGGCGGGCGAAGAGCACCCAACCGATCAAGACGCCGGCCGCGAGCGCGAGCATCACGATCGCGAAGCGTGGCCCGCTTGCACGCGCATCGTCGCGACGACCCGCGAGCACGCGGTGACGCAGCGACGAGGGCGGCTCGACGCGATCGAGCGCGCCGGCGAGCGCACGCAGGTCTTCGCGCATGCGTGCGTCGATCATCGTGCCGCCTCCCGTTCGTCGCGCAGCGCGGCCAGCTTCGCCTCTGCGCGGGTGAGGATCTTCGACACCCATCCCGGCGAGAGCCCGAGGATCTCGGCGATCTCGATCTGTGGCGTGTCGTCGAGGTGACGCATGCAGAAGACGACGCGTTCTTTGTCGGGCAGCGCGTCGATCCAGGTCAGCAGGCTGCGCAGCTCGGCGCGCTCGAGCTCGACGTGCTCGGGAATCCGCGGCGCGGGTGCCTGCATGCCCAGCAACCACCGCACCGCGGGTAGCTGCAGGAAGCGATCGCGGCGCAGCCGATTGAGCGCGCGATGGCTCGCCGCGCGGTAGAGCCAGCCCGCGACGTTGTGGATCTCGTGGCCCGCGTCGAGTCGCTCGATCAACTCGACGAACACTTCGTGGGTGAGGTCTTCGGCGAAGCTGCGATCGCCTCTGCCGTAGCGCAGCGCGATGCGATACGTTCGTGCACCGTGGTCGTCGTAGAGCCGCGCCAACCGCGTGCGACGATCGTCGACGGTGTCGACGACGGCGGGCACTACGGTCGCGCTGCGCACCACGGACTGCTTCGGCAATCGAGGATGCGCAGAATTTCCTGTGCTCGGGTGGAAATCGACGGGGGGCTCGTGTGCCGTGGAGACGTGCGTAGACCGACGAATTCCCTGGTAGCGCTCGTGATGCTCGCGATGCCGGCGTGTACGCTGGACAGCCTCGACAGCGCAGGGAGCTGCCCGACCAAGGAGCTCCCGAACGCGTTCGACGGCAACGAGCTCGAGCTGTTGCGCGGCTACACGCGCATCGGCGGCGACCTGCCGATCCCCTACGACGCGCTCGACTTGTCGCCGCTCGCTTGTCTCGAGGTCGTCGACGGCGAGCTCACCGTCGAGAACGGGAGCAGCCTGACCTCGTTCGACGGGCTCGAGGGTCTGCGCAAAGTCGGCTCGCTGTATCTCTCCGATCTTCCGCAGCTCGCGAGCACGCGCGGCCTCTCCGGTGTGCGCGAGATCGAGGGCGGCGTCGAGATGTGGAACCTGCCGAAGCTGCGCGAGATCGAAGCGCCCACCGAGCTCGACGTGCTCGGCGGAAGCATCACCGCGATCGGACTGTCCGGGCTCGAGCACTGGGACGCACCGATCGGCCCCACCGAGATCACCGGCAGCATCCAGCTCGCCGACATCGCGCCCACCGCGGTGATCGATGCGTTCGCGGAGGTCGAGCGGGTGACCGAGTGGATCTCGGTGGGTGCCGACTACATGCCCTCCCCGCCCGCCGGCGCACGCGTGCATCTTCCCGCGCTGCGCGAGGTCGGAGCGATCACGCTGTTCGAAGTGCAACCCGAGGTGGTCGCGTCGTTGAGCGCGCTGGTCGAGATCGATCACCTGCACATCGCGCGCTACGGCGGCAGCGACCTCACCGGCCTCTCCGGGGTGCAGGGCATGGTCAGCCTCCAGATCTCCCAGGCGCCGTCGCTGCGCTCGCTCGCCGGGCTCGACGGCCTGCGCTCGTTGACCGGGCTGACGCTCATCGACGCGCCGATGCTCACCAGCCTCGACGGCCTCGCACTGCAAACGCTGCCCGACTACCTCGATGACGAGGACGACGTCTACTCGTCGCCGCCGGGCATCTACATCGCGCAATGCCCCGCGCTCGCCGACGTGTCGGCGCTCGCGAGCATCACCAGCGATCATCTCGACGGGCTCGGGCTGTCCGATCTCCCCGCGCTCACCGAAGTGCCGAGCTGGCCGGCACTGCGCCGGCTCGGACGCGTCGAGCTCTCCAACACCGGCATCACCGATCTCGATGGCTTCGCGGGCGTCGAGACGCTGAAGTTCAGCCTCCTGACCGACGGTGTCTTCGAGATCTACGAGAACTTCGAGCTCACGCTCACCGACAACCCGGTGCTCGCCGACATCTCGGGCCTCACCGCGTCGGCGACATCGGCCGGTTCGTGGACGGACATCGTCGTCGCGCGCAACCCGATGTTGCCGAGCTGCAGCGTCGAAGCGCTGCGTACTGCACTCGGCGCGATCGGTCGCACCGACGGCACGTACGACGTCTCCGACAACGACGACACCACCGTTTGCGAGTGAGCGCTGCTCGGTTTGCGTACGCAACTCGGGCGTGGCCGGAAACGACAACGCAACGGTCGCTGGTGACATGGAGATGTACGTCGCTTCCATGCGAAGTGCGTGTTCATGCACCACGCGAGGACTCGGATCTGGGCGCCGCTCGCATTGCTGTGCGCATGCGAAGCGGAAGGACTGAACCGCGGGCAGCTCGACGACGCGACGCTGCCACCCGAGGAGCCCCGGGTCTCCGGCGCATTGCTCGAGGAGCGTTGCGATCAGATCAAGGAGACCGCGGCCGAGCGCGGCATCACCAATCCGCTGATCATCGCCGGCGTCGCCAATCACGAGACGCATCTCGTGCAGTGCCTCTCGGAGTGGCCGATCCACTGCGCGGGGCCGTGGTCCGACGATTGCGGTGGCGCGGTGCTCGCGGGCTCGGGCGACGGGCCGTGCTGGCAACGCCAAGGCGGGCTCGGCATGTTCCAGTTCGATGCCGGCAACTACGATCAGACGCTCGCGCAGTACGGCCAAGCGGTGCTCGACGTCGCCGGCAACATCGACGCCGGCATCTCGGTGATCATCCACAAGGTTCGCGTCTGTCAGCACACCAAGGCGATCGCGACGTCGGATCAAGCCGCGATCGACTTCCTCAATCGCGCGAAGCCGGGCACGCAGGACTACGAGCTCTACATCAGCTCGATGGCGTCCTGTTACAACGGCTGCCAACCCGGATTCACCAGCTGCAGCCATCAGGGCATGCGCAACAACTACAAAGCCGGCGTACAGAACCTCGTCGACGCGCTCGGTGACGATTATTGGAGCACGCCCACGCATGCGGTGGCGCCGTCCTCGGAGCGCGTGGGCACGAATGCCGACGGGCGGCTCGAGATCTTCGCGCTCGCCTCCGACGGCACGCTCGCGCACCGCTGGCAGAGCAAGCCCAACTTCCCGTTCGCGGGTTGGGGCAACCTCGGTGGTGCGCTCGCAGGTGCGCCCGCCGTGGGTGCGAGCGCCGACGGTCGACTCGAAGTATTCGCGATCGATCAGCACGGTGCGCTCGCGCATCGTTGGCAGATCGCCGGCGGCAAGTGGTCGAGCGACTGGGAGTCGCTCGGCGGACCGATGCTGCTCGGCACGCCCGCGATCGCCAGCAACGCCGATGGTCGCATCGAAGTGTTCGCGCGCACGAGCGACGGACGCATCGTCCACACCTGGCAGACCCACGCGAACGGACCATTCGTCGGCGATTGGTGGCAGCTCGGCGAGAACGTGACGTCCGATCCCGTCGTCGCTGCGAATCGCGATGGTCGGCTCGAGCTCTTCGTACGCGGCGACGACGATGCGCTGCACCACGTCTGGCAGGTCGAGCAGAATGGCAGCTGGAGCGCGTGGGGGAATCTCGGCGGCACGCTCTCCGACGCACCGTTCGTCGGCACGAACGCCGACGGTCGACTCGAGATCTTCGTCGTCGACGACGCGGGCGCGATCCAACACAAGTGGCAGCTCGCTGGCGCCGGCTGGGTCGCCGACTGGGCGAAGCTGCCGGGTGACTCGTTCGTCGGTCGTCCGGTGATCGGGATCAACGACGACGGTCGCATGGAGATCGTCGCGCGCCGCAGCGACGGCGACCTTCGGCACATCTGGCAGGTCCATCCGAACGAGGCCTTCGCCGACGCCTGGGAATCGTTCGGCGCGGACGCGGCCGGCGATCCGCAGATCGGCCGCAACGCCGACGGCCGCCTCGAAGTGTTCGTGTTGCGCGACGACGACGAGGTCGCGCATCGCTGGCAGACCGCACCCGACTCCGGATGGTCGGAGTGGGAGTCGTTCGCCGGATCGATCGCTGCGTTCTGAAGAAAGGCAACCCGCGATGCAACTCCAACGACGAATCCCGATCCTCGCGCTCACCCTCGCTGCATGCACCGACGAAGCCGACCCACGCACCGTCGCTTGGGGCGGTCACCAAGACGAAGAGGTCGAGGCCGACAACAACGGCGAGTCCGGCGACGAGGATCGCGACGCGCCACCTACGAGCGAGATCTCGAATCGGCCCAACTTCCTCTACCCGTTTCCCTGCAACGCCGACGTGCAGACCGTCACGTACTTCGGGCACAACCCCGACGACAAGAAGATGGACATGCGCCGTGTCGGCATGCCGACCGGTAGCCCGATCGTCGCGGCCGCATCCGGCCTCGTGCACGAGCAGTTCTCACCCGGTGGCATCGAGATCCGTCACGGCAACGGATGGTTCACCACGTACATGCACATGAAGTGGCACGTGGCACCGGGCACGTGGGTCGAGCAAGGCGACGTCGTCGGCGAGATGGGCAACGTCGGTTCGCCCGACTATCACCTGCACCACGAGCAGCTCTACGCGCCGGGGCAGGACAACGCGCATACCTCCGACATGGTGAATCCGGTGATCCAGGGCGAAGGGCCGATGGTGCTCGTGCCCAACCAGCCGTTCACGCGCAAGAGCCTCAACTGTGGCTACGGCGACAACGCGCCGTACGGCAAGATCGGCGAGAAGTGGCACGCGATCGGTGCGGCGAGCAGCGTCGTCGGCGAGCCGATCCGTGCCGAAGACGACGCGCTGTTCGGCGGTCGCTTCCAGGATTTCGAGAAGGGCATGATCATCTGGCACCCGCAGCGCGCACCGAATGCGTGGGCGGTGTACGGCCGCATCTTCGAGCAGTACCGCGCGACCGGCTCGGAAGACGCGTGGGGCTTCCCGACGATGGACGAGCTCGCGGCCGCGAAGTCACCGACCGGCACGACGGGTCGCTACCAGTACTTCGAAGATGCGCTCTTCATGTGGTCGGCGCCGACCGACGCGCACTCGATCAGCGGTGAGATCCACGACGCGTTCGTCGACGGCGGTCGCGAAGCGGTGCTCGGTTATCCGACCGACGACGAGCAACCCGAAGGCACCGACGGACTCGTGCAACACTTCGAGCGCGCGACGATCCACTGGAACCCGGAGGACGGCGCGACGATCGAGTAGCGATCAATCCGGCGAGCACACGCCGAGGGTGTCGAGCGGGAACGGCGGATCGAGCCCCTCGAGCTCCTCGGGCGTGTACCAGGCGGCGCAGTGCATGCCGGTGCCGCACTCCGCGTCGTCGCCGACGGTGCACCACATCGTGCAGCACTTGTCGGCGCAGCCGGGGAAGAAGCTGATGCACGGTGCGCCCTTGTTGCAGTCGCTCGTGGTGATGCAGCTGTCGCCGTATTGATGACCGCCGCCGAGCCCGTACGACAAGCACTGGAACGTGCCGTTGTAGCGCACGCATTCGTCGGGGATCTCGATGCCGTTGGTCTGGCAGAACTCCGACTCGGTTCGCGGATCGCAGCACGCGCCGGCGACCGGCTCCGCGATGCCTGCAGCGCCGCGACACTGGTCGCACGCATCGCCCCACTCGTCTTCGTCCACGTTCTCCTGGCCGACGTTCGCGACCGACGGACAGTTGTCGCAGTTGTTGCCCAGCCCGTCGTCGTCGTCGTCGCCCGCGCCGTCGCAGGGATCGCAGGGGTCGCCGATGCCATCCGCATCACCGTCGGCTTGGTCGGCGTTCGCATCGTGCGTGCAGTTGTCGTCGCTGCTCGCGACCCCGTCGTCGTCGGGATCGAGCACGCCCGCGAGCCCGGTGATCGTCGCGTCGATGCCGAGCTCGTCGGCGCGGGCCTGCAACGCGGCTTCGACGGCCGCGGGATCGACGTTGCGTTCCGCGTCGCGCAGCAGATCCCACAACGCGCCACCGAGCGCACCATCGTCGGCGAGATCGGCCGCGGCGGTGTCGAGCAGCTCCTGCAGCTGCGCATCGTGGGGCAGCTCCTCGCCGCCCGCGTTGATCGCCGCCGCCTCGAGCAGCGTCGCGCCCACGGCCAACAGGTAGACGTTGCTGGTGCCGGTCGCGAAGACGTCGAGCTCGCTGAACGCGAGCGAGGGATCGAGCGCGATGCCGATGCCGAGCGCAGCGACCACTTCGCCGGCGGCTTGATGCGCGGCGTCGCCCGCCGTCGCACCCACGGCGAGCAACGCTTGCTGCCGCGGCGCCGCGAGATGCGTGAGCGCGTTGACGGCGATGAACTGACCTTCGTTGCCGAGCTCGACGCGCGCGCGCAACGTGAGCGGTGCGTTCGACAGCGTCGCGGTGGTCTCGTCGAAGTAGAAGCCCGCGACCGTGAGGTCGGCGAGCCCGCTCGGCACCGCTGCGAGCGTGAACGCGCCGCGTGCGTCGAGCTGACCGGGGAACGAGCTGCCGATCGGCGCGCCGGCATCGTCGAGCGGCGTCAGCGTCACCGTCGAGCCGAGCAACAGTGGACCCTTCTGTCCGACGCCGGTGATGCCGACCGATTCCGCGCCCGTGCTGTCGCCGGCGCCGCTGCTCGACGTCGCATTCGTGCTGGTATCCCCTGCATCGGTGCCGGTGCCATCGCTCGCAGGCGACGACGATCCGCAGCCGATCGCGATCGAAAGGGCACCCAGCGTCGCTCCTACGCGCCGATCCATCGCACTCGCCATGGCGGGCCTGCGCGGTCTCCGTGTCGCGAGCCGTCACTTTCTCGATCTGGGCCACGGTCGCGACTGTGGGCAGCGCCACCTTGATCGCTCGTGTCAGCACGTAGTTTTGCGGACGCGGCCACGAAGCGACGGTGGTAGGTTGGACTCGGGGTCGAACGGTGGGCAGGCGACTTCACAGCACAGGTATCGCGATCTGGGCGCTCACGCTCGGCGGTTGTTATCGCGGGCTCGACGTCGCGCCCAACGGCAGCGGCGAGGCCGGGTCGATCAGCGGCGGCGAGAGCCTCAGCGGCGGCAGCGAGTCGGGCGGCAGCGAGTCGGGCGGTGACGTGCCGGATGCGGAGCTCGAGCCCGCGCCGCCGACGATCCATCGACTCACGCAACCGCAGCTGCAGAACAGCTGGCTCGCGCTGCTCGGCGAGCCGCTGGTGCTGCCCACCGATCTACCCACCGACGATCTGCTCTACGGCTTCACGTCGATCGCTGCCGCCGGCGCGACGATCTCGGGGCTCGCGGCCGAGCAGTACGAGAACGCGACGTACGCGGTGCTCGATCAGGTGTGGGCCGACCCCGTGCGTCGCGCGGAGCTCGTCGGTTGCGAGCCGACCGACGCCAGCGATCCCTGCATCAGCGCATTCTTCGAGCGCTTCGCGAAGGCGGCGTGGCGTCGTCCGGTCGCGACCGCCGAGGTCGACGCGCTCGTGCAGCTCACCGCGACCATCGCCAACGACTTCGGCGACGTGAACAAAGCGCTGGAGTACGGCGCGGCCTCGGTGCTGCAATCGCCGAACTTCCTCTTCCGCGTCGAGCTCGGCGTGGAAGATCCCAATGCGCCCGGCATCCTGCGCTTCACGAGCTGGGAGATGGCGAGCCGGCTGTCGTATCTCATCATCGCTTCGCCTCCGGATGCACAGCTCGTCGCGGCCGCCGAGGCCGACGAGCTGCAGTCGGTCGACGCGATCGAGAGCGAAGCGCTGCGTCTGCTCGAAGATCCGCGCGCGCGTCCGGCCCTGGTCGGCTTCTTCCGCGACTTCATGAACATCGCGAAGCTCGACGCGCTCGACAAGAGCGTCGAGCAGTTCCCGCAGATGAGCGCGACGATGGGCGTGTCCATGCGGCTCGAGCTCGAGAAGCTGTTCGAGGCCACCACCTTCGACGCATCGGGTGACTTCCGCGAGCTGTTCACCACGCCCGACTCGTTCATCAACGAGGATCTCGCGAAGGTGTACGGGATCCCCGGCATCGTCGGGCCCGATCTGCGGCCCTACACCTTCGGTGACGATGCGCATCGCGCCGGCTTGCTCACCTCGGCGGGCTTCCTCGCCGTCAACGCGCACAAGACCCAGACCTCGCCGACGCATCGCGGTCGCTTCGTGCGGATCCAGCTGTTGTGCCAGGACGTGCCGCCGCCACCGGAAGGCGTCGACACTTCGCTGCCTGCGCCCGATCCCAACGCACCGCCGAAATCGCTGCGCGAGCGGCTCGAGATCCACCGCGAGCAAGCGGCGTGCAAGGGCTGCCACGAGCTGATGGATCCGATCGGCTTCGCGTTCGAGGGCTACGACGCGATCGGTGCCTATCGCGAGATCGACGAGCTCGGGCTGCCGATCGACAGCACCTCCGACATCGAAGGCACGCCGGTCACGACCGGCACCGACGTCGGCTCCGTCATCGCGCAGCTGCCCCAAGCGAGCCAGTGCATCGCGCGGCGCTTCTACGAGCACGCCGGCGGCCACCTCGTCGAGGAAGGCGAAGAAGACACGGTGCAGGTGTTGGTGCAGGACTTCATCGCGAACGACTACGACTTCCGCTCGTTGGTGGTCGCGTTGGTCGTGAACGACGGGTTCCGCTTCGCGAGCGCGGAGGCGTCGCCATGAGCAAGCACGAGACGCGACGCAGCTATCTGAACCTCCGCACCACGAAGGCCGCGCCGACGCGTCGCGCCTTCTTGCGCGGCCTCGGCGGCGTGACGGTCGGCCTGCCGATCTTCTCGTACATGCTGAACGATCACGGCGATGCGTTCGCGGGCGGTGGCGACATCCCCACGCGCTTCGGCCTGTGGTTCTTCGGCAACGGCGTGCACATGGGCCAGTTCACGCCCAGCGTCGGCCCCGACTGGCAGCCGCCGGTCGACGGCTCGCTCACGTCGCTCGTGCCGCTGAAGGAGTACGTCAGCGTCGTCACCGGCATGTCGGTGCTCACGCCGCGCCATCCCCATCACTCGGGCATGGCGACGGTGTGCTCGGGCGGTCCGCACCTCAAGGTCGCTGACGTGCGCGACACGATCGTGTCGACGCTGAAATATCCGTCGGTCGATCAGATCGCCGCGAACTACTTCATGGGCGAGTCGGTGGTGCCGTCGCCGTACCGCTCGCTCGAGGCTGCGATCACGCGCTTCCGCGGCACCGACGAAGGCACGACGTTCCAGTACCTCTCGCACAACGGCAGCGTCGCGGGCGAGAGCAACGTGAATCCGTCGGAAGAGAGTCCGCACGCATTCTGGGATCGCTTGTTCAATCAAGGCACGGTCGAGCCGGTGCTCCGCAAGGCGCGGGCGAGCGTGCTCGATTCGGTCGGCGATCAGATCGGCGATCTCGAGGGCAAGCTGGGCGCGAAGGACAAGCAGCGCCTCGATCAGCACCTCACCAGCATCCGCGAGCTCGAAGCGCGACTGTCCGCGCCGCTCGCCGATTGCACGCCGCCGGGCGACCCTGGCGAGTTCCCCGACCTCGAGAGCAACGAGCAGGTCACCGAGAAGACCCACGCGATGGGCGATCTCGTCGCGCTCGCGCTCGCGTGCGGGCTGACGCGCGCGTTCTCGGTGGAGTACTCCACGTGTGGATCGGGCGCGGTGTTCTGGATGGTCGGCGCGACCGATGGTCACCACTATCTGAACCACACCGAGCCTTCGCCGTGGACGGTGGGTGCCGCGATCGCGAAGTTCAACATGGAACAGCTCGCGTACTTCCTGACGAAGCTGCGCGACACGCCCGAAGGCGCGACCAACCTGCTCGCGAACAGCTCGATCCTCTGCGTCACCGAGCACTCCGAGGGTTGGACGCACTCGCAGGACGACATGCCGATGCTCGTGTGTGGGCATGGCGGTGGACGTCTGCGCGGCAACGTGCACTTCCGCGGTGCGGGCGACAACACCACGCGCACGCTGCTCACCGCGCTGCGCGGTGCCGGCCTGCCGCTCACCGAGTTCGGCTACGAAGAGGGCTTCACCAACGCCCCGATCACCGAGCTCGAAGTGTGATCGGCTACCATGGCCGCATGCGCAAGCTCGGCCTCGCTCTGTCGCTGGTGATCGCGTGCGGTGATTCGGGCGACGTGTCGGCGACCGACGAGCCCACGAGCTCGTCGTCGTCGACGATCACGAGCGCGTCCAGCACCACTGCGACGACGACGACGACGAGCGCGACCAGCAGCAGCACCACGAGCGCCGACTCGAGCACCGGCGGCGACGAGAGCAGCAGCAGCACCGGTGAGCCCGTGGGCAGCGAAGGTTGCGGCATGCCGGCGGTCGACGCGACGATGCAGTGGGCCGAGCACGTCATCATGGTCGGCAGCGAGATGCGGCAGTACTTCGTGTGGCTGCCCGAGCCCTACGATCCGATGCGCGTGTATCCGGTCGTCTATCAATTCCACGGCTGCAGCGATGGCGACGATCGCTGGATGAACAATCCGCCGGTGCAGGATTCGAGCGGCCCCGATGCGATCCACATCCGCGGCAAGGCGGTCGCGTCGTGTTGGGATGCGTCGCCGCAGGGGCCCGATCTCGGGTTCTTCGACGCGCTCGTCACCGACGTCGAGCTCACCTGGTGTGCGGATGCCGAGCGTCGCTTCGCCACCGGCTACAGCGGCGGATCGTTCATGACGCACATGCTCGCGTGCGCGCGCGCCGACAAGCTGCGCGGCGTCGCGACGATCGCCGGCGGACAGGTCGGCAGCGAGTGCACCGGACAGGTCGCGGCGCTGCTCATCCACGATGCGGACGATCAGACCGTGAACATCTCCGCGAGCGTGGGCGCGCGCGACGATCATCTCGCGCGCAACCACTGCGACACCGCAGCGCCGACGATGCCGATCGATCCGGCGCCGTGCGAGGCCTACCAAGGCTGCGACGACGGCTTCCCGGTGGTGTGGTGCCAGACCGCGGGCCAGGATCACTCGCGCCAAGACGAGCTCGCCGGGCCCGCGTTCTGGGGCTTCCTCGCTGCGCTCGACTAGACGCGCGGCACCCGCGGCGTTGATCACTGCGCGAGCGCATCCGCGAGCAGGTCGAAGACCACGCGGATGCGTCGGCTGGTCTTGAGCTCGCGATGGGTCGCGAGCCACACCGGTACCGGCAGCGGCGGGAGCTCGGGCAGCACGCGGCGCACCTTGGGCTCGGCGTCGCCGACCTGTTCCATGACGATGCAGATACCCACGCCCTGCTTCGCGAGCTCCCACTGCACGAGGTGGTTCTCGGTGACGATCGGGAAGTTGCGCGTGGTGAGCTCGAGCCCGAGCGCGCGCAGGCCTTTGATCATCAGCTCGGTGCGATCGAACGCGAACAGCTCCGCCTTCGCGAGCCCGGCCGGCGTCTTCGGGTTGCCGATGCGCTTCAGATACGCCGGGCTCGCGTACATGCGCGCGTAGCGATCGGCGATCTTCTTCGCGAAGAGATCGCCCTGCGTCGGTGTGAAGTTGCGGATCGCGATGTCGGCCTCGCGCCGTCGCAGATCGCGGGGCGCGTTCGCAGCGACGATCTCGAGCTCGATGCCGGGGTGCTCGCGCCGCAGTCGCGCGATGAAGGGCGGCAGGATGTGCGCCGCGATGAGCTCGCTCGCGGTGATGCACACCGTGCCCTCGATCGACGCCGACTTGCCCGCGGCGGCCAGCGACACCCGCGTCGCCGCCTCGCCCATCGTGCGCAGGTGCTCGAGCAGGTCCATGCCGGCGTTGGTCAGCGCGAGCGCGTTGCCGACGCGATCGAACAGCGTCACCTTCAGCTCTTCCTCGAGCGCCGCGACCTGGCGACCGATGGTCGGCTGCGCGATGCCCAGCGCGCGACCAGCCGCGGAGAAAGAGCCCTCCTCGGCGGTCAGGAGGAAGGCGCGGGCGTGATTCCAGTCGAAGCGGACGGTTCGCCAGTCCATGCATTCTTGCATAGCACGACTACATCCCTGTGGATTGTCGGTTCATCCCTGCAGAGCTAGATCAGTCCCATGACCAAGCCACACCGCATCTGCATCGTCGGCGCCTCGGGCAAGCTCGGGCACTACATGATCGAGCACGCGCTCGCGCGCGGCTATGAAGTCGTCGGCGTGTGCCGGCCCGAGAGCGTCGAGAAGCTGGCGAAGTTCGGCGATCGCATCACGATCGTGCCGGGCAAGACCAACGACCGCGAGGTGATCCGCCGCGCAGTCGCCGGTTGCGACGGCGTGCTCACGGTGCTCGCACCGTGGGGCGTGCAGCAGTACTCCTCCGGCACCGCGCAGGCTGTGCTCGACTTCGCGGAGCCGCACGCACGCCTGGTGTTCTCGTGCGGGTGGCACATCACGCGCGACGGCAAGGACGTCTACTCGCCGCTGTTCCTCGGCATCTTGAAGGTCGCGACGTGGATCGCGAAGCTCGTGCGCTTCGGCGAGATCGACGATCAAGTCGAAGCGTGCCGCCGCATCTTCGCGAGCGATCGCAAGTGGACGGTCGTGCGCGGCAGCAGCCTCGCCGAAGGCGAGAGCGAAGGTCTACCGGTGTGGAGCCGTCACGTCGGCGATCCGGTGCTGAAGAGCAACATCACCCGTCGCATCGACTTCGCGCTCTTCATGGTCGAAGCGCTCGTCGATCCCGCGCTCGTGCAGGAGGCGCCCGCGATCGTCAGCCGCGCGAGCGCGTCCGCGCTGGCGGAGCGCAACGCGCTGGCCGCGTAGTGGCCGATCGCACAGTCGGGAATGGCCCGATGGCCACGCGGATTGGCGACAGGTGACCCGACGACTGACGCGCTCGCAGGACGACAAGGTGCTCTTCGGCGTTTGCGGTGGGCTCGCCGAGCGCTTCGGCATCGATCCGTTCTGGATCCGCGCCGGCTTCCTCGCCCTCTTGCTCGTCTTCGGCAAGGGCCTGCTGCTCTACCTCATCCTCACGATCGCGTTGCCGAAGGCCCCCGCCCTCGCCGGCACGCAACCCGCGTATCTCGCTCCGTGAATTCGCCGAAGTAGTGGGAGCCGAAGGCGACCAGTACTTCGAGCGAACCCCCGCACAGCGGGGGCGGCCGCTCTTGCGGCCGAGGGTAGGCGCCGTTCGAGTCGAGCCGCATTGGCTCGACTCGAGCGAGTGCCGTAGGGGCGCAGCCCCTGCGAGAGGAATTTCGAGGATCGGTTCGGCGGCTCGGCCCACATCACCGTTGGTGGGCCCCGAAGACGCGGACGATACCGAGGTGCGCCGGATCGAGGCGCTGCTCATCACGCGATTGATCGATGTTCGTCCGCCCCGCGATCCGACGCGTGTGCGGCGGATCGCGATCGCCTGCGCGTGCGTGGCGGGCCTGCTCGTCGCAGTGCTCGTCGCGCTCGCGCCGTGAGGCTCACTTCGGATCGACGACCTGTCCGAGGAACATGATCGTGCCGCTCTTCACGTCGCGCAGCACGAACATGAAGGGGTGATCCGCGACGAAGGGCTTGCCGTCGGGGATCACCGCCGCGCTCTCGGTGCGCATGACCACCGCCGTCGCGGCCGCGGCTTCGGTGCCCTCCTCGTCCACCGCGACGAACGTCTTGTGATAGACGTCGTCGATGAAGAGCGGATGGATGTCGGTGGAGATGCCGCTGAAGTCTGCGCCCGTCGTGAACGCGAGCTCGATGCCGAGCTTTTTCAGCGGATCCTTCAGCGCGAGCGAGCCCGACATCTCGAGCTCGAACTTCGGCAGCGTGAGCTGCACGCCGGTGGGCTGCAGCGCGCCGACCAGTGCTGCGAAGCGCGTCTCGTCGATCGTGCGCGCGAGCTCGTCGAGGCCGTCCTTGCGATCGGGCAGCACGATGTCGAGCGCGAGGTCGCCACCTTTGTACGGCAGCTCGACGATCTGCACGCCGTCCTGCTTCGCGTAGCCGAACGAGCCGTACTGATGCATCAGCTTGCGCGACGACGCCTCGTTGCCGCGCACGTGGAACGTGCCGTCGTAGGTGTCGTTGGCATCGAAGGCGTGCTGCCAATCGCCCTTGAAATACACCGCGTTGGTGAGCACCAAGCGCGTCAGCTCGTCGAGGCTGCCCTCGGGCAACAGATCGCGGATGCGATCCTTGGTGGAGTCCTCGACCCAGTCGTTGATGTGCACGCGCGCTCGTTCGTAGCCTTGGATGAAGTCGACTTGCTCGAGCGGTGCGCCGAACGAGCGCTGCACGAGCGCGAGGAAGTCGGCGTCGAACTTCGCGGTCTTTTCACCGAAGAGGCGATCGACGACGCGCAGCTCGTAGTCGTCGCCGTGCTCGTTCCACGCGCGCAGCTGCTCGCCCATCGCGTCGGACATCGTCTGCACGTCGCCGCCGAGGTGCATCGCTCGGCTCATCTCGTCGGCAGTGGTGCCCCGCGCGCCGGTCCAGGTCATGCCGAGCGCGAGCGAGATGCTGGCCGGCGCGATCGCGAGGTTGTCGCCCTTGCGGACCGTTCGCCACAGATCGAAGCCGAACGCATTGTTCGCGTCGGAGTACGCGCTGTGTCGCGACACGGCCGGCGTGGTCGCGCCGCCCCGATCTCCCGGTCGAACGCGCGACGACGGCGAGTCGGTCTCGCCGCCGCCGCGATCGGTGGCGTGGGTGCAGGCGGTGAGCAACAGCGCGAGTGAAAGGATGCGAGCGGTCATGTTCATGTCGGTCTCCACCTCGCAAACGCGCGAGCTCGCCACTCGCCTTACACGCAACAATTCCGTGACGATCGCTGCGACAGCCTCCGCGCCGCAGCGTCGGTGATCACGCCGCGAGTGGCTGCAACCACTTGCACAGCGGCACCATGCGTTCGAAGTGCTCGACGCATTCGTCGGCGAGCTTCGCCGAGCTCGCGCGCTTGCCCGCCGGGATGTCGTGCACCACGAACAGGCCGGTGCGACGCAACAGCTCGGCGCGCGGATGCTCCGCGTCGAACCCCGACGGCACGCGCGCGAGCTCCTTGCCCGCGAGCGCATAGCGACCGCCGTCGCACAGCGCGTCGACGACGGTGGCGAGCTTGCGGCCCTTGCGAGGATCGGCCACCGCTTCGCGATACGCCGCGAGCAGCTCGCCTTCGAGCACGCGGATGCCCGCACCGATCACGATGTGATCGCCGTGCACGCGCACACCGAAGCTGGGCGCCGCGCGGCCCTTGTCGTCGCCGCGCCAGAACCACAGATCCAGGTAGTCCTTGTAGGGCTTCTTGTCGCGGACGAATCGCAGGTCGCGATGCATCCGCAAGAGCGAGCCGCCGAGCTGCGCGTCGAACTGCGTGCCGGGGCACAGCGACTTGACCCGTGGCCCGACGTTCGCGACGAACGCGAGCGCCGGCGCGACGCAAGCATCGTCGTACTCGTCGCGGTGGGCTGCGAACCACTCGCGATCGTTGTGGCGTGCGAGTGAGCGGAGGAACGCGAAGGTCTCGGGGGGGAATCCGGTGAAGCGCGGCGTGTCCATGCGCGCGTCGCAGAGCACGATCGATGCCCTCGTACGAAGTGCTGTGATGACGCGGATCGGCCGTCTCGCGGGCCGGCCCGGTGGCCCGCCCACGGGCCACTGCTGGCCCGCCCACGGGCCACCTCGGCCGGCCGAAGAAAAAACGCGACCTGCTGCGGGCCCCCGCGTCTTGGGGCACCGCGGTCGACGAATCCGCGACGGAAGACCACCACCATGCTCCTGCGCAAGCTCTTGCTCCTGACCCTCACGTTCACCGCACCCATGGCGCTCGGCGTCGCGTGCGACGACAAAGACGACGACGGCGACGACGACGGCGACAACTCCGACGACGGCAACAACGACGACGACGGCAACAACGACGACGGCAACAACGACGACGGCAACAACTCCGACGACGGCAACAACGACGACGGCAACAACGACGACGGCAACAACGACGACGGCAACAACGCCGAGTGCGAGCAGCCCAGCGATTGCCCCGTCATCCACTGCAACTGCGAGTCGGGCGTCGTCAACTACACCAACTGCGACAACGGCCAGTGCGGCACCGAGTCGGACTGCCCGGGGGTCTGCGAAGACTTCGATCAGGACGACGAAGAGAGCGACGGCGGCGGCGAAGAGGACGACGGCGGCGGCGAGTCGGGCGACACCTGGTAGCATCGCCGCCGTGGCGATGATCCATCTCGTCGTCGGCCCAGTGGGGGCCGGCAAGTCCACCCATGCGCGCGCGCTCTGTCGCGAGCACCACGCGATCCGTCTGACACTCGACGAGTGGATGACGAACCTCTTCCGTCCCGATCGACCCGAGACGGGCGTGATCGAGTGGTACGTCGAGCGCGCGCAGCGATGCGTCGATCAGATCTGGCGCATCACCGAAGAGCTGCTCGCGCACGGCACCGACGTCGTGCTGGAGATCGGGCTCATCCAACGCAGCGAGCGCGCGCGCCTCTACGCGCGCGTCGATGCGGCCGGACACCCGCTCACCGTCCACGTCATCGATGCGCCGCGCGACGTCCGACGCGATCGCG
>DASZPU010000674.1:0-3289 GCA_035550195.1 Nannocystaceae bacterium
CGCGTCGGTGATTGCGGCGCCCTTCGGTGGGCTCCGGCTTCACGTTGCGCGGGCGTCTCTTGCTGCGCTGGTCGCTCCACCGCCACGGCTCGGCCGCGCGCGAGATACTGAGCAGGATCCCGATCGCGCCCATGCCCGCGAGCAGCGACGAGCCGCCGTAGCTGATGAACGGCAGCGTGATGCCCTTCGCGGGAATCACCTCGAGCACGACCGCCATGTTCACGAGCGCCTGCAAGCCGAAGAGCGACGAGATGCCGGTCGCGAGATAGCAGCCGAAGCGATCGGCGGAGTTGCGCGCGATCACGAAGCCGCGCCACACCAGCAATCCGACCAGCGCCATCACCAACAGGATCCCCGCGAAGCCGAGCTCCTCGCCGATCGTCGCGAGCACGAAGTCGGTGTGGTTCTCGGGCAAGAAGCCCAACTTCTGCCGGCCGTTGCCGAGCCCGAGCCCCCACGTGCCGCCGGAGCCGACGGCGATGAGCGCTTGCTGCACCTGATAGCTGTCGCCGGAGAGGAACTCTTCGAGTCGACCGCGGCGGAACTCGACGCCGACGATCTGATACCAGACGAGCGGCGCCGCGATCATGATCGCCGCGACCACGTAGCTCGCCCGCGTGCCCGCGACGAACAGCATGACGAGCGTCAGCGCGCCGAGCAGGATCGTGGTGCCGAGGTCCTTCTCGAACAGCACCAGCAGCATCGTGATCGATGCGACCGTCATCACCGGCAGGAAGCCGGTGCGGAACATGCGAACGCGCTCGCCTTGCCGCGCGAGCGTGGCGGCGAGGAAGATCGCCAGCGTCACCTTCGCGATCTCCGAGGGCTGGATGCCGAGCGGACCGAAGCGCATCCAACGACGCGCGCCGTTGATCTCCTGTCCGACGAAGAGCACCGAGAGCAGCATCGCGAGCGCGGCGAACATCAGGTGCGGTGCGAAGCGACGCAGGAGGCGATAGTCGAAGCGGCTCAGCACCAGCAGCATCACGACGCCGACGCCGAGGAAGCCGGCCTGGCGCAGCAGGAAGTAGCCCCAGTCCTTGTGCAGCGTGTAGCCGAGCCACGAGCTCGCGCTGTAGACCATCACGAGGCCGAGCGCCGACAGTGCGACCGCGGCGAAGAACAGCCACGGATCCATCGCGCGCCGCGGCGCCTCGCTGGGCGCGTCTTCGACGAGGCTGACGTCGCTCGCAGAGGCGGCGGGATCGGACACGGCGGGCAGGTCAGCACGCCCACCCGCGCAGCGCCAGAAACCGGCGAAACGAGCGAATCTCGAGCCCGACCTGGCTTCGCCACGGCGGAGAGCGAGCATGACTGCGCGCGCCAGGAAGAGCGCCGGACGGCGCGACCAAAGCTAATCCAGGTCTTCGAGCACCGTGTCGCCGGCGTCTTGGCCGAGGTGCAGCGAGATCTCCGCGATGAGGCGGCGCTCGTCGTCGTCGATGCGCTCGCCGAAGCCGAGGAAGCCCGCGCTCGCAGCCGCGACCTTCATGCACAGCTCGACGATGTCGTCGGCGCGGCCTTCGGTGCGTGCGATCAGGTTGCGCAGGATCTCGCGGCTCTGCCGCATGAACGTCTCGGGCGGACGATCGTCGAGCAGCGACGCGAGCACGCGCGCGCCGGGGCTGTCGGGCCCGAGCCCACGCTTCGCGACGATCTTCATGATCTCCTTGCGCTCGGACGTCTGCACGCTGCCGTCGGCCCACGCGACGTGCACGAGCGGCAGCAGATCGAACACGCGCGCGGTCTCGCCGTCGAAGCCGAGCTTGCGGATCTGTTCGGCGATCGCCTTGTCGTCGGTCTCGACGGCGGTCGCGATGCTGCCCGCGACCTCGAGCGCCTTCGCGTTGTCCTCGAGCGTCTCGCGCAGCTTGCGACGCGTCTCGGCATCGACGGCAAGAAAGTACTTCTCTTCCTCTTCGCTGGGCTCGACGGGCATCGGGCGCAGCGTACTGCAATCGCCGACGGGCGCGCTAGGAGGTCCCGGGCAACGCGAGCACGGCCGCCGCGAACACTTCGCCGCGGTGCGCGTAGTTCCGGAACATGTCGAAGCTCGCGCACGCGGGGGCGAGCACGACCGCATCGCCGGGTTGCGCCATCGCACGCGCGCGCCCGACCGCGTCGGCCATGTCGGCGGCGATCGCCGAGGGCACGACGCCGTCGCCGAGCGCGAAAAACTGCGCCGCGGTCTCGCCGATCGCCACGATGCCGCGGCCGCGCGTGCGCAACAGCTCGCCGAGCGGGCGTAGATCGTCGCCCTTGCCGCGGCCGCCAGCGATCAGCACGAAGCGCTCGTCGAGCCCACCGAGGCTCGCGAGCGCGCTCGCGACGTTGGTGGCCTTGCTGTCGTCGTAGAAGCGCACGCGATCGAGCTCGCGCACGAGCACCATGCGATGGGGCAGGCCGCGAAAGCTCGCGAGCCCGTCGCGACACGCCTGCTGCGACACGCCGAGATGACGCGCGGCGGCCAGCGCGAACACGGCGTTGCTCGCATTGTGTCGCCCCGGCAGCTGCAGCAGCGCGCGCTCGTAGGACTCGTCGCCGAGCACGAGCGTGTGCCCGGCGCCGGGACCTTCGACGCCCGCATGCGTGGTCTCGCCGATGCGCAGGATCTTCACGTCGGTGCGCTGCGGAACGATGCGCTCGGTGTACTCGCCGCCGTCGTCGAGCAACGCGAGCCCGCCGGGCACGAGGTTGCGGAACACCTCGGCCTTCGTCTCCGCGTACGCTTCCATCGTGGGATAGCGATCGAGGTGATCGGGCGTCACGTTGAGCACGATGCCGACGTCGTTGGGGATCGCGGGCAGCGTCTCGAGCTGATAGCTCGAGCACTCGAGCACCAGCGAGTCGGGCCAAGGAAGCGTGCCGTCGAGCACGTCGAGCAGCGCGGCGCACAACGGTGTGCCGAGATTCCCGCCGACGAACGGCGTGAAGCCACCCGCGCGCAGCAGCTCGCCGACGAGCGCAGTGACGGTGCTCTTGCCGTTCGTGCCGGTGATCTCGACGAGCGGCACCGGCGACCACGGACCACCGCGACGCTGCCACACCAGCTCGAGCGCGAGGCCGAGCTCGCCGGCGACCTGCGCGTGCGGAGCCCAGCGCCGCTGCAGCTCGCGCGGCTTCTCGGGCGGCACACCGGGCGAGAGCACCACGAGATCGACGCCGACGTATGCCGACGCGCTGGGCTCGTCACCGCCGCGATGATCCTCGATGCCTTCGGGCAGCGCCGCCTCGCGATTGCGATCGTAGGCACGCACGTGCACGCCGAGGCGATGCAACAGCGATGCTG
>DASZPU010000675.1:0-7530 GCA_035550195.1 Nannocystaceae bacterium
TGCTGCGCGAGCTCGTCGGCAGCGGCGCGGCGATCGTCGGGCAGCTGCGACCGGGCGAGCACGCGCAGGGCCAGTACTTCTGCGACGCCGACGTGCTGCGTCGCATCAAGCGGCGCAGCCTCGCGAAGCTGCGCCACGAGATCGCTGCGGTCGATGCCGCCACCTTCGCGCGCTTCCTGCCCGCGTGGCAGGGCGTCGGCGATCCGGCGCACGGCCCCGCGCGCCTGCTCGAGTGCATCGCGACGCTCGAAGGTCTGCCCATCGCGTACTCCGAGCTCGAGCAATCGATCCTGCCCGCGCGCGTGCCCGGGTTCCACACGCGCATGCTCGACGAGCTCGGTGCGCAGGGCGAGATCGTGTGGGTCGGCCACGGTGCGCTCGGTCCCGGCGACGGTCGCATCGCGCTCTATCGCCGCGATCGCGTCGGCGCGTTGCTCGATGCCGCGGTGGTGCCCGAGGGCCTCGACGATGTGCGCCGTGCGATCCTCGATCACCTCGGCACGCGCGGCGCATCGTTCGTGGTCGAGCTGCAGCGCGCAGCCGGTGCCGACGTGCGTCTGGCCGAGCTCGAAGAAGCGCTGTGGGATCTCGTGTGGGCCGGCCTCGTCACCAACGACACGATGCTGCCGCTGCGTGCGTTCGTCGGCGGTGCGAAGGGCAGGGCCCAGGCCGCGCTGCGCACGGGTGGCGGACGTTGGTCGCTCGTGCGCGACTTGATCGGTCCCGAGGTCGGCGTCACCGAGCGTGCGCTGGCCCGCGCGCAGATGCTGCTCGCGCGCTACGGGCTCGTGTCGCGCGACGTGCTGTCGCTCGAAGCGATCGAAGGCGGCTTCGCACCGATCTCGCGGGTGCTCCGCGAGCTCGAAGATCACGGCAAGGTGCGCCGCGGATGGTTCGTCGAAGGCCTGGGCGGCTCGCAGTTCGCGGCGCCCGGTGCCGTCGATCGCCTGCGCACGCTGCGACAGGCGCCGAGCGGCACGTCGCTCGTGCTCGCCGCGACCGACCCCGCGCAACCGTGGGGCGCGATGCTGCCGTGGCCGCTGCGCGAAGGCAGCGATCGCGGCGGCGGTCCGCGACGCAGCGCGGGTGCGTCGGTGGTGTCGGTCGACGGCATGCCGGTGTTGTGGATCGAGCGCGGCGGCAAGCGGCTCGTCACGTTCCCTGCGGCCGACGACGCGGCGGTGCTGCAGATCGCGTTGCGTGGCCTCGCGAAGGTCGCGGAGCAGCGTCGCGGCAAGACGCTGCGCATCGAGACGATCGACGGCGAGCCCGCGCGCACGTCACGGTTCTCGCAGGCGTTGCGCGCCGCCGACTTCGAGGGCGACGTCCGCGGGCTCACCCTCGAGGTGCGTTGATGCCCGAGGGCGACACGATCCATCGCATCGCGAACCGCATCGCGCCGCGCTTGGTCGGTCGCACGCCCGCACGGATCTTCGTGCGTGCGCACGGCGAGGTGCTGCGACCGGGCATGCACATCGCGGCCGTCGAAGCGGTGGGCAAGCACCTGCTCGTCGCCGTCGATCCCGATCGCGTGTTGCGGATCCATCTCGGCATGCCCGGCCGGATCCATCGCACCACGATCGACGCGGTCCGCATCCGCGACGACACCAGCGCGGTGGTGGCCACCGACGAAGACGCATTCGTGTGGAGGAACGCGCGCGACGCCGACTGGACCAGCCGCGGCGATCCGCGCTTCGTGCAGACGCTGCGGCGCGTCGGCCCCGACCTGCTCGCACCCGAGCTCGAGGTCGCCGACGTGGTGGCGCGTGCGCGTGCGAGCTCCGATCCGCAGCGACCGATGCTCGACGTGCTGCTCGATCAGTCCATCGCGTCGGGCGTCGGCAACGTCTTCAAGAGCGAGGTGCTGTTCCTGCGCGGCCTCGCCCCGCTCACGCCGATCTCCGCGCTCGACGACGCCGCGCTCGCCGAGTCGTTCGCGCTCGCACGCCTGCTCATGCAGGCGAGCATGCGCCTCGGCACGCGCGACACCATCCGCGCCGTCGCGCCGACACGCGCGCTGCCCCGCCACGAGCGCCTGTGGGTCTACGATCGCGCCGGCCAGCCCTGCCGCCGCTGCGGCACTGCAGTCTCGCGCCGCGCCATGGGGCAGGATGAACGCGTCACCTTCTTCTGTTCCAGCTGTCAGGCATGAGCGATCGCAACGAGCCCACCGCACTCGCGCGCGCCGAGCCCACCACACTCGACGCGTACGAGCGCGAGTACATGTCGGGGCAGGGCACCGTGCTCTACCGCGGCAAGCGACCCGCACCGAAGTGGTTGCAGCTGCTCACCGGCATCAACGTGTTCGTCGGGCTCGCGCTGCTCGCGACGCCAGCGTGGGCCACCGGCATCTTCCTCATCCCGCTCGGCTTCGTGATGTGGGCGCTCTTCGCCGTGCTGCGCTTCACGATCAGCGAGCGCGCCGTGAAGGTGCAGTACGGGCTCTTCGGTCCCACGATCCCCACCGCGGCGATCGAGAGCGCGGAGGCGATCCACTACGACTGGAAGAAGTTCGGTGGCTGGGGCATCCGACGCTCGCGTGACGGCGAGTGGATGTACAACATGCCCGGCGATGGTGGTCGCGCGGTTCGCCTCGTGTGGCACGACGCGCAGGGCAAGCGCCGCGTGACCAACATCGGCACGCCCGATCCCGAGCCTGCGGTCGCCGCGATCGATACCGCGAAGCAGGCGTTGCCCGCTGCTGCGAGCGCGCCGAGCTTGCCGCCCGCGGACGAGTGATGCGGTGATCAGCCGGTGCGCAGCGCGGAGCGCAGCGCGAGCGGATCCTCGTCGTCGTCGACGATGCGGCTCATCAGGATCGTCTCGGGCTCTCCGGGTGCGGCCGGCGGTGGGCGCACGCCCATCGAGCACGCGCCGCTGACGATCGCGCCCTCTTCGATCGACACCGTCCGCGCCGACGCGTCGCCGAGCAAGCGCCCCGCGGCTCCGACCGCGAGCTTGCCCGACACTTCCACGTCGCCTTCGACGAGGCCGTCGATGAGGAGCTCGCGCGCGATGACCTGGCCGTGGATCTCACCGCCCTTCGCGACGATCAGCTTCGCGTGGCACTCGACGTCGCCGTGCACGATGCCGGCGATCTCGAGATCCTGGGCCGCGGTGATCGAGCCGCCGATCCGCGCATCGGCAGCGATCACGTTGGCGCAGCGCTTGGGCTCCGGCGGCACGACGACGACCGGCGCGGGCGCGATGGGTGCGGGCGCGGGAAGGGCCTTCAACTCGGCGGGCTCGGGCTTGCGGCGCTTGCTGAACATGGCTCGGTATTATCTGAATGAACAGAAGTATTTTTCAATACGAAAAATTCGCCATGTAATAAGTCGTGCCATGCCCGGTACTTGGGCGGCTCGGCGGGGCGAGATCTCGCGGAGACGCGACCCCGTCGAGGTCGCTACGCTGACCGCGCCGATGCGGATCCCGATCCATCAAGTCGATGCCTTCACCGCCCGTCGCTTCGCCGGCAATCCGGCCGCGGTGTGCGTGCTGCAGGACTGGCTGCCCGACGCGACGCTGCAATCGATCGCGGCGGAGAACAACCTCGCCGAGACCGCGTTCGTGCGCAAGCTCGACGATGCGCACTTCGATCTGCGGTGGTTCACACCGGCGATCGAAGTGGATCTGTGCGGCCACGCGACGCTCGCGAGCGCGTTCGTGTTGCGACGCATCGGGCTCGCGAAGGGCGACGAGCTGCGCTTCGCGACGCGCGAGGCCGGTGAGCTGCTCGTGCGCGTGGACGGCGAGCTGCTCGAGCTCGACTTCCCCGCGCGCGCACCGAGCGAGGTCGCGAAGATCGCAGGGCTCGACGCTGCGCTCGGCGGCGTGCCGGTGCGATCGCTGTGGCGCGCACGCAAGTACATGGCGGTGCTCGACGACGAAGCGGCCGTGCTCGCGGTGCGCCCCGACCTCGCGTTCGTGAAGGCGATGGACGGCGACGGGCTCATCGTCACCGCGCCGGGGCGCGAGGTCGACTTCGTGTCGCGCTACTTCGCACCGCACGCCGGCATCGACGAAGATCCGGTGACCGGCAGCGCCCACTGCACGCTGGTGCCGTACTGGGCGCAGCGACTGGGGCGCGCCACGCTGCAAGCGCGGCAGGTGTCGCCGCGCGGCGGCGAGCTGCGCTGTCGTCTCGTCGGCGATCGCGTGCGCATGGCCGGTCGGTGCGCGCCGTACCTCGTCGGCGAGATCGAAATCTAGCGCACGCACTGCGCGAGCGAAGCGATCAGCGAATGCGTCTGTTGCACGCCCGCGGCGTAGCCGGGCTGTCGCATCAATCGCTCGTGCAGCGCGGGCAAGTTGTAGTGCGGCACGCTGGGATAGAAGTGATGCTCGACGTGGTAGCCGATGTTGCGCGGCAGCACGAAGAAGCGCGCGAGCGCACCGGGGATCGTCGAGCGCGTCGTGCCGTAGCGCGGGTCGCTCGCGGCGATCGCCGAGTGCTCGCATACCAGGCGCAGGTACTGCGCGGCGGCGTGCCACGTGCAGTAGGGCAGCACCCACCACGTCGCGAAGCCGAGCCACGCGTGCCCATGCGTGAGCAGCACGATCGCGAGCCCGAGCACCATCATTCGTGCGACGCGCTGCAGCGGCGGCACGCCGTAGAGGAAGCCACCGACGAGTCCGCGCGCGATCCAGAAGAGCCCGGTGACCAACGCAGCGCGGCGCACGATCTTCCACGCGAGCGCGGCCCAGCGCTTCGGGTAGCGCCACTCGGGCGCGAGCCGACCCTGCGCGTCGTGGGTGTGCCACAGCTCGCGATTGCCGTCGCCGGGTTCGCCGAGGAAGCGATGGTGGTCGCCGTGGAAGTGACGGAAGCCCTGCACCGAGATGAACATCGGCCACGCGAGCAACAGATTCGCGACCCACTCGTTCCATCGACGCGAGCGCAAGAGCCGATAGTGCGTGGCGTCGTGGTTGAGCACGGTGAGCGCGTGCTGGCGCGCGCCGATGACCAGCACGGCGAGCACGCGCAGCGGCCAGCTCGCGGTCGTGCTGCCGATCGCGATCGCCGTGGCGATGATTGCCCACTCGGTCGCGATCGCGAGCCATGCACGCGCGTCGGAGATCTGCGAGAGCGCGCGCAGATCCGCGGCGGGGATCCGATCGGGCACCACCGCGACCGCATCGTGGGGATGGGCTTCGTTCACCGCGGGAGCTCCGGATAGAGCTCCCGCAGGGCCGCGAATCCCGGCGCGCACGCGTCCGCGAGCGCGCGCATCGTCGCGTCGTCGACCTCGGCGAAGCTCGGCGACGACGCGTGCACGTGGGCCGCGACGCGCTCGACCCAGCCCTCGTCGTGCAGCTCGGGCCCGAGGAAATCGGCGACGCGCGCGATGGCAGCGCGCGGCGTCGCGACGAAGTCTTCGTAGCGCATCGTCAGCACACGATCGGCCGGCACCTCCGCGAGCTCGCGCAGCCCCTGCACGATCTCGCCGGACCAGTAGTGCCCGAACAACGGCAACGGCAGCCGGTAGTCGCGGAAAGCCTGGCCGTCGAAGTGCTCGGGCAGGAACGGCACGAGCTCGTCGGGCAGGTCGCCGATCCACGTGCGGTCGCTCGACTCGTAGGGATCGACGCCGAGGATCTCCGTGAGCTGCATGCCGAGCAGCGCCATGCGGAAGCCGAGGTGCTTGCTCATCGACAGCGCGCACGCACGACCGTCGCGCACGAGGTGGAGGAACCGCGCCTCCGGGAATGCACTGCGCAGGCGCTGCACGACGCGCAACGATCCGCCCGAGCGCTCGATCCACGCGCGCTTGCCGAAGCGCTGCGTGAGCCACTCGAACACCGCGGCCATGTGCGCGGTGATCGGCGCGACCGGTCGCGTGGCGACGAACGCCTCGAGCTCGGCGTAGAGCGCATCGGGCTGGTCGGACAGGTGCGGCAGCGCCGTCTGCAGGATCGCGGGCACGCCGGTGACCGCATCGAAGCGCGCGTGCGCGGAGGGCCGATAGCGCACCTCCGGCATCACCACGTCGTGGCGCAGCATCGTGGTCTGCTTGGGATGTGCGCCGGCGAGGATGTGCCAGGCCGCGCGCGCGTCGATCGGCGTGGGCGCGAAACACTCCGCGATGCGGCCGCCGAGATCGGTGGCGAAGCTGAGCACCTCGGACAGGCTGAGCACGTGGGCATGCTCCCGCAGCAGCGCGGAGAGCATCGTCGAGCCACAGCGTCCGGTACCGACGACGAACGCGGCCATGTCAGCGCGCCACCGGCAGCGCCGCGCGCTCGCGTTGGAGATGATCGAGGTACCAACGCCCGAGCGCCGCGATCGCGGCGGCGTCGTAGTTTGGGGCCGCGATGCGGGTCCTGCCGAGCGCGGCATCGGTGCGGCTGCGATCGAAGGTGCGATTCGCCATGATGTACGAGCGGTAGAACTCGAGCCGGTCGTCGAGCTTCTGATCGAGCCAGCCGAGCTCCTCGCGCTCGCGCACGAAGAGCGGCTCGTGCAGCCCCAGCAGCGCGAACACCGTGCGCACCGCGAGCTCGATCGGCGGCGGCGCTGCGTGGGTGAGGTGATAGATGCCCGCGTGCTCCGCACCGAGCCCCAACGTGACGGCCTCGCGCGCGACCGTGTCGATCGGTACGAGGTCGATCGTGCCGTCGGGATCGATGCGCAGTCGCACCGGCGTGCCCGCGAGCAGCCCACGCTGCACGCGCTCGGTCATGCCGCGGAACTGCACCATCTGGCGGATGAAGCCGTAGTAGCCGGAGAAGGTGGTCGCACCGAGCGTGCGCGTGTGGCCGACGACGACGCTGGGCCGGAAGATGCGCACGCGCGAGAAGTCGCTCGCGAGCACGAGGCGTTCGGCCGCCTGCTTCGTGGCCTCGTAGCAGTTGTTGGGCACCGCGTCGGTCAGCACTTCCTCGCGCACGCGCCCACCGCGGCGACCCGCGACGTACGCCGTGCTGACGTAGTTGAAGCACTCGGCACCGAGCGCGCCGGCGAGCGCGAGCACGTTGCGCGTGCCGTCCACGTTGCAGGCGGTGATCTCGGCGGCGAAGCGATCCTCGTAGCGCAGCGACGCGGCACAGTGCCAGACCTGCGTGACGTGTCCGATGTGCTCGTCGGTGATGCCGCAGCAGTGACGCGCGACGTCACCGGCGACGACACGACAGCGCGCGAGCGCGGCGTCGACGTCGAGCGCACGATCGTAGGCTCGTGCGGCGCCGACCAGCGCCTGCCGGAACCGCGCGAGCGCGCTGTCCTTGCCCGGGCGCACGATCGCGACGAGGTCGTCGCTGGTGCGCTCGAGCAGCTCCAACGCGATCGCCGCGCCCACGAATCCCGTCGCTCCCGTGACCAAGTGGGTCATTCGTCGAAATAGATGTCCCAGCGCCGACGATGTGACGACGGGCATCTACGAAACTTTTCGTTGACATCTACGATGACCTTCGTAGACTGGGCTCGACCATGGCGGTACCCAAGCCCACCGCGGCCGAGACCGAGATCCTCACGGTGCTGTGGGAGCGCGGCCCGTCGACCGTGCGCGCCGTGCACGAGGTGCTCGAGGC